>JASBUD010000245.1 GCA_030148105.1 Microbacterium sp. | reverse complement strand
GCCCCCGAGACCTCGCGGAGCGCGACGGAGCCGTCCGGCCAGGAGAACGAGACACGGTCCAGGACGACCGTGGAGTGCAGAGAAGAGTGAGCAGGCATGAGGGCCTCCAGATGTCATGCGCTGACACCGGGTGCCTGCTCGGAGAGACGAGCGGCAGAGCTCTGTGGAACGGGAGCGTCGGCGGTTCAGCGCGCGGATGCGGGCGCGGAAGCGTCGAGAGTTCTCACCGGAGGTTCCTCACGTGGGGGACAGGAATGACCAGAATAGCGGATGCCGCCCGCTCAGTCCTCGGCGGTCTTCGCTTCGAGCTGCTTCTCGAGGAACACCCGCACGTCATCGAGTTCACCCTCGGACACGCTGTGGGTGAGGCCCGGGTAGACCCGACCGCTCAGCTCGGCGTGCTCGGGAAGCCACGCGACGGTGTGTTCGACGAGGAACGCGGGGATCACGTCGTCCCGCGTTCCGCGCCCCCAGAACACCGGCGGTCGCCGCTCGGCCAGGGCGGTGTCGCCGGGCAGCTCGCCCGGCGTCACGTAGCCGCTGAGGGTGACGGCGAAGGCGAAGCGCTCGGGCTGCAGGCGCATCGCCTGGAGCGCCACCGCGGCACCCTGCGAGAAGCCGAGGAGGCCGACGTCGACGCCGGGAGCGGTCGCGTCGAGCCAGGCGATGAGTGCGGACGCGGCATCCGTCACGTGCCGGGGGTCCCGGTTCTGCAGTCCTTCGATCGGGTACCAAGAGTGGCCGGGCGCCGGGAACGGCGGAGTCAGCGGAGCGCGGACGGCCGCGACCGCGAAAGCGGGCGGCAGATAGGGGACGAGGCCGAACAGGTCGCGCTCGTCGGCGCCGTAGCCGTGCAGGAGCACCAGGAGCGGGCGGCCCGCGCGCTCAGCGGCATCGGCGGACCAGAGGACGGCGTCGGGGTCGAGATCGGCCATCTGCCCATCTTCTCAGCACGGTCCGACCCGAGTCCGGGTCACAACTCCTGCATTCCGGGCGACGTGCGGCGCGGCATCCGCGGAATTCCGCGGCTCCGCCCGCGCCGGGCACGCGGATTGCGGGAGTTGTGCGCACCGCCTGAGGTATACAAGAGGCATGCCGGTCAGAACTCCCGACCCCGACCCGAACGATCGCGACGACGAGGGCGTGCCGCGCGATCCGCTCGGCGGCGAGGGCTTCGGCCCCGGCGGCCAGGCCGGGCGCAGCGGGCGTGACGGGCGGCCCCTCGGCGACGGGACGTTCGGCTCGCCGACCCCGAGCAGCGCCGCCAATCCGGGCTGGCTCTCCGAGATCGAGCTGGCTGAGGCGCGGCGGCGACTGCCGATCCTGTACGTGGAGGCGGTGCCGGTGCGCACCGACGGCGTGGGCAATGTCACCGAGGTCGGCATCCTCCTGCGCGCGACGCCGCTCGGCGAGATGACCCGCACGATCGTGAGCGGCCGCGTGCGGTACGGCGAGACGGTGCGCGACGCGCTCTTCCGTCACCTCGAGAACGACCTCGGCCCCATGGCCTTCCCGCTCCTGCCCCCGCAGCCGGTGCCGTTCACGGTCGCGGAGTACTTCCCGATGCCGGGCGTCTCGGCGTTCCACGACGACCGCCAGCACGCGGTCTCTCTCGCGTTCGTCGTGCCGGTGACGGGCACGTGCCAGCCGCGGCAGGACGCGCTCGAGGTGACGTGGATGCCGCCCGCCGAAGCCGCGAGCGATGCGCTGTCGGCCGAGATGGAGGGTGGACGGGGGAGCCTGATCCGCCTCGCGCTGGCGAGCGTCGGCGCTCTACGCTGACCTGCCGCTCGCGAGAGGGCAGTTCTGGCTGCCGCGTACGGCGTGTCGCCCTACATTCCTGCCCTCTCGCGAGCGGCAGGCGGCGGGCCTGAGTGTTTCCCCCTGACCGGGTCCGGGATGCCGCCACCGGCGTAGCCTGAAGCCATGAGCCCCGAAGCCCGAGTGACACGTCGCCGCGCCCTCACGTGGAGCGCCGCACTCGGCGTGCCGGTGCTGGTCGGAGCGGCGATCCTCGTGCCCGTGGCCGCGAGCGGCGCGGTCGACCTTCCCGACAAGACCCCCGCCGAGCTCATCGCGTTCGCCGCGGACAGTGCGGTCGACGCGCTCAGCGGCACGATCGAGCAGACCTCCGATCTCGGTCTGCCCGACCTCGGCGCGCTGGCCGGGGGAGCGGCATCCGGCGACGAGGCGACCGCGGCGAAGCTCGACGATCTGCTGTCGCTCGTCACCGGATCGCACACCGCGAAGGTGTACCTCGACGGCGCCGACGCGCGTCTGCAGGTGCTGGATCGGCTGGGTGAGCGCAACGTCTACGTCGACGGCGCCGCCGGGACCGCCTGGTTCGTGGACAGCGAGTCGCAGACCGCGACCGCGCTGCCCCTGCCGGACGGCGAGGCGCCGGACGTCGCGCCGACACCCGAAGACATGCTCGACCAGGCGCTCGCGAAGCTTGACGAGAGCACCGAGGTGACCGTCGGGACCGATGGCCGGGTCGCGGGCCGGGACGTGTACGAGCTGATCTTCACGCCGCGCACGGACGACACGCTCGTCGGTGAGCTGCGCTTCGCGATCGACGGCGAGAACGGCGCGGCGCTCGCCGCGTCCGTCACCGCGCGCGGCGCGTCCCAACCGGCGTGGCAGGTCTCGTTCACGCAGGTGGATTTCACGGCGCCCGACCCGTCGGTGTTCGCTTTCACTCCCGGCTACGGCGTGCAGGTCGAGCAGCTCGCGCTCCCCGAGGACGCCCCGACCGCCCCGGACTCCGACGCCCCCCGGCCCACCGTTGTCGGCGAGGGCTGGTCGAGTGTGGTCGAGCTGCCGATGGACGCAGGGAAGACTCTGGACGCCGAGCAGCTCGCGCTCCTCGACTCCCTCACGACGCCCGTCGACGGCGGCCGGGTGCTGCAGACCGCGCTCGTGTCGGTGCTGCTGACCGACGACGGCAGGGTGCTCGCCGGCGCGGTCCCCGTCGACGTCCTGGTCGGCGCGGGTCGCTGACGCGTCCGTGAGCGACCTCGCGATCCGCACCGCCGGGCTCACGAAGCGCTTCGGGGCGCAGACGGCCGTCGACGGCCTCGACCTCGCCGTGCCGCGCGGGTCGGTCTTCGGTTTCCTCGGGCCGAACGGCTCGGGCAAGACGACGACGATCCGGATGCTGCTCGGACTGATCCGGCCGAGCGGCGGCGAATCGCACGTCCTCGGCGAACGGATGCCGGCCTCCGGCGACACGGTCCTCCCACGCGTCGGCGCGCTGGTCGAGGGCCCCGCGTTCTCGCCTTTCCTGACCGGAGAGCAGAACCTCCGCCGCTTCGACGCCGCCGACCGCCACTCCGATCCTCGGACGCGGGCCACGCGCGTCGCCGCCGCACTGGACCGTGTGGGCCTCGGTCATGCGGCGCGCAAGAAGGCTCATGCGTACTCGCTCGGCATGAAGCAACGGCTGGGCCTGGCGAACGCCCTCCTGATGCCGCGCGAGCTGCTCGTGCTGGACGAGCCGACGAACGGGCTCGATCCGCAGGGGACGCGTGAGGTGCGCGCCCTGATCCGCTCGTTCGCCGCCGACGGCACGACCGTGTTCGTCTCCAGTCACCTCCTCGCCGAGGTCGAGCAGCTGTGCAGCCACGTCGGGGTCATGAGCGGCGGGCGCCTGGTCGCGCAGGGGACGCTCGAGGTCTTCCGCCGGACGGGTGCGCACCCGCGGGTGCGCGTGAAGACGCCGCAGACGGATGCCGCCGCCGCGGTCCTCGCCCGGCTCGGCGTCGCCGCGGTGGCGCGGGATGCCGCCTCAGATCGGGACGCCGTGACCGGCATCCTGACGCCGGACGGTCCCGCGCCGGAGGCGATCGTCGCCGCACTCGTCGCGGCCGGAGTGCCGGTACGCGGCTTCGAGGTCGTGGGCGAGAGCCTGGAGCAGCGCTTCGTCGAGCTCACCGGGGAGGGCTTCGATGTCGTCGCCTGAGGAGGTCGTGGCGCGGGGAGGCACTGTGCGCCTGTTCGCGAACGAACTGGCCACGCAGTTCCGCCGCTGGCGCACGTGGGCGATGCTCGCTGCCCTTGCGCTCATCCCGGTGCTGATCGGCATCGCGGTGCGGCTGGTGGGCGGATCGAGCCCCGGCCGGGGCCCGGCGTTCCTGGACCAGATCACCGACAACGGACTGTTCGTCGCGCTCGCCGCGCTCACGGTCGCGATCCCGCTGTTCCTGCCGCTCACGGTGAGCGTCGCCGCCGGCGATGCGATCGCGGGGGAGGCGAGCCACGGCACGCTCCGCTACCTCCTGATCGCCCCGGCGGGACGCGCGCGGCTCCTGATCGTGAAGTACCTGTCGGCGGCTGTCTTCTGCCTCGCCGGAACCGTCGCCGTGGTGACGGTCGGGACGATCGTCGGGATGGTGCTCTTTCCGATCGGGCCGGTCACTCTGCTCTCCGGCGCGCAGGTGAGCGTGGGTGAGGGGATCCTCCGCCTCCTCGCCGTCGCCGCGTACGTCGCGGTCTCGCTTCTCGGGCTCGCCGCAATCGGGCTGTTCTTCTCGACGCTGACGAACGTCCCGATCGGGGCGATGGCGGCCACGGCGATCCTCGCGGTCACGGCGCAGATCGTCGGCGCGATCCCGCAGCTGGACGCGCTGCATCCGTGGCTCTTCACCGATCGATGGCTGGACTTCGGCGATCTGCTGCGCGCCCCGATCGTGTGGGACTCGTTCGGCGCGAACGCCGTTCTGCAGGGCGGCTACATCCTGGTGTTCGGTGCCGCCGCGCTCGCGCGTTTCCTCACGCGCGACGTGCTGTCCTGACCCTGGCGGCAGGTCAGGCGGCGGTCTCGCGCGCGATCGCGGCGATGAAGGCGTCGATGTCCTGCTCGGTCGTGTCGAACGAGCACATCCACCGCACCTCGTTCTTGGACGCGTCCCAGTCATAGAAGCGGAAGGACTCCCGCAGCCGGTCGGCCACACCGTCGGGCAGAGTCGCGAACACGCCGTTCGCCTGGGTCGGCTGCGTGAACGCCACGCCGCGGATCGACCCGTCGGCGAGGCCGGCCTCCACCCCCGCACGTAGACGTGCGGCCATCGCGTTCGAGTGCGACGCGTTGCGCAGCCACAGGTCGCCCTCCAGCAGCGCGATCAGCTGCGCCGAGACGAACCGCATCTTGGACGAGAGCTGCATGTTGAGCTTGCGCAGGAACGTGAGCCCCGCCGACGCGTCCGGGTCGAGAACGACGATCGCCTCGCCGAGCATCGCGCCGTTCTTCGTGCCGCCGAAGCTCAGCACGTCCACCCCGACGTCGCGCGTGAACGCGCGGAAGGGCGCACCGAGGGACGCCGCCGCGTTCGAGATGCGCGCGCCGTCCAGGTGCAGCTTCATCCCGAGCGCGTGCGTGTGGTCGGCGATCGCGCGGATCTCATCGATCGAGTACAGCGTGCCGAGCTCGGTGGACTGGGTGATCGAGACCACGAGCGGCTGCGCGCGGTGCTCGTCGCCCCAGCCCCAGGCCTCGCGGTCGATGAGCTCGGGGGTGAGCTTGCCGTCGTCGGTCGGCACCGTCAGGAGCTTGATGCCGGCGACCCGCTCGGGGGCGCCGCCCTCGTCGACGTTGATGTGCGCGGTGGAGGCGGCGATGACGGCGCCCCAACGCGGCAGCATCGACTGCAGCCCGACGACGTTCGCGCCGGTGCCGTTGAAGACCGGGAAGGCCTCGACGCCGTCGCCGAAGTGCCCCGCGAAGACCTCCTGCAGGCGGGCGGTGTACGCGTCCTCGCCGTAGGCCACCTGGTGGCCGTCGTTCGCCGCGGCGATCGCCTGGATCACTTCGGGGTGGATGCCGGAGTAGTTGTCGGACGCGAAGCCGCGCAGGGCGGTGTCATGGAGCGGGGTCACCGCTCCATTCTCCCACCTCGCGCCGCGTCACATCTTGGCGTAGCGGGCCCGCGCGAAGCAGAACAGGCCGTACAGCACGAGGCCCGCGCCGACGACCCACAGGATCACCGGCCCGAACGGAAGACCCGCCAGGGCGTGCAGCGCGGCATCCAATCCGCCGGCCTGGGCGGGGTCGTGTGCGATCGCGGCGATCACGAACAGCACGCCGGTCACGGCGACCGCGATGCCCTTCGCGACGTAGCCGACGACGCCGAAGATCACGATGCCCTGCCGGGCTCCCTTCTTCGCCGCCGCGGCCGCTTCGCTCTCGGCCGCGGTCGAAGGAAGGTCCAGGTTCTTCGTGAAGGCCCGAGTGATGCCGCGATAGATGAACGCGATGCCGATACCGCCGACGATCAGTCCGACGAGCACGAGAAGGAAGACGCCGGCGGGTGTGGCGAGCAGCTGCGCGCTCATGGTCTGCGACGACTCGGACGAGTCCGACTGGCCGCCCACCGCGTAAACGAGCGCGGTGATCGCGATCGCGATGTAGGCCACGGCCGTGCCGATGTACTTGACCCGGTAACCCCACTTCTTCTTCGTGTCGGGGTTGCGCTCCAGGAACGCCTCCGCGATCTGCCAGATCGCGAGGGCGGACAGGCCCAGGAAGATGGCCCAGAGCAGGGTGATTCCGGCGGGCGAGTTGCGGATCTGCTCCATGGCGCCGCCCTGATCCGCCTCTCCGCTCCCGCCGGTGGCGACGGCGACGGCGATCAGGCCGATCACGATGTGGACGATGCCCAGGACGACGTAGCCGATCCGGGCGATCGTGCGGAAAACGGTGGAATCTTGCGCCGCTCGGGCAGCGGCTTGGGGACCGGTCATACGCGAATGCTAGCGATCCGGGGATACCCCGCGGGAGTACTTGACTACAGGGGGATGATCGTGCCGTTCACGGATGCCGCATCCTCGGCCCACAGTGCGGTGAAGCGTGCCGCGAGTTCGGCTTCCAGGCCCTTGAGGCTCTTCACCCGGAAGACCGTCGCCGCTGCGGTGAGCGGGGCGCCGGCATCCCTCGCCGCCTTCGCGAAGCCCTGCGCGACCGCGCGCGTCCACGCCTCGCTCGCGGCCTTCACCGCCGCGTAGCTCGCTCCGCCCGCGAGGGGCTTGTCCACTGCGGTCGAGGAGACGATCGCCAGGCGCGCGCGGCCGGCGGCCCTCAGATCAGCGTCGAACTCCCGCGACACCACCCGCAGCGCGGTGAACGACAGTTCGAGGAACCGGTAGTCCGCCTCGCTCTGCCCGGCCAGGCCTCCGCCGCCTCGCCAGCCACCGACGAGGTGCAGCACGCCGTCCACCGCGCCGACGCGATCGTGCAGGGCGTGCACGGCGGCTTCGTCGGTGAGGTCGGCGACCTCGACCCGGATGCCGGGCACGGCCTGAGCGAGTTCGGCCAGCCGGTCCTCGTCTCGGCCGACCGCGACGACCCGCGCCCCGGCCTCGGCGAGGGCGCGAGCCGCCGCCAGGCCGCTCGCGCTGGTCGCGCCGGCGATGAGCACGACGCGACCGGCGACGGGGTTCTCAGACATCGGTCGCGCGGATGCCGACGGTCGAGGAGATCACCGGGCGCATCTTCTTCTCGAGCGCCTCGAAGAACATCGACAGCGGGAACTCGTCGTCCAGCACTTCGTCCGTGTAGCCCTTCGCGGGACCGGCGAGGATCTCGCGCGGGAGTCCCTGTGCCCACACCGACGCCGGGTGCGGGGTGAGGGTGCCGCGCACCAGCTCGTACGCGGCGAGCCAGTGCGCCATCTTCGGACGGTCGATCGAGCGCCAGTAGAGCTCGTCGATCGCGTCACCGAGTTCGACCACGGCCGCGGGCACGGCATCCCAGTCGAAGGTGAGCGACGTGTCGGTCCAGTGCAGCACGCCGCGCTGGTGCAGCCACGCGAACAGCAGCTGACCGCCGACCGCGTCGTAGTTGCGCACGCGCGTGCCGGTGATCGCGAAGCGGAAGATGCGGTCGAAGATCACCGCGTACTGCACGAGCCCGGCGTGCTCGAGCATCTCGTGCTCGGCATCCGTCAGGCTCGCGCCGGAGTCGCGTCGCTCGCTCAGGCGCTTCTGGATCGACACGCACTCGCGGAACGCGGTGAGGTCGCAGCGCATCTCCTCGAGCGAGTACAGGAAGAACGGCATCCGCTGCTGGATCATGAACGGTTCGCACGGCAGGTCGCCGCGCATGTGCGTGCGGTCGTGGATGATGTCCCACATCACGAACGTCTTCTCGGTGAGCCGCTGGTCATCCAGCATGGCGGCCGCATCGGCCGGAAGGTCGAGCTTGGTGATGTCGGCGGCGGCGCGCACGACGCGGCGATAGCGCGCGGCTTCGCGGTCCTGGAAGATCGCGCCCCACGTGAAGGTCGGGATCTCGCGCATCGCGACCGTCTCCGGGAACAGCACCGCGCTGTTCGTGTCGTAGCCGGGCGTGAAGTCGATCAGGCGCAGGCTCACGAACAGCCGGTTGACGTACTCGGTCTCCAGCTGAGCGATGAACTCCGGCCAGATGACTTCGACGAGCAGCGCCTCGACGAAGCGGTTGCGCGAGCCGTTCTGCGTGTACATCGGGAAGACGACGAGATGACGGATGCCGTCCTCCCGGTGCAGCTGCGGCTGGAAGGCCACGAGCGAGTCGTAGAAGTCCGGCACGCCGAAGCCCCCGTCGACCCAGCGCTGGAAGTCGTGCACGTTCGCGGCGAGGTAGTCCGCATCGTGGGGGAAGAGCGGGGCGAGCGCGCGGATCGAGTCGATGATCGCCTCGACGTGGCCGCGTGCGTCGGCGTGGTCGCTGCTCTCGGGAACGGAGCCGTCCTTGGCCTGGATCGCCTGCAGGGCGATCGCGGCATCCTTGAGGGTGCGCCACGCGGCGGTGCGCTCGGCGGAGGTCGCGTCCTCGACGACCTCGGGTTCGCCGACGACGGCCTGGAGCGCACCTGCGGGGTGGGTCTGGCTGAGGGACATGGAAACCTCCGATCGTGGAAGAATGCCGGAAATATTCCGGCGCATAGTGACTATCCCCGATATTCTTCCATGTCATGGATGACCGTGTCGACCTGTCGATCCTCGCCGAGGTCTCCCGCGACCCCCGCGCGACCCTCGCTCAGCTCTCCGAGCGCGTCGGGCTCGGGGTTTCCGCCGTGCAGGCGCGCCTGCGGCGACTGGAGAGCGAGGGAACGATCGCCGGATACCGCGCGGTGCTCGACCCGGAGGCGGTCGGGCGCCCGCTCTCGGCGTTCATCGAGATCACGCCGCTCGATCCTTCGCAGCCCGACAACGCGCCCGAGCTCCTCGAGCACCTGAGCGAGATCGAGGCGTGCCACTCGATCGCCGGCGACGCGGCGTACATCCTGTTCGTGCGGGTCGCGGGACCGAGGGACCTGGAAGCCCTCATCCGCGAGATCCGGCTCTCGGCATCCGTCAGCACCCGCACCACGGTCGTGCTGCAGACGTTCTACGAGAACCGTCCGATCGCGCTCTGACCTCCGGGCCGCCCGACTCCCGCCGCCCCGGTGGTCCCTCTCCCGCCGAGATGGTCCCCTTTCCGCCGAGGTGGTCCCTTTCCCGCCGAGATGGTCCCTTTCCCGCCGAGATGGTGTGCACCATTTCGGCGGAGAACCCACCATCTCGGCGGAGAACCCACCATTTCGGCGGAGAACCCACCATCTCGGCGGAGAACCCACCATCTCGGCGGAGAACCCACCATCTCGGCGGAGGGGCCGGGGAGGGGCCGGGATGCCGGGCTCAGGTGTGCTGCGGGAAGCCCAGGTTCAGACCGCCGTGCGACGGGTCGAGCCAGCGGCTCGTCACCGCCTTCTCCTGCGTGAAGAAGTCGAACCCGTGCGGACCGTAGGCCTTCGCATCGCCGAACAGGCTCGCCTTCCAGCCGCCGAACGAGTGGTAGGCCACCGGCACCGGGATCGGCACGTTGATGCCCACCATGCCGACCTGCACTTCGCGCTGGAAGCGCCGCGCGGCGCCGCCGTCGTTCGTGAAGATCGCGGTGCCGTTCCCGTAGCGACCGGCGTTGATGATGCCGAGGCCCTCTTCGTAGCCGTCCACCCGCACGACGGAGAGCACGGGGCCGAAGATCTCGTCGGTGTACACGGTCGACGACGTCGGAACCCGGTCGATCAGGGTCGGGCCGAGCCAGAAGCCGTTCGGGTCGCCGTCGACCTCGACGTCGCGGCCGTCGACGACCACGGACGCACCGTCGGATGCCGCCACGTCGATGTACGAGGCGACCTTGTCGCGGTGCACCTCGGTGATGAGCGGGCCCATGTCGCAGCCGCGCGTTCCGTCGCCGGTGCGCAGCGTCCCCATCCGCTCGGAGACCTTCGCCACGAACGCGTCCGCGACGGAGTCGACCGCGAGCACGACCGAGATCGCCATGCAGCGCTCACCGGCCGAACCGAAGCCCGCGTTGACCGCGGCGTCGGCGGCGAGATCGAGGTCGGCATCCGGAAGCACGAGCATGTGGTTCTTCGCCCCACCGAGCGCCTGCACGCGCTTGCCGTGCGAGGTCGCGGTCTCGTAGACGTACTTCGCGATCGGCGTCGAGCCGACGAACGAGATCGCCCGCACGTCGGGGTGCTCGAGCAGCGCGTCGACGGACTCCTTGTCGCCGTGCACGACGTTGAGCACGCCGTCCGGGAGCCCCGCCTCGGTGAACAGCTCGGCCAGGAACACCGCGGCGGAGGGGTCCTTCTCGCTCGGCTTGAGCACGACGGCGTTGCCGCAGGCGATCGCCATCGGCACGAACCACAGCGGCACCATCGCCGGGAAGTTGAACGGTGAGATCACCCCGACCACGCCGAGCGGCTGCCGCAGGGAGTGCACGTCCACCTCGGTCGAGGCGTTCTCGGTGTGGC
>JASBUD010000230.1 GCA_030148105.1 Microbacterium sp. | reverse complement strand
GCACCGTGCGATGCCGAGACGCCCTTGAAGTTGTGACGCTTCATGACACCGGCGAAGCCCTTGCCCTTGCTCGTGCCGACGACGTCGACGAGCTGGCCGGCCTCGAACGTGCCCTCGGCCGTGATCTCCTGGCCGAGCGTGTAGTCGGAGGCGTCAGCGGTGCGGACCTCGGTGAGGTGGCGGCGCGGGGTCACGCCGGCGGCCTCGAAGTGGGCGGTCTGCGGCTTGTTGACCTTGCGCGGGTCGATCTGGCCGTAGGCGATCTGGATCGCGTTGTAGCCGTCGCGCTCGGGGGTGCGAACCTGGGTGACCACGTTCGGCGCGAGCTCGATGACGGTGACGGGAACGAGCTTTCCGCTTTCGTTCCAGACCTGGGTCATGCCGAGCTTGGTGCCCAGCATCCCCTTGGAAATCTTGGAGTTGATGTCAGCCATGTCGGACCTCAGAGCTTGATCTCGATGTTGACGTCAGCCGGCAGATCGAGGCGCATCAGCGAGTCGACGGCCTTGGGCGTCGGGTCGATGATGTCGATCAGACGCTTGTGGGTGCGCATCTCGAAGTGCTCGCGGCTGTCCTTGTACTTGTGCGGGGAACGGATCACGCAGATCACGTTCTTCTCGGTCGGCAGGGGCACGGGGCCCACGACCGTGGCACCGGCACGGGTCACGGTGTCGACGATCTTGCGGGCCGACGAGTCCAGGCCGGCGTGATCGTACGACTTCAGGCGAATGCGGATCTTCTGTCCCGCCATTGTCTGCTCTCTCTCTTTACGCGTCTTACGTGCTCGGGATCCGAACCGCATTGGACGCACGAAGGCGTGGAAGGGTTCTTCCCTCGCCCTGGGCACTTCGCTCACCGTCTTGCGGCGGTGATGCTGCACCACTGTTCTGCTGTCAACCCGACGGCCGGAGCCTCCGGTTCCCCCGCCCGCCCGCGCACGGATGCGCTCCCGTCTCCGGGATGCTGGTGTGGGAAGTTTCGTTCTCCTGCCTGCGGCCTAGGACCCTGCGCTCTCGCGCCGCCTATGCACTGCCTGGCAGTGATCCGGGCACGCCCGAAGGGGCCCGGAGTGTGGAACTTCACTAGTCTACGTGCACCCCGGGCGTGTCGCAAACTCGGGCGTGTCGCGTTTCCACCCCACGTCCCCCCTCCGCCCCTCCCCGCCGAGATGGTGGGTTTCCCGCCGAGATGGTGGGTTTCCCCGCGAGATGGTGCGTTTTCCGCCGAGATGGTGGGTTTCCTCGCGAGATGGTGGGTTTCCCGCCGAGATGGTGGGTTTCCTCGCGAGATGGTGCAGACCGTCTCGGGGGAAGAACAACCATCTCGAGGGAAGAACGACCATCTCGGCGCAGAAGCAACCATCTCGGCGGGAGGCCGGGCGGGGACAGCGGTCAGATCGTGAAGCGCAGCCGACGCATGAGCGCGGCGAAGGACGCGAAGCTCGGCGCCTGATCCCAGCCCCAGCGACTCACTTCCCAGCCGGTCGCGCGGCGGACGGCATCCTCCCGCGCGTTCTGCAGGTGACGAACCTCATCCGCGGACCGGCCTGCGAGCATTCCCGGGTCGGTGTACTTGACCTCGCCGTCGAATTCCGCCCACCGGCCGAGGGCGGGCCACGCGAAATCGAGCAACGCGAGTCCGCCGATGCCCAGTTCGACCCTCCGCTGCAGCTCAGGGTCCGGCATCCCGAGCTGCCACATCCACAGGCGACTGACACTCTCGCCGGGCAGTTGCGCGCGTCCGTCGGCGAAGTCGGTGACGAAGCGCGCGTGACGGATGCCGCGGGCACCGGTGTGCGCGATGATCCGGTCGAGCACGCCCTGGCGGAAGCCCGCCGCGGCGACCGCGTCGTACTCACGCGTGTCGTCGTCCCACGCGACCTGGCGGAGGGCCGCGTCGAAGCAGGACACGCCCGCCTCCAGCGAGGTCATCCGGATGACGTCGTAGACCGTCCGGCTGAGGGTCGTGACTCGCAGTCCGTCGATGATCTCGACATCCGCCTCACTCAGGGGGAGGTGGTGGCGGACGACGTCGGGACTGTCATGTCGGCTGCTCGGGCCGGGAATCGTCAAGTGGACGCGATCCGCGCGCGTGCGGAACAGGGGAAGGCCGTGGATCGCCGCGGCCGTCGTGTGCGAGTTCGTCGCCCGCGGGCTCTCCGTCCGCAGGGCGACGGCGTGAGCGAGCGTCCGCAGCCGGGCCTCGCCGTACAGCCGCTCCCAATCCGCCGCGTGCACGCGCACACCCGGACGGAGCCGCATGAGCCCGTCCCCCGCGACCCCGCCGTAATCCAGCCCGCGCTCGCGCTCGGCGCGGGTGCGGGTGACGAGGAGCGCTCGATTCGGGATGCCGGTCACTCACACACTGTGACGCGAGCGCGGTCGCGCGGGGCGCCCCGTCCGCGATCTGTGGGGAGTGCGCCGTCGGGGGCCCCTGGGGAGGAACCGCCGAGATGGTCCCCTTCCCGCCGAGATGGTCCCCTTTTCCCCGAAGTGGTCCCCTTCGCGCCGAGATGGCGTGCACCACATGGGAGACCCACCACCTCGGCGAGAAACCCACCACCTCGGCGGGAAACCCACCATCTCGGCGGGAAACCCACCACCTCGGCGAGAAACCCGCCACCTCGCCGGGGAACCCACCACCTCGGCGAGAAACCCACCACCTCGACGGGAGGGGGCGAGAAAGGGAGAAAGCGACCGGGGGCTACTCGGTACCGATGCTCTTGTCGATGTTGTCGCGCACGTCGTCGACCGTGCCGTGGGCGCTCTCGGGCGCGACCTTCTTCACGAACTCCGCGGCCGCGTCGAGGGCTCCGTCACTGACGTTCTCGGCCTGCTCGCTGCCCAGGGCCTCCGCGATCTTGTCCTTGTTCTGCTCGAGGAAGTCCTTGCCCTGATTCACCAGGTCGTCGATGCCCATGCTGATCCCTTCCGGTCGGCGCCACGTCGCGCGCCCCCAGTCTGTCCGTCCGCCGCGCCTGAGGGAAGAGCGGAGCACCTATGCGAATCCTGAGGGACGGATTCCCCCGATCGGTGGCAGAATGGCCCCACTGCGGCGAACGCCGCGTGTGTTCTGGGGACGCACGCGATGCGCACCTCCTTCGGGCGGTCTTCGCCGCGAAAGGGGAATCGTGGCGACCACTGTCGTCCGTTCGGCGACGTCGCCGACGGCAGAACGAAATCCGATGCGCATGACGCACGCACCAGGAGGGCTGGTCGGCGCACCCGCGCCCGACTGGCGCTCGCGCTACACCGTGCGGTTGTGGTTGAGCGATCTGGCGGCGCTCATCGTCGTCGCGTTCGGTACGCAGATCGCCTGGTTCGGCCTGGGCAACGCACAGGTCTCCATCCGCGAGGACTCGCGCCTGAGCGTCGTGTCCTACTGGTTCTTCTCCGCGCTGCTCGTGGTGGCGTGGATGTGGGCGCTCAGCCTCGTGGACTCGCGCAGCGACCGCACGATCGGCACCGGCTCGACCGAGTACATCCGCATCATCTCGGTGAGCGTGCGCCTGTTCGGCATCATCGCGATCCTCGCCTTCCTGCTGCGCGTGGACGTCGCCCGCGGCTACCTCCTGATCGCCTTCCCGCTCGGGATGCTGTTCCTCCTCCTCGAGCGATGGCTCTGGCGTCAGTGGCTCGTGGTCAAGCGTGCCCGCGGGGAATTCAGCGCCCGCGTGGTCCTCGTCGGCTCCGAGAGCTCGGTCGCGCAGATCGGGGACGCGCTGCGCCGCTCCCCCAGCGCCGGCTACCTCGTCGTGGGGGCGTGCGTACCGCTCGCGGTCCCCGGCGGGACGGTGCGCGGCACCGACATCCCGATCGTCGGCTCGGTCCTGTCGATCTCGGAGGCCCTGACGGCCGTGCACGCCGACACCGTCGCGATCTCCAGCACGGACGAGCTGCCGCCGTCCGTGGTCAAGCGCATCTCGTGGCAGCTCGAGGCGGGGCGCCAGCACCTCGTCCTGGCGCCGAGCATCATCGATGTCGTCGGCCCCCGCATCCAGACGCGACCCGTTGCAGGTCTGCCGCTCATCCACGTCGAGACCCCGCGCTACAGCAAGGGCCAGCGCCTCGCGAAGCGGGGTCTGGACGTGCTGCTGTCCGCGATCGGACTGGTGGTGCTCAGCCCCCTCCTGCTGGCGATCGCGATCGGCATCCGTTCGACCTCCCCCGGCCCCGCCCTGTTCCGTCAGGTCCGCGTCGGCCGCGACGGGCGCGAGTTCGGCCTGCTGAAGTTCCGGACGATGGTCGCGAACGCCGAGGACCTGCTGCCGGAGCTCGAACCGCAGCGGTTTGCCGGTAACTAAGTACTGTTCAAGAAGGTCGAGGATCCGCGCGTGACGAACCTCGTCAGGTTCCTGCTCCGCTACAGCCTGGACGAGCTCCCGCAGCTGATCAACGTCCTGGCCGGCTCGATGTCGCTCGTGGGCCCGCGGCCCTCGCTCCCCCGGGAGGTCGAGCGCTATGCGGATCACGTGCACCGCCGGTTCATGGTCAAGCCCGGCATCACCGGACTCTGGCAGATCAGCGGCCGCTCGACCCTGTCATGGGAGGAGTCGGTTCGGCTGGACCTCTCCTACGTCGAGAACTGGACGCTCGTCGGCGACGTGGTGATCCTGTTCAAGACCGCCCGCGCGGCCCTCGCACCCGGAAACACCGCCGCATGAGCCGGGGCCTGCTCGTCAGCGAGTGGATCGAGCAGACCGGCGGCGCCGAGCGCGTGCTCGACCGACTCGCGGGGCTGTACCCGGATGCCGACATGCTGTGCCTCTGGAACGATGCGCCGCAGCGCTACGGCTCCCGGCGGGTGCGCGAGACGTGGCTCGCACGGACGCCGCTGCGCCGACGCAAAGCCCTCGCCCTCCCGCTCATGCCGCCGACGTGGCGCGTTACGCGGCACGGGTACGACTGGGCGCTGGTGAGCTCGCACGCGTTCGCACACCACGTCAACGTCGGACCCGATGTGCCGAAGTACGTCTATGTCCACACGCCGGCGCGCTACCTGTGGGCTCCCGAGCTCGACGCGCGCGGCGACAACCTGGCCGCACGCCTGGCCGGACCCCCGCTGCGCGCCATCGACCGGCGCGCGGCCCAGGAAGCGACGCGGCTCGCGGCGAACAGCCGGTTCGTCGCCGACCGCATCGAGCGCGCGTGGGGGCGGGAGGCGACCGTGATCCACCCGCCGGTCGAGGTCGCGCACATCCGCAGCGGGCGGTGGGAGCGAGAGCTGACGGATGCCGAGCGCCGGGCGCTGGACACGCTGCCCACGGACTTCATCCTGGGTGTCTCCCGGTTCATCCCGTACAAGCGCCTCGATGTCGTGGTGCGGACGGGAGAGCTGCTGGGGCTGCCGGTGGTCCTGGCCGGTCACGGCCCCCTCGAAGAGCAGCTGCGTGCGATGGCGGCGGTCGCGGACGTGCCGGTGCGGCTGCTGGTGCAGCCGAGCGACGCGCTCGTGTTCGCCCTGATGCGGCGCGCGCGCCTGTTCGTCTTCCCGCCGGTCGAGGACTTCGGTCTCGTCGCCGTGGAGGCGATGGCGTCCGGGACGCCGGTGATGGCGAATCGGATCGGCGGCGCCGGCGAGTCGGTCCGCGCCGGCGTGGGCGGCGCGCTGTTCGACCCGTCCTCCCCCGCCGAGATCCGCGAGGCGGCCGCCGCGTGCGCACTGCTGCGCCCGGACGCGGTCTCGGCGCACGCCGAACGCTTCGACGCGATCGTGTTCGACGCGGCACTGCGGGACTGGATGGGTGCACAGGTCACGACGTCCGCGGACGCGGGGGCGCGCGAGTCGGGGACGGCGCGGCGATCTAGCTTGTGAGCTGCGCGCAGCCGGCGTCGATCGCGACCGGGGTGTCCGTCACGGTCGGGCTGTAGCGGACCGACAGCGGGGCGAGGGGCCCTCCGGGCAGCGCACTCGTGTACGACACCGTCCGCGTCTGCCCGCGATCGAGGAGGATCGCGATGCTCCGAGCGTTGCGGCCGTCCTCGGTGCTCGCTCGGTCCAGGCCCTCCGCGTCGCCGGATGCCGGACTCACGCTCGTGATGGACGCGCCCGGCGGAGCGAAGTAGAGGACGTCCAGCAGCATCGTGGTGTTCGAGCCGCCGTAGCGGGGCGAGCGCAGAGCGCCGATGTGGTAGGTGAGGTCGTCGCGGTCGACGTTGTTCGTCATCGTGATCGACGTCGTGACCGTGCGCGCCGCGGCGTCGCACGTGACGGCGATCGAGGTCGACAGGTAGTACTCGAGTTTGCTGACCGCGGCGTCGTTCAGGAAGATCCCGACCTCGGTCGCCTCGGTGTTGTCGGTCTTCATCGCCCCGTCGATCCCGAGGCGCTGGGCGACCTGCTCCTCCTCAGGGCGCGAGAACCAGCCGTACAGCCGCTGCTGCTCCCCCGCGGTCCCGAAGACGTCGAGCATCGCGGTGAGGTCCCAGTCGCCGGAGACCAGCTTCTGGAAGACCAGGGCGGAGGTCGCAGCGAAGAACGCGTCAGCCGGTGCCTGATCTCCGGGGAAGCGGAAATACGTCTCGTTCAGCAGCAGGGACACCGCGTTGTCCGCGTTCACCTCGATGCCGTCGACCGTGACCGGACCCGTCACCGCGAGGATGTCGCCGAGCACGACGGGGTCGAGCGAGACCACCCCGTCCACGGTGTACCCGTCCGTGACGGGCGCGACGGCCTGGAACAGGCGGGCCGCCGTCGGGAAGTTCGGAGTCTTGGTGTAGTTCTGCGAGAACCGGGAGAACTCGTCATCGTAGAGGGCGAGCGTGTCCGCCGGGAGGGCGAGCTGCGCGGTGCCGGACACGCCATCGATCTCGAACGACGCCGACCCGGTCGTCCCGAGCAGCTCGATGCGGCCGCCGTCGGCCTTGACATACACTCCGGCCGCACCGGCGCCCCCGGTCGCGCGGATCTCGGCGTTGTTCTGGAAGATCACCAGGTAAGTGCGCGGTCCGTCCTCGCCGAGCATCTTCAGCGCGGTGGGCAGCACGTCCGTCGCCGTATGGGCGATCGGCGCGGACTGTTCGATGACGTCGATGACCTGCCCGACGGCGTCGTCGACGAACGGCAGGAGCGCGTCACGGTCGATGCCGGAGATCTTCGCGCTCGCCTCCGTGAACGCCGCATCGACGGCCGGGAGGGCGTCCAGCGCACCGCGGAAGGTCGCGAGGTTGAAGCCACCTCCTTCGAACCGGATGTTCTCGCGCTGCATCGCGCCGAGGACGGTGAAGCTCGCCGGCAGGGCGTCGCGGACGAGGATGTGCGTCGCCTCGGTCGTGTCGCGGATCGCAGCGACGTTCTGCCCGACGAACGGCACCCACGACGCGTACTGCCAGAGGGGTCCCTGCACGATGCGGTCGGCATCCGAGGTGTAGGTCAGCACGTCGGCGGCGACCGCCGAGAACTGCTCGGAGTCCCCGCTGCGAACGAGCTCGGTCACGTTGCCCAGGCGCGACTTCGCCGCCTCGAGGTCGTCGCGCACATCCATCGCCTCGCTGAAGAGGCGGGCGCCGAGGATGCCGGCGACCACCAGGACGATGACGAGGAGCCCGAAGAATCCGAGCACCCACGGCCAGATCCGACGACGACGGCGACGGGCAGCGGGCTCGTCGAGGAGCACGTCGTTCGACGGTGTTTCGGGCACGGGGGAACTGTAGCGCGGGCGGCCCGGAAATCACCGAGAACGACGCAGAAGAGGGCCGGGCCCGAAGGCCCGACCCTCTTCGGATCGCGTGTCGCGAGTATTACTTCAGGATCTTCGTGACCGTGCCGGCGCCGACGGTGCGGCCACCCTCACGGATCGCGTAGCCGAGGCCCTCTTCCATGGCGATGGGCTGGATCAGCTCGACCGTCATGTCGGTGGTGTCGCCGGGCATGACCATCTCGGTGCCCTCGGGCAGCGTGATGACACCGGTGACGTCGGTGGTGCGGAAGTAGAACTGCGGGCGGTAGTTCGTGAAGAACGGGTTGTGACGGCCGCCCTCCTCCTTGGACAGGATGTACGCCGTGCCCTCGAAGTTGGTGTGCGGGGTGACCGAACCGGGCTTGACGACGACCTGGCCGCGCTCGACGTCGTCACGCTTG
>JASBUD010000219.1 GCA_030148105.1 Microbacterium sp. | reverse complement strand
TTGCTCGCGCCGTCGCGGGTCGGCGGGAACGGCTATCGGTACTACGACCGCGGCGGGCTCGTGCGCCTGCAGCGCATCCTGCTGCTGCGCGACCTGGGGCTCTCGTTGCCGCAGATCGCCGGCGTGCTCGACCGGGACGTGAATGCCCATGACGCGCTCACGCATCACCTCTCGTGGCTGCGGCAGGAACAAGACCGACTGACGCGCCGCATCGCGGCCGTCAGAGCGACGATCGACGGAATGGAAGGAGGTGAGAAACCCATGGCACACGACATGTTCGACGGCTTCGATCACACGCAGTACCGCGACGAGGTGATCGAGCGCTGGGGAGAGGGGGCCTACGCCGACGGCGACCGCTGGTGGCGCGGCATGAGCGCCGCGGAGCAGCGCGACTGGCAGCAGCGGGTCGCCGATCTCGGTCGCGACTGGGTGGCTGCCGCGCAGTCCGGCATCGCCCCCGACGCGCCCGAAGCGGCGTCTCTGGCCGAGCGGCACGTCCGCTGGCTGACCGGCATCCCCGGAACACCCACCGGCACCCCCGCCGAGACGAAGGCCTACGTCATCGGACTCGGCGAGATGTACGTCGCCGACGAGCGCTTCGGCGCGAACTATGGCGGCACGGCGGGAGCGGAGTTCGTGCGGGACGCGTTGCGCGCGTACGCCGACGCGAACCTCTAGCCCACACGCTGCAGCGCGGCCGAGACGGCGCCGGTGCAGATCACGTCGAGCCCGAGCCGGGAGGCGACGAGTTCGGGAGCCGGCAGGTCGAGCTCGAGGGGGAGAGACTCGCGCGCCGCCGCCACGAGCTGCGCGGCATCCACCGGGTCGATGCCCGACACGACGACGCGCCGCGGGTCGAACAGACTGCCCATCACCCCGGTGATGACGCTCAGCGCGTGACCGGCACGCTCGACGATGCGCGCGGCGTCGGCATCGCCCTCCCGAGCCAGGCGGAACACCGTGGCGCCGGTGAGCTCCGAAGGGGGTAGCGCCATGAGCGCCGAGTCGGGCGAGACGGTCCCCGCCGCGATCGACTCCCGCGCCCATTCCGCGGCCCGCTCGCTGAGCCCGCCGGCGCCGCCGACCCCCGCCACGTGATCGAAGGCGACCATCTCGCCGACGCCGCCGTGCGCGCCGCGCAGGAGGTTTCCGTCCACGACGACGCCGGCGCCGAGGAAGCGCCCGCAGAGCAGGGTGACGTGGTCGCGCACGCCCGCCGCCGCGCCGACCGACCCCTCGGCCACGGCGGCCAGGGAGGCGTCATTGATCACGCGCACGATCGGCGCCCACGCGCCGAACATCTCGCTGAGGTCGGGGTTCATGCGGCGCCAGAACCCGTTGCGGTGCGCGGGGGAGGATCCGCTCGCATCGACCGGAGCCGGGACTCCCGCGCACAGCGAGAGGACGTCGGCGCGCGTCCGACCGGCGGCGAGGAGCGCGTCATCGACCGCCGCGGCCGCGGCGTCGCGCCGCTCCGCCGGTGAATCGTGGGCGAGGTCCGTGTGCGACGCGCGACGCACGAGCACCTCGCCGCGGAGATTCGCCACGACGGTGAGGATGTGATCGGGCGCGAGGTCGATCCCGACGACGACCGCGGCATCGGCGCGCAGCCGGAACCGCCGCGCGGGGCGGCCCTTGCGGTAGTCGCCGACTGCACGCGCGTTCTCGAGCTCGTCCAGGAGGCCGATCTCCACGAGCTCCTCGATCACGTCGATCGTGGTCGATCGCGTGAGCCCGACGGCCGCCATCGCATCGCTCGCGGTGAACACCTCGGCGTCCCAGGCGTACGAGAGCACACCGCCCAGGCTCGTGCGTCGAACCGCGGTGGGTGAGATCGTGTGCGACACGGGTATTGACCTCTTCCCCTTCACCCTGCATTATGGTGCACATCGAGTTGATTTGGACATTAAATCTACTCCCCCAACCAAATGGTCGTCGCCGCAGACGACCGCAGAAAGGACGGCGACGTGGCTGATCGATTCCGACGACGGAGAGGGCCGGCGTCCACGGCCGTCGCCGTCGGACTGCTCGGCGCGATGGTCGGCACGCTCCTGGTCGGCTGCTCAGCGGACGGGCGCGAGACCATCCGGTTCACCTTCAGCAAGCGCGAGGCGCTCGAGTTCATGAATACCGTCGTCGCCGACTACAACGCGTCGCAGGACGACGTGCGCGTCGAGATGGACACGTCGGGAGTCGACGTCGTCTCGGCGAGCTTCGTCCGCGGCAATCCGCCCGACATCATGCTCGCCAACTACAACTTCGAAGTGGCGCGGTTCGTGCAGCGCTGCGCGCTGAGCGATCTCAGCGGTACGGATGCCGCGGCCACGGTCCGCGACGACCTCCAGCCTCTGCTGGATCAGTACGGCAGCTGCGCGGGGCGCATCAGCGCCCTCCCGTACTCCGTCATGGCGGCATCCGTCATCTACAACACGCAGATCTTCGCCGACAACGGCCTCGAGGTGCCGCAGACCTGGAGCGAGCTGCTCGAGGTGTGCGACGCGCTGCAGGCGGCCGGGGTCACTCCGTTCTATGCGACGTTCAAGGACGACTGGACGGTGGGCCAGGGCTGGTACGACTACTCCGTCGGCGGCTCGCTGGATGTCATCGACTTCTTCGACGGCATGAACGCGGAGGGTACCGAGGTCGGGCCCGACTCGACCGTGTCGTTCCAGAAGGACTTCGCCGAGCCGATGGAGAAGATGACCCGACTGGCCTCGGACTATGTGAACGAGGACGCACCGAGCCGGGGCTACGGCGACGGCAACCTCGCGTTCAGCAATGGCGAGGCCGCGATGTACCTCCAGGGGCCGTGGGCCTTCGGCGAGATCGCGAAGACCGCGCCCGATCTGGAGCTCGGGACGTTCCCGCTGCCGCTGACGGACGACCCCGACGACCTCGAGGTGCGCGTCAACATGGACCTCGCCGCGATGATCCCGGAGGGCTCGCGCCACAAGGAGGCCGCCCGCGACTTCCTCGAGTACCTCTACCAGCCCGAGATCATCGAGGCTTACAACGCCTCGCAGCTCGGGTTCACGCCCACGACGGACGCCCCCGCGCCGGACGATCCGCGCATCGCGGGGATGATCCCCTACTACCAGGAGGGCCGGATCTACCAGGGGCCGTCGGTGCTGGTCCCCAAGACGCTGCCGGTCTTCAACTACGCGCAGGCGATGGTGCTGGGGACCGACCCCGCTCGCATCCTGCGCACCATGGACGCGGACTGGGCTCGCATCGCCTTCCGCGCTCCGATCGTCGCCACCCAGACAGAGGAGTCTGCCGGATGAGTACCTCCACGATCGTCACCGCGGGTGACACGGCGGCACGACGCAGCACGCGTCGCGTCGAACCGATCTACTACCTGTTCCTGCTGCCGAGCCTCGTGCTGTTCACGCTGGCGATCACGGTGCCCGGGATCATCGGCATCTTCTTCAGCTTCACCGACTCGATCGGCATCGGCGAGTGGAGCTTCAACGGGCTCACGAACTACATCGCCCTCTTCAGCGACCCGGCGATCCTGCAGAGTTACCTGTTCACCTTCGGGTTCTCGGTGGCGACCGTGATCGTCGTCAACGTGGTGGCGTTCCTGCTCGCGGTCGGCCTCACCGCACGCATCCGCTTCAAGACGGGCCTTCGCGCGATCTTCGTGATCCCCATGGTGATCTCGGGCATCATCATCGCCTACGTCTTCAACTTCCTCTTCTCGAACTCGGTGCCGACGGCCGCCGGCGCGCTCGGCATCCCGTTCCTGGAGACGAGCCTGCTCGCCAACCCCGATTTCGCGTGGGTCGCGATCGTGATCGTCACCGCGTGGCAGGCGATCCCCGGCACGCTGCTCATCTACATCGCGGGGCTGCTCTCGATCCCGGGCGACGTCTACGAGGCGGCGGATCTGGACGGGGCGTCCAAGACCCAGCAGCTGCTGCGCATCACCCTGCCCCTGGTGGCCGGGTACGTCGTGATCAACGTGATCCTCGGGTTCAAGGGCTTCCTGAATGCGTACGACATCATCGTCGGCCTCACGAACGGCGGCCCGGGCACGTCGACGCGGAGCATCGCGATGACGATCATCGCGGGGTTCAACGGCGGCGACTACGCCTACCAGATGGCCAACGCCACCATCTTCTTCATCGTGGCCGTGCTCATCTCGGTCCTGCAGCTCTCCCTCACGCGTGGAAGGAACCAGTTCTGATGACCACCACTCAGCCGGCCCTCGCCTTCGAGCAGGCCGATGTCTCCGTCGGGCTGCAGAAGACGCGACCCGCCCCGCGTGGGAAGCTCACGGATCGGGTGAACTGGTCGACGACGATCATCCTCATCCTGTGCGCCGTGACCGTGCTGCTGCCGCTGTACGTCACGCTTGCGATGGCGTTCAAGACGACCGGTCAGGCCGTCGACGGCAACGCCTTCTCACTCCCGGCGCCGTTCAGCATCGACGGGTTCGTGCAGGCATGGACGCTGACGAAGTTCCCGATCGGCGCCGCGATCTCGCTGCTGGTGACGGCCGGCACGGTGATCGCGACGATCGTGCTCGCGGCCTTCGCGTCCTACGCGATCGTGCGCAACTGGGATCGGCGCCTGTTCCGGTATTCGTTCTTCTACCTGCTCGCGGCGATGTTCATCCCGTTCCCGGTCGTCGCGCTCCCGCAGATCCAGCTCACGGGCCGGGTCGGCCTGGACAACCCGTTCGGCGTGATCATCCTCGCCACGATGTTCCAGCTGAGCTTCAGCGTCCTGCTGTTCACCGCATTCCTCCGCTCGATCCCGCTCGAACTCGAGGAGAGCGCCCGCATCGACGGCGCGTCGACCTGGCAGACGTTCTGGCGGATCATCTTCCCGCTGCTGGCGCCGATGAGCGCCACGGTCGGCATCTTCGCGTTCCTCTACGCCTGGAACGACTTCATGATGCCGTCCTTGATCATCTCCGACCCCGCGCTGCAGACCCTTCCCGTGCGTCAGAACCTCTTCCAGACGCAGTTCAGCAACAACTACAACGTGGCCTTCGCGTCGTACCTGATGGCCATGGCTCCCGCGATCGTCGTCTACCTCTTCACTCAGCGATGGGTGATGGAGGGCGTCACGCAGGGTGCCGTCAAGGGCTGAGAACCCGTTCCACCACCGTAGTCCCCATCGAAGAAAGGAAACCCGGTCTCCGTGACCACTGTTCTCGACTCCCTCTCCCACCCCACCTTCTCGACCGAGGACGCCGCCTGGTGGCGCCAGGCGGTGGTCTACCAGGTGTACCCCCGCAGCTTCGCCGACGCCGACGGCGATGGACTGGGGGACATCCCGGGCATCACGTCGCGCGTCCCCTATCTCGCCGGACTGGGGGTGGACGCCGTCTGGCTGAGTCCCTTCTACCCCTCGGCGCTGGCCGACGGCGGCTACGACGTCGCCGACTACCGCGATGTGGATCCCCGGCTCGGCACGCTCGAGGACTTCGATGCGATGGTGGCCGCGCTGCACGCGGCGGGCATCCGCGTCGTGGTGGACATCGTCCCGAACCACACGTCCGATCTGCACGCGTGGTTCCAGGAGGCACTGGCCGCCGGCCGCGGCTCGGCCGCGCGCGACCGGTTCATCTTCCGCGAGGGCACGGGTCCGGACGGCAGCGAGCCGCCGACGGACTGGGTCTCCACGTTCGGGGGGTCCGCATGGGAACGGGTGGCCGACGGCCAGTGGTACCTGCACAACTTCGCCGTCGAGCAGCCGGACCTGAACTGGGCGAACCCGGAGGTGCGCGAGGACTTCCTCACGACCCTCCGCTTCTGGTCGGACCGCGGCGTCGACGGGTTCCGGATCGATGTCGCCCACATGCTCACGAAGGACCTGACCGAGCCGCTGCCGTCGCAGGCCGAGCTCGACTCCCTGCCGCGCGACGGCCGGCATCCGATGATCGACCGTGACGACGTGCACGAGGTGTACGCCGAGTGGCGCCAGGTGTTCGACTCGTACGACCCGCCCCGCACGGCGGTGGCGGAAGCGTGGGTCGACCCGTCCCGGGTTCCGCTGTACGCGAGCGCCGAGAGCCTCGGCCAGGCGTTCAACTTCGACCTGCTCGAGGCCGACTTCGACGCCGACCAGTTCCACCGGATCGTGACGGCGAACCTCGCCCTCGCGGCATCCTCCGGATCGTCCACGACGTGGGTCCTGTCCAACCACGACGTGGTCCGGCACGCCACGCGCTACGGGCTCGCTCGGCCCGCGCGCGGCGCAGACGGGCGGCCCGCGCTCAAGCACGGCAACGAGTGGCTGCTGTCGGGGGGCAGGCAGTCCGATGTCGATCGCGTCGGCGGCCTTCGCCGGGCGCGGGCCGCCACCCTGTTCGTCCTGGGACTGCCCGGCTCGGCGTATCTGTACCAGGGGGAGGAACTCGGGCTCCATGAAGTCGGGGACATCGCGGACGAGGACCGGCAGGACCCGACGTTCTTCCGCAGCCCGGGCGTCGACCTCGGCCGGGACGGATGCCGCGTGCCGCTGCCCTGGACGCGCGAGGGCTCATCCTTCGGGTTCGGCGCCGCGGGCGCGCACCTTCCGCAGCCGGAGTGGTTCGCGGCGGCATCCGTACAGGACGAGGAGGCTGACCCCGCGTCGACCCTGACGCTCTACCGCCGCGCGCTCGCGCTGCGCCACGAACTGCAGGGGCCGGAAGCTCTCACGTGGGTCGAGACGGGGCGGGCCGACGTGCTGCGCTTCGAACGGCCGAACGGGTGGAGCGTCGTGACGAACTTCGGGACCGAGCCGTACGCGCTGGAGGGCGAGGTCGTCCTCGCCAGCGCGGACGCGGCTCCCGGTACGGTTCCCGGCGAGTCGACGGCGTGGCTGGTCGCGCCCATCGCCTGAGGCCCCCCGAGACACCGGATGCCGTGTCTCGACGAATTCGTCGGGACACGGCATCCGAGCTCCGGGGGGAGCGGGTCAGCCAAGACGGCTGACACGATTTCAGGTGCGGCGGCTGCCGCTGATGACGCGGAACAGGAAGACGATCAGCGCGATCACACCGACGATGAGCGCGACCCACAGGAGCCAGCTCAGCGCCGAGTTCAGTCCGCCGAAGATCGCAAGGATGACCGCGATGACGATGATGATGATCAGGGCGAGGTTCATGGAGCGTTCTCCTTCTGTCGCCGGTCCGCGTGGGTGACGCGCGATCCGGATGCCTCGGGGGGCACGCAAGAACTCTGTCACTGTGCTGTGCGAACGGGGGAGGGGGTTGACGGACCGCGAAAACCGGTGATAACAAGCCCGCGGCATCATTTGCGCGCCGTGCCGCATCGCCGTGTGTCAAGCCCTCCCGGTAGGGCTGCGGGCCAGCGTACCGTCGGCGCAGGCACTCACGGCTGTGGCGAGGCATCCCTCGACACCCTTCGACAGACAGAGACGACGTGGCACGACTGGTCCGGGTGCGCCCGGGAGAAGACCCCGGATACCGCCGGCAGCGTGCCGGGAGCGGCTTCCGCTACCTCGACGAGCACGGTGACGCGATCCCCGCTCCGGACCGGGAGCGCATCCGATCGCTGGTCATCCCGCCCGCCTGGGAGGAAGTCTGGATCGCGGCGAACCCGAACGCGCACATCCAGGCCGTGGGCATCGACGACGCCGGAAGGCGCCAATACCTCTATCACCCGCACTGGCGCGAGCGCCGCGACCGGCGCAAGTTCTCGCGAGCGCTCGAACTCGCGGCCGCGCTTCCGCACGCGCGCGGGCGGGTGACCAGCGCACTGCGCCGTGACGAGCTCGACCGCGAGCGGGTGCTCGCCGCGTCCTTCCGCCTGCTCGACCAGGCCGCCCCCCGGATCGGCTCCGCGCGCTACCTGGAACGTCACGGCAGTCGGGGACTCACGACCCTGCAGCGCCGTGACGCAACGGTGGCGGCATCCGTCCTCACCCTCTCCTTCCCCGGCAAGAG
>JASBUD010000214.1 GCA_030148105.1 Microbacterium sp. | reverse complement strand
GCCGTAGTCCGTGTGCACGAACGCGGTCTTGTACATGTAGGTGGTGAGCAGCTCGGACGCCTGTCCGGGACCGCCGTTCGTGAGCAGGTAGGGGATGTCGAAGCCGCGCAGGGCGAACGTGGTCGCCATGATCGTCGTGGTGATCCAAACGGGCCGGATGTAGGGGAACCGGATGCGCCAGAAGATCTGCCACCACGACGCCCCGTCCAGGCGCGCGGCCTCTTCGAGCTCCTTGGGCACCGCGATGAGCGCTGCGTAGATGATGAGCATGTACAGGCCGGTGAAGCGCCAGCCTTCCGGGATCGAGACCGCCGCGAGGACCGTCTGCACGTTCGACAGCCAGGCGGTCTGCAGCCCCTCGAGTCCGACCCAGGCCAGCAGCTGGTTCAGCAGGCCGACCGGCTCGAGCGAGTAGATGCGCACGAACAGGAACGCGATCGCCACGGTCGAGATGACCGCCGGCAGCAGGTACAGGGTCTTCACGAGCTCTCGGGCCCGCGGCAGCGCGGTGAGGAGCCCCGCCACGGCGAGCGCGCCGCCCAGCTGCAGCACCAGGCAGATCGCGAGGTAGCCCAGCGCGTTGCCGAACGCCGTCCAGAAGACGTCGTCGCGGGTGAACATCTTGATGTAGTTATCGAAGCCGACGAAGACCATGTCGGTGATGCCGTCCCAGCGGAAGACGCTGAGCACGAGCGACTGCAGGATCGGCAGGAGCACGGCGATGCCGTACAACAGGAGCGGCGGGACGAGGAAGACGATGACCGACAGCGCCGAGCGGCGCGGCAGCATCGACGACCTCATCGCCGGGCGGCGCCGAGGGGCGCGCGGACGGACCGCGCGCACCCCGGCTTCGGCGATGTCAGTCACCGACGTTCTCCTTGAGGGAGGCATCCATCGTCTCGATGAACTCGTCCGGAGTGATGTCACCCTGCACGAGGAGCGTGAGCTCCTGCTGGAGCCGCGTGTTCGTCGCGGGATCCAGCTGCGTGTCCCACGGCATCGCGATCGCGGGGCCCACTTCGGCGGACTGCTCGACCGCGCGGCCGTACAGCGGGGTCGCGTTGTCGGGGATCACCGGGTCGACGCCGCTCGTCGGCGACAGGGCACCGGACGCGGTGTAGACCTCGGGGTAGCGCTCGAGGGCGAAAGCGAGGAAGTCGCGCACGAGCGGGTCGTAGGTCTGGGCGTTCACGGCCATGCCGATGCCGGAGGGCGTCACGTATTCGTTGTCGTCGGTGACGGCACCCTCGATCGTGGGGAGGGTGAAGTAGTCGACGGAGTCTCGGACGCCGGCATCCAGCGCATCGGTGGCGAGGTTGCCGAGCTCCCACGTGCCGATGTTGTACATCGCGGCCTTGCCGGAGGTGAACAGCGCCTGCGCGTCTGCGTAGCCGGTCGAGGAGAAGCCCTCCTGGAAGCAGCCTGCCTTGCCGAGGCCGGACAGCCATTCGGCGGCCGCGCGACCGGGCTCATCACCGAAGGACGCATCCCCCGTCTTGAGCTTCTGCACGTACTCGGGGCCGGCGAGTCGGAACGGGTAGTAGGCCATGTAGCGCTCGAGAGGCCACTGGTCCTGGCCGTCGAGCGCGATCGGGGTGATGCCCTCGGCCCGCAGGGCCTCGCACGTCGCGGCGAAGTCGTCGAGCGTCGCCGGGATCGGCACCCCCGCCTGCTCGAACAGGGCCTTGTTGTACCAGAAGAACTCGAGCTGGAACTCGAACGGCACCATGTACAGCGACCCGTCGTCGAAGCGCTGATAGTTCAGCGCCGCCTCGCGGTAGTCGTCCGCGAGCCCGAGGTCCTCGAGCAGCAGGTCGACGTCGACCATCTTCCCCTGGGCGGCGAGCTTCTGCGCGAACGGCGTCGCATCGGTGTCGAACAGCTCGGGCAGCTTGTTCGCCGCGGCGAGCGTCTCGTACTTCTGGATGTACGACGGCCGGTCGGGCGTTGTGATCAGGTTGAGTTTGAAGCCCGGGTGATCTGCGGCGTACTCGTCGGCGATCTGCTGCATCGCGGTGATGACGCCGCCGTCGGCCGGACGCGAGAGGAGCCACGAGATCTCGCGCGGCTTCACCTCGCCGTCCGGATTGACGTCGGTCGGGTCGGCACCGCCCGACGACCCGGCGCAGCCCGTCATGACGAGCGATGCGGCGAGAGCGAAGGCGGCGAGGGTCGCGGTGCGCTGTGGGATGTTCATTGCGTGATCTCCATTGATTGTGTCGCGGGCGGGTGAGGAACAGGAATCGAGGTCGGTTTCGGGTGGGTCATGCGGGTGCGGCGATGAGTTCGGCGGTGACGGATGCCGACTCCTCCGCATCCGCTCGCGGCGAGCGGACGGTGAATTCGGTGACGACCACGGAGCCTTCGCCGACGAACGCCCCGACCCGGCCGGCCGGGCGGTCGTAGAGGCGGGTGCTGAGGACGACCGCGTCATCGAGCGTCGCGACGCACAGGTCGCCGTCGACGATCACCTCGAGGGTGTGCTCCCCCGGATCGATGCGGGCCGACCGCTCGAGCTCGACCGCATGGGGCACGTCTCCGGAGATCTGCCACTGTTCGGTGCCGGTGCGCAGGCGCGGCCAGCGGTCGAACACCAGGCGCCCGCGGCGCGGCTCGAGGCGGAGGACGTATCCTTCGTCGCCGTCCGCGCTCGCCCGCAGCAGGATGCCGCACTCGGTCGTATGGGGCGCGATGTCGAAGCGGGCGCGCACGCGGAAGTCGCGCGGCGCCTCGACCGGGACGAGAGCATCGGCATAGCCGTCGAGCGCCCGGAGGATCGTTCCGGCAGCGAGGCCGGGTTCGGGCTCGCCGAACGTGTCGGCGAACTCGCGCGGGGGGTGGAAGCGCAGCGTCCCGTCGGCGCGCTGCTCGGCCTCCAGCACGGAAAGCGTGCCGGCCCACTGCCACGCGCCGTCGTCGACGCCGCCCTCGCGGGAGGCGATCCACCCGAAGAAGAAACGGCGGCCGTCACGGGCGGCGGACTTCGCGGCGTAATACGCACGACCGGCCACGGAGTCGTCCTCGGGGACCATCCACGGTCCGTGGAGCCTCCGCGACAAGCGGTACCGCGTCGTGAAGGATTCGCTGAACTCGGAGTAGACGAGGTACCACCACCCGTTCCATTCGAACACCTCGGGGCATTCGTGCGCGACGTAGCGACGCGGGTCCCAGAACGGTGCGGCCGGGGTCCAGGTGCGCAGGTCGGTGGACGTGCACTGGGCGATCACGCCGCGGCGCCGATCGGGCCCGTCGGCGTGACGGGCGGTGATCAGCATGCGCCAGATGCCGGCCTCGGCATCCCGGAACACGAACGGGTCGCGCCAGTCCGCCGTCTCGTAGCCGGCGGTCGCTCCGAAGGTGTCCTCCGGGTGACGCTGCCACGTCGTCATGCCGTCGCGGCTGCTCGCGTGCATCACGAGCTGGAGAGCGAGTCCGTCCGCGCCGCGGCGGTCGGGGTTGTGTCCGGTGTAGAAGGCGTGGTGCACGCCCTTCTCATCGAGGACGATGCTGCCCGTGTAGATGTTGAAGTCCGGCGCGTCCGGGCCGGCGGAGGCGATCGCGGGGCCCGTCTCACGGAACGCGACGAGGTCGTCGCTGTCGAGCCGGTGCCACGGCATGCCGTCTTTCGGAGTGCGGCGCGATTCGTACAGGTAGAAGAGGTGGAAGACCCCGTCCTCCTGGAACGGGATGACATCCCCCACCCACGCGCCCTCGGGCCGGTAGAAGCCTCGCTGATCCATGAACACCTCGTCACTGACGGTCCGTCACCGGATGGTTAACCGGTTATGCATGACGGTATCAGGACGTGGAGGATGTGGTCAAGCGGTTAATCACATCTCGTCGTGCGCATGCCTCCGGCCAATTCGTCGAGTGTCCAAGACACGCCGCATGCTGGATGCCGGACGCGGCGTGTCCTGGACACTCAGCGCCGCAGGAACGGGGTCAGTGGGTGCGGAGCAGGGTGACCAGAGCGGACTTGCGCATGCGCGAGTAGCCGGAGAGGCCGAGCTCTTTCGCGCGCTTCCTCAGCTCGGGCACGGTCCAGTCCTCGTAGTCGCCGGACTCCCCGCCCTTGCGCCCGACCTGGGATCGGCCGGCCTTCGTGCCACCGGCGGCGTTGGAGATGCGGGCCGCCTTCTCTTTGGACGCACCGTCGCGTCGCAGCGCCTCGTACATCTCGGGATCCTTGAGTCGGGAGTCTTTCCCACGCGGCATGATCGCCCCTTCCGTCAGCTCTTTTCAGGCAACCACCGCGCCCGCGTGAAGCCGAGCGGGTTGACAGGCGTCGATCAGCCCGCTTCGGACCCGGCGTTGGACGCGCCCGCGGCGTTCAGGAGCGTCCGCCCTCGCGCTTCCCGCCGCCTCCGCCGCTCCACCGACGGGCTCGCAATGCTGGATCATGCGGCCGGAGCGCCTCCCGCGCACAGGCCTTCCGGGGTCGGGCTCGAATGTCGGAGGCCCGTGGAATAATTCGAACATGTCTTCGAAGGCGCGCGTTGGCGGAGTCGGCCCGGTGGGCTTTAGCGACGCCGATCTGGCCGAGCTGGCAGCGGTCGTGAACGGCATCGAGTCGATTGAGCGCGAGCTCGCAGCCGTCGAGGTCAGAAGGGTTCGCCTCTTGGCCCGGGCCGGCCAGGTCGCCCTGCGGCAGACGGCGGAGCAGGATCGCCGGATCGCCGTGCGCGACATGGCACTGCGGGGCATCGCGGCCGAGGTCGCCGGTCCCGCTCGACGCTCGGATCGGGCGATGCAGGCACAGATCGGCGAGGCCCTGATGCTGATCGAGAACTACCCGATGGCCATGGCGGCGTGGGAGGCGGCGCAGATCACGTCCCGCCACGTTCGCGAGATCGTCCACGCCGGGGCACCTCTTCCCCTCGATGCACTCCCTGCTTTCGACGCCGCGGCGGTCGAGATCTGCGAGACCGACATCCCGTCCCGTGTGCGCGCACGACTCGAGATGCTGGCGGCCGACCTGCATCCCGACACGCTGACCGAGCGGCATGCCGCTGCAGCGGAATCTCGTCGAGTGCGGACGATCCCCGTGGGCGAGGGCATGTCCGACGTGATCGCGACAGTTCCGACCGTGCTCGCCGTCGGGATCGAAGACCGCCTGACCCGGCAAGCGCGCCTGATCACCGACGCCCGTTCCTCAGCTGCTGTGCGGCTGCGCGAGCTCGCCGACAAGGACGGAGCGGATGCCGATCGGGAGCGGGCCCGGCTGGAATCGATCACGTCCGATACACGCACGATGGATCAGCTTCGCGCGGACCTCTTGTGCGACCTGCTGCTCACAGGCATCCCGGCGATCGACCCGACCCGCTCCGACGACGGGCCCGGCGCCCTCGGCGCGATCCGCGCTCACGTGCAGATCACGATTCCCGCGACTGCTCTTCTCGGTGCCGACGCCCCCGCCGACCTCGTCGGACACTGCCCCGTCGATGCGCAGACCGCTCGCACCCTCGCCGCACAGGCGCGGGGTCCGTGGGAGCGCGTCATCATCCACCCCGTCACCGGTGTCGTCCTCCACACCGACACCTACCAGCGCACCGCCGCGATGGACCGACACCTGAAGGCGCGAGACCGGCACTGCCGCTTTCCCGGATGTCGAGCGCCGGCGATCCGGTGCGAGCTCGACCACACCGTCGACTGGGCGAACGGCGGCACGACGGACGTCTGCAACCTCGCCCACCTGTGTCAGCGGCATCACTCGATGAAGCAGTTCACCCCGTGGAAGGTCCGACAACTTCCCGGGGGAATCCTGGAGTGGATCAGTCCGCTCGGCTTCACCCGACAGGAGCACCCGCCTGCACATACGGTGCGGTTCGTCGCCGCCGCCGAGTCACCTCCGCCGTTCTGAGATTTTCTGTGCGCGGCAGGAGCGCCTCGGCCAGACTGAACCTGCACGGCACTTGCCGCGAACGTGGATACCGAGAAAGAGACCGAAATGCGCCATTCTCCTGTTCACCACCCTTCGCTGCGCACGCGCACCTTCGGGGCGCTCATCGCCGTCGCAGCAGCCACGCTCGTTCTGGCCGCGGCACCGGCGTACGCGTCCTCCACCCCGCAGGTCACCGCGAGCGAGACGACGATCGCCGTGGGCGACACCACGACGATCACGGCGTCCGGACTCGGCGGTCTCGAGCAGGCGAGCTTCGGCTTGAGCGACAACAGCCTCGGCCAGTTCACCGAGAACGCGGAGACGAGCTATCAGGCGCCGGTGTCGGACGGAACAGCCACCGCCACCTTCAGCGGTGTCGCCGAGGGGACGGTGACCGTCGCGGTCGGAAACGGCGAGACCGTCCTCGGCACCGTCGAGATCACGATCACGGGCGGCGGAGGCTCAACGGTCGAGGTGACCGCGAGCCCGGCATCCGTGGCCGTCGGCACGGCCACAACGATCACCGTCACCGGACTCGGCGGTCTCGAGCAAGCCAGCTTCGGGCTGGACGACACCGCGGCGGGCACCTTCGAGCCGGGCGGTCAGTCCAGCGCCACAGCGCCGGTGAGCGACGGGCAGGCCACGATCAGCTTCACGCCGTCGAAGGCGGGCAGCGTGACGATCGCGGTCGGAGACGGTGAGACGGTGCTCGGCACCACGACGGTGACCGCCAGCGCCGCACCGTCGCCCACCGCCACCCCGACGCCGTCGGTGAGCCCGGAGCCCGCCTCGGACGGGATGTCGCCCGTGCTCTTCTGGGTCATCATCGCCCTCGTCGTGCTGATCGCGGCGGGCATCGTCGTGTGGATCGTTCTCGCTCAGCGCCGCAAGAACCCGAGGGCCTGACGGCCGGAGAGCGGGCCGGCAGACTGTCGCCCTGACGCCTCCTCTTCTTGCTCATCTGAGTGAGTGGTCGTACACTCACTCCTATGAGCCCCCTCTCCACCGCCGAGTCGCGTCGACCGCTCGTCACGTCGGCCGCGGTCCGCGCCTTCGCGCGCGGCGGCTATCGCGGCACCACGATCGCCGACGTGGCCGCGGTCGCCGGCATCTCCGCCTCCTACGTCTCGAAGCTCTACTCCACCAAGGAGCTGCTCTTCGTCGCCGCACTCGAGGAATGCTTCGACCAGATTCTCGGCGCGCTCGCGAGCGGCGCCGACGCCGCAGGATCCGACGACTCCGCCGCAATCCTCGACGCGATGGGCGACGCCTACGCCGAGCTCATCGCGGATCGCGACCTCCTGCTGCTCCAGGTGCACGCGCAGTCCGTCGCGGACGTCACCGAGATCCGCAGCGCGATGCGCGAAGGCCTCTCGAACGTGACATCCTTCGCGCAGGAGCGATCGCGGTGCACCGATGAGGAGGTCCAGCAGTTCATCGCCTTCGGTCAGCTGTGCCATCTGATCGTCACACTGGACCTCGACGCCGTCCCCGCATCCTGGGCATCCGCTCTCACGCGCGGCATCCGACACCCCTGACACCCCCATCGACCCACCCCTCTTCGCATGCCCAAAAGAGTGATTGATCAGTCACTCTCTCAGAAAGGAAGATCATGACCACTGTCGTCCATCCCATCCGCACGACACATCGTTGGCTCGCGCTCACCGTGCTCGCCCTGGCGCAGTTCCTCGTCGTGCTGGATGCGTCGATCGTGAACATCGCACTGCCCGCGCTGGGAGAGCAGCTCGGACTCGGCACCGCATCCCTCGCCTGGGTCATCACGGCGTACGTGCTGCCCTTCGGCAGTCTTCTCCTGCTCGGCGGTCGACTATCCGATCGATTCGGCCACCGCCGCCTGTTCCTGATCGGTACCGCCGGGTTCGTGGTCGCGTCGGTTCTGGCGGGCCTCTCACTCTCGGGAGGAATGCTGCTCGGAGCACGCGCGCTGCAGGGCGCGTCGGCCGCCCTTCTCGCACCAGCGGCCCTCGCCCTGCTGACCCAGCTGTTCCCCGCGCCGCAGGACCGCGCACGCGCGCTCGGTGTGTGGGGCGGGGTGGCGGGTATCGGCTCGGTCGCCGGCGTGCTTCTCGGAGGAGTTCTGACCGCCACGTGGGGCTGGCAGTGGGTCTTCTTCGTCAACGTCCCGGTCGGCGTGATCGTGCTCGCGGCCGTGCCGGTCCTCATCTCCCGTGATGCGGCATCCGTTCGCGTGCCTCTCGACATCCCCGGAGCGGTGACGATCACGGGTGCACTGGTCGCCGTCGTCGCCGCACTCAGCGCCGTCGAGCGCACCGGCTTCGGCCCACTCCCCCTCGCCCTCGCGATCGGCGCGCTCCTGCTCGGCGCGGCATTCATCGCGATCGAGCGACGGACGCCGCACCCCCTCGTGCCGGCCGCCGTCTTCGCCAACCGCAACCTCGCCGTCGGCAACATCGTCGTGCTGCTCGTCGGCGGCGCGGTTGTCGCCCTCTTCTTCGCACTCTCGGTGTACTTGCAGGCGGTGCTCGGCTACGACGCGCTGCAGGCGGGCCTCAGCCAGCTGCCGCTCGCCGGCATTCTGGTCGTCACGGCGGGCCTCGTCCCGTTGTCGATCACGCGGCTCGGAACACGTCCCACTCTCATCGGAGCCTTGCTCGTGCTGGCGGCGGGCATCGCCTGGCTCGCGTTCGCACCGGCCGATGCGTCGTTCGCGGCGCACCTGCTCGGACCGACCCTGCTCATCGGCATGGGCATCGGCGGCGCTCTCGTCACCGCGACCCAACTCGCGGTGGACGGCGTCGACGGCGGAGAATCCGGACTCGCCGGCGGTCTCGTGAACACGAGTCAGCAGATCGGCGGAGCGCTCGGCCTGACCCTCCTCGCCGCCCTCGCCTCGGCGAGGACGTCCGCGGTCGCAGAGGGGGCGCCGTCGAGCGGTGCGGCCCTCACGGCGGGATTCTCCTGGCTGTTCCTGGGGGCAGCGGCGTTCTGCCTCGCCGCTGCAGCGGCCGTCCTGCTTGCCGGATCCGCACGTGTGAAGACCGCCTGAGTCCGCCGGGCAGACCTCAGCCGTGGGCGTCCCTTACACCGTCGGGAACCTCCGGCGCCAGCCACCCTCGACCGTCGAGAGCGCGCGTAGCATCCCAATCGTCACGCCGGCCGCCGATGCCGGCAACGGGAGCGACACATGCCGCACGACCAGTACACGTTCGACGATCCGGTGACGCGCTATGCACGGGTGGATCCTCCCGTTCAGCACCAGCCGGAGCCGGGCATCCAGGCGCGGATGACGCCGGTGCCGGACCTCGGGGAGAAGACGTACCGCGGCACCGGCCGCCTGGCGGGCCGCCGTGCCCTCATCACCGGCGGGGATTCGGGCATCGGCGGCGCGACGGCGATCGCATTCGCCCGGGAAGGGGCGGACGTCGTCATCGTGCACCTGGACGGGGAGCAGCCGGATGCCGAGCACGTCCTGAGCGAGATCACCGCGGCGGGCCGCACAGGTGCCGCGATCGTCGCGGACATCTCGGATCGCACCCGGTGCGCCGAGATCGTGGCGGAAGCCGTCGCGCATCTGGGCGGTCTGGACATCCTGGTGAACAACGCCGGCAAGCAGGTCGCGGTGCAGCGCGTCGAGGATCTCAGCGACGAACAGTTCGAGGCGACGTTCCGCACGAACGTGTTCGCACCATTCTGGCTCATCAAGGCGGCGCTCCCCCATCTGCAGCCCGGCGCGACCATCATCAACACGGCCTCCCTCGAGGCCTACGTCCCGGCGCCGGACCGCCTGGACTACGCCGCGACGAAAGCCGCGATCAACAACCTCTCGAAGGGACTCGCGCAGCAGCTCGCGCCGCGCGGCATCCGCGTCAACGTCGTGGCTCCCGGCCCGACCTGGACCGCACTCCAGGTCTCGGACGGCGTCTCCGACGAGCAGATGGCTGCCTTCGACGAGGAGAACGAGTACAAGCGCGCCGGCCAGCCGGCGGAGATCGCACCGGCCTTCGTCTTCCTGGCATCGGCCGAATCGAGCTACGTCTCGGGCGAGACGCTCAATGTCAACGGCGGCATGGTCACCCCGTGACTCCTGGAGAACACACACCCTCTCCTCCCACCGTCTACGCCCTGCACGGCCTCGGCGGCAGCGGCGCCTGGTTCGATGCCGTCCGCGAACACCTCGCTGACGACATCCGCCTGATCACGATCGACCTCCCGGGCTTCGGCGACGCGGTGGACGTCTCCGGCATCTCGCTCCCTGAGATGGCCGATCACGTCCTGGCGGCGATCGCCCGCGACGGGAGCCCGCGCTGGGTGCTCCTCGGGCACAGTATGGGCGGCAAGGTCGCCGCCCTCGTCGCGCGGCGCGGGCTCTCGGGTGAGGCTCCGGTGTTCGGACTCACCGGGCTCGTCCTCCTCGCGCCGTCACCGACCCTCCCCGAGCCGATGTCCGAATCCAAACGCGCGGAGATGCTCGGCTGGGCCGCAGACGGCCCGATCAGCGCGGGCGACGCCCGCGGGTTCCTCGACGCGAACACCGCCCGACCGCTTCGCACGGATCGGGCCGATCGGGTGATCGCCGACGTGCGACACACGGCCACTGCCGCCTGGCGCGCGTGGCT
>JASBUD010000211.1 GCA_030148105.1 Microbacterium sp. | reverse complement strand
CTGCTGCGGGTCCAGGCCCGCGAGCGCACGACGCAGCTTCCAGGTGATCTTGACCTCGTCGGGCGAGAGCAGCATCTCTTCGCGGCGCGTGGAGGACGCGTTGACGTCGACCGCCGGGAAGATGCGCTTGTCGGCCAGCTGGCGCGAGAGGCGCAGTTCGCTGTTGCCGGTGCCCTTGAACTCCTCGAAGATCACGTCGTCCATCTTCGACCCGGTCTCCACGAGGGCCGTGGCGAGGATCGTGAGCGATCCGCCGTTCTCGATGTTGCGCGCAGCGCCGAAGAAGCGCTTCGGCGGGTACAGCGCCGAGGCGTCCACACCGCCGGACAGCACGCGTCCGGACGTCGGCGCCGAGATGTTGTAGGCGCGGCCCAGGCGCGTGATCGAGTCGAGGAGGACGACCACATCGCGACCGAGCTCGACGAGGCGCTTCGCGCGCTCGATCGCGAGCTCTGCGACGGTCGTGTGGTCTTCGGCCGGGCGGTCGAAGGTCGAGGCGATGACCTCGCCCTTGACCGTTCGCTGCATGTCCGTCACCTCTTCGGGACGCTCGTCGACCAGGACGACCATGAGGTGGACCTCGGGATTGTTCGTCGCGATCGCGTTCGCGATCTGCTGCAGCACGATCGTCTTGCCGGCCTTGGGCGGCGCGACGATCAGGCCGCGCTGTCCCTTGCCGATCGGGGCGACCAGGTCGATGATGCGCTGCGTGAGCTTCTCGGGCGCGGTCTCCAGGCGCAGGCGCTCCTGCGGGTACAGCGGCGTGAGCTTGCCGAACTCGACGCGCTCGGCGGCGTCGTCGACGGACAGGCCGTTGACGGAATCGACCTTGACGAGCGCGTTGTACTTCTGACGGCCCGACTGCTCGCCCTCGCGCGGCTGCTTGATCGCGCCGACGACCGCGTCTCCCTTGCGGAGGTTGTACTTCTTGACCTGTCCGAGCGAGACGTAGACGTCGCTCGTGCCCGGCAGGTAGCCGGTGGTGCGGACGAACGCGTAGTTGTCGAGCACGTCGAGGATGCCGGCGATCGGGATGAGGACGTCGTCCTCGCCGATCTCGGTGTCGAACTCGTCACCGGCGCCCTGTCCGCGGCGCTTGTTGCGCTGGCGGCCCCGGCCGTTCTGCCCTGCGTCGTCGTCGGCGTCCGCCGACGGGGCGGGTGCCTGCGCGTTCTGCGCGTTCTGGCCGCCCTGGTTCTGGCCGTTCTGCCGATCCTGCGCGTTGCGGTTGCGGTTGCGGTTGCGGCTGCGGCTGCGACCGCGAGACGGGGTCTCCTCGCCGTTCTCGCCACTGTCGCTGTTCTCCCGGTTCTCGCCGTCGGCGGCGGGCGCATCGGCGGCGGCGTCGGAATCCTTCGTCGCAGAGGCGTCGGATGCCGCAGCCTCGGCATTCGCGGTGTCACCGGCGTCGGTCGAATCCGCGGCGTCGGCGGTGTTCGAGGTGTCGGTGGCCGCCTCCGCGGAGGAGGCGTCGGATGCCGGTTCCTCGGTCGTGGCGGCTGCGTCCGGCGCGGGCTCGGCGGCGACGTCGGCGCTCTTGGCGCGGCGCGGGGCGCGCTTGCGCGGCGCCTTGACCGGCGCGGGCTCGACCGGCGCCTCATCGGCGGCGGGCGTGGCGTCCACCGGCGAGTCGGCCGGAGCATCGGCGGGCGCGGACTCCTCAGCTGCGGCGGGCTCCTCGGCCGGGGCGGCCTCCGCAGCCTGAGCGTCCGCGGGCGCGGAGTCGTCAGCGGTGGCGGGCTCCTCAGCCGGAGCGGGCGCGGCAGGCTCCTCGGCCGGAGCGGACGCGTCGGCGACGGCATCCGCCGCGGGTGCGTCGTCCTCGGTCACGGCCGGGGTCTGCGCGGCCGCGTCCTCGGTGGTGGTGTCGGCGCCTTCGGGCGCGTCGGTGCGCTCCTGCTCGGGGGCGTCGTTGTTCTGGATCTCGGAGATGGACTCCACGAGTTCTCCCTCGTAAACGTGTGGATGATTGTGACTGCGCGAAACGTCCGCCACAACGGCCGTGCACCCGCGCCGCACTTCAGCAGACTGGATGAATGGTGAAGGCAGGGGGTCGTGCAGGGGTTCGCAGATTGCGAATGGAGGCCAGATTCACGTAGCTACGTGGAACCCTCCGTTATGTCCCTCACTGTACCACCCTTGAAGTCGACGGCCAGTAATTGGGCGTCCCATGACGAGCCCGTGGCGGCGACCGCAGCGGCTGCCGCCTCCAGCCGCTGTCCGGGTCCGTCGGCGAGCACGAGCACGCTCGGTCCCGCGCCGGAGACGACGGCGGCGAAGCCTGCGGCGCGCAGCATCCGCACGAGCCGGTCGGTCTCGGGCATGGCCTGCGCACGGTAGTTCTGGTGCAGCTTGTCCTCGGTGGCCGCGAGCATGAGCTCGGGACTCTGCGTCAGCGCGGCGATGAGCAGTGCGGAGCGCGACACGTTGAACACGGCGTCCTCGCGGGGCACCTGCAGCGGCTGGAGACTGCGCGCCACACTCGTGGACATCGTGTGCTCGGGGACGAACACCAACGGGGAGACCCCGCGGTGCACCAGGAGCTTCTTGTGCTGCGGGCCGGACTCGTCCACCCAGGCGATCGTGAGCCCGCCGAAAAGGGCCGGTGCGACGTTGTCCGGGTGCCCCTCGAGCTCGGTCGCCATGCGCAGCAGCGCATCCGGACCGAGTTCGACATCCCCCGCGAGAAGGCCCTTGGCCGCGAGCAGCCCGGAGACGACAGCGGCCCCCGAGGAGCCGAGCCCCCGCCCGTGCGGGATGACGTTGCGTGCCTGCAGCCGCAGGCCCGGCATCCGCCGCCCGACCGCATCGAACGCGTACGCGATCGTCCGCACCACGAGATGCGACGCATCGCGCGGCACGTCGTCGGCACCCTGCCCCTCGACGAGCACCTCGAGCTCACCCTCGGGGAGCGTGGTCACGATCAGTTCGTCGTAGATGCTCAGCGCGAGTCCCAAGGTGTCGAAACCCGGACCGAGATTCGCGCTGGTCGCCGGAACCCGCACCGCGACGGTGCGCCCCTCGACAGGCACTTCCGCCTGACGCGAGGCGGATGCGGTCACGCGTTCGTCCCCGTCGGGACGGGCTCGCTCGGACGCAGGCCCAGGACGGAGGCGACATCGGAGGTGGTCGCGTCGACGACGGTGGGCTCGACCTGCGTGCCGTCCGCGTTGCGGAGGGCCCACTGCGGGTCCTTCAGGCCGTGGCCCGTGACCGTCAGCACCACGCGCGCGCCCTGCGGCACGACACCGGCCTCGACCCGGTCGAGCAGACCCGCGACGCTGATCGCCGATGCCGGCTCGACGAAGATCCCCACCTCGCCGGAGAGGAGCTTCTGGGCGGCGAGGATCCGCTCGTCGTCGATCGCGCCGAAGTACCCGTCGGTCGCGTCGCGCGCCTGCAGCGCGAGGTCCCACGACGCCGGGGTGCCGATGCGGATCGCGCTGGCGACCGTCTCGGGGTTGCGGACGATCTCGCCGCGGACGAGCGGCGCGCTGCCCTCGGCCTGGAACCCGAACATGCGCGGAACGCGGGTGGAGACGCCGGCCTCCGCCTCTTCGCGGTAGCCGCGCGTGTACGCGGTGTAGTTGCCGGCATTGCCCACCGGGATGAAGTGGAAGTCGGGGGCGTCGCCGAGCTGCTCGACGACCTCGTAGGCGGCGGTCTTCTGACCGTCGATGCGGTCGGGGTTGACCGAGTTCACCAGGTGGACGGGGTAGTGATCGGCCAGCTCGCGCGCGATCTCGAGGCAGTCGTCGAAGTTCCCGCGGATCTGGATGAGCTGGCCGTTGTGCGCGACGGCCTGGCTGAGCTTGCCCATCGCGATCTTGCCCTCCGGCACCAGAACGGCCGCGGTGATGCCCGCGTGGGCGGCGTACGCGGCGGCGGATGCCGACGTGTTGCCGGTCGAGGCGCAGATGACGGCCTTCGCGCCGTGCTCGATCGCTCGCGAGACGGCGACGGTCATGCCGCGGTCCTTGAATGATCCGGTCGGGTTCATGCCCTCGAACTTGACCCAGACGTCCGTCCCGGTGCGGTGGGACAGCGCGGGTGCGGGCAGCAGCGGCGTGCCGCCCTCGCCGAGCGTGATGACGGTGGAGGCGTCGGTCACACCGAGCCGGTCGGCGTATTCGCGCAGGACTCCGCGCCAGACATGGGCCATGGTCAATCTCCTTCTACGCGCAGGACGGACACGACCCGCTCGACGACGCCGCTGGCGGCGAGTCGATCCACGGTGTCGCTGAGATCCTGCTCACGGGCTCTGTGGGTTCCGATGACCAGGCGCGCGACCGGCACGCCCGATTCGGGATGATCGATCACGGTCTGCTCGACCGTCGCGATGGACACGCGTCCCTCGCTGAGGATGCCGGCGACCGTCGCGAGGACACCGGGCTGATCGTCGACCTCGAGGGTGATGTGGTAGCGCGTCGTGACGCGTCCGATCTCGACGATCGGCAGGTTCGCGCGGGTGGACTCCCCCACGCCGACGCCGCCGGCGATGTGGCGACGTGCGGCCGAGACGACGTCGCCGAGGACGGCCGACGCGGTCTGGACGCCGCCGGCGCCGGCACCGTAGAACATCAGGTTCCCGGCGGCCTCCGCCTCGACGAACACGGCGTTGTTCGCGCCGTGCACGCTCGCGAGAGGATGGTCGCGGTGGATGAGCGCCGGGTACACGCGCACCGAGATCGCCTCACCGCTGGCCGACGCCTGGGTCTCGTTCTCCAGCCGCTCGCACACCGCGAGGAGCTTGATGACGTAACCGGCGTGACGCGCGGCGTCGATCGCGGTCTTGTCGATCGTGGTGATGCCCTCGCGGTGCACCGCCTCGAGCGGCACCGTGGTGTGGAAGGCGAGGCTCGCCAGGATCGCGGCCTTCTGCGCGGCGTCGTAGCCTTCCACGTCCGCGGTGGGGTCCGCTTCGGCGTACCCGAGGGCCTGAGCCTGTGCGAGGACGTCGGCGAACTCGGCGCCTTCGGTGTCCATCCGGTCGAGGATGTAGTTCGTCGTGCCGTTGACGATCCCCATGATCCGCTGCACGCGGTCTCCGGCCAGCGAGTCGCGCAACGGTCGGATGATCGGGATCGCACCGGCCGCGGCCGCTTCGTAATAGACCTGCGCGCCGACCTGGTCGGCCGCGTCGAAGATCTCGGGTCCGTGCGTGGCGAGCACGGCCTTATTGGCCGTGACGACGTCCGCCCCGGAGTTGATCGCCTGCAAGAGGTAGGTCTTGGCGGGCTCGATGCCGCCCATGAGCTCGATCACGATGTCGGCGCCGACGATGAGCGACTCCGCGTCCGTCGTGAACAGCTCCTTGGGCAGGTCCGTCTCACGCGGCGCATCGAGGTCGCGCACGGCGATCCCGATGAGCTCGAGCGCAGCACCGGCGCGGTCGGCCAGCTCGTCCCCGTGCTTGAGCAGGAGGGCGGCCACCTGCGAGCCCACGGACCCCGCGCCCAGCAGCGCGACCCTCAGTCGGCGGTAGTCGATCATCCGGCTCCCTCATTCGTCTGGTCTGATCCGGGATGCGCGGGAGCGGCATCCAATCCCGCGTCGAAGGACAGCAGATCGCGCACGGTGATGCCGCGCACGATCGTGCGCGCCGCGCCGTCGCGCACCGCGACCACCGGCGGTCGCGGCACGTAGTTGTACGTGCTCGCGAGCGAGAAGCAGTAGGCGCCGGTCGCGGGCACGGCGAGCAGATCGCCCGGGGTGATGTCACCAGGGAGGTACTCCGCATCGACGACGATGTCACCGGACTCGCAGTGCTTCCCCACGACGCGGACGAGGACGGGCTGGTCGTCACTGCGCCGGGAGGCGATGCGCGCCGAGAAATCCGCGCCGTACAGAGCCGGGCGGGCGTTGTCGCTCATTCCGCCGTCCACGCTCACGTAGAGCCGTTGTGCGCCGCCGTCGACGTCGACCGCTTTGGTCGTGCCTACCTCGTACAACGTCACGCCCGCGCGACCGACGATCGCCCGGCCAGGCTCGAACGCGAGGTTCGGCACCGGGATCCCGTGCCGGGCGCATTCGCGCGCGACGGCGTCGACGATTCCGGACGCGAGGGATTCGATCGGCGTCGGGTCATCCACCGAGGTGTAGGCGATGCCGAAGCCGCCGCCGAGGTTGAGCACCGGGATCTCTCCCCCGGCGCTGAGCTGCGCGTGGAGGGCGACGATGCGCGCCGCGGACTCCTCGAAACCGCTCGTGCCGAAGATCTGCGAACCGATGTGGCAGTGCAGGCCGACGAAGTCGAGTCCGGCCGTGGCGCGGATGCGGCCGACGACCCCCGGCGCCTCGTCGAGGGTGAAGCCGAACTTCTGATCCTCGTGCGCCGTCGCGAGGAAATCGTGGGTCTCGGCGTGGACGCCGCTGTTGACGCGGACCAGCACGGCCTGCGTCGCCGTCCCGCGCTGCACGATGCCGGTCAGGCGATCCAGCTCCGCCCAGCTGTCGATCACGATCGAGCCGATGCCGACCCCGACCGCGTTCTCGATCTCGTCCACGCTCTTGTTGTTTCCGTGGAAGCCGAGACGGGCCGGATCCGCCCCCGCCGCGAGAGCGACCGCCAGCTCACCGCCGGTGCAGACGTCGACGGCCAGGCCTTCCTCGGTGACCCAGCGGACGACCTCGGCGCACAGGAAGGCCTTGCCTGCGTAGTACACGCGCGATGGTTCTGGGTGCCGCCGGAAACCACGTCGAAACCGCGGTCGAGGAAGACCTGGGCCATGCTCTGGGCGTTCTTCAGGACCTGCTGCTGGTAGGTCTTGAACT
>JASBUD010000210.1 GCA_030148105.1 Microbacterium sp. | reverse complement strand
GCCCTCGACCCGCTCGCCGTTCTCGTCCAGGGGGTACCAGACCGGGATCGGAACACCGAAGAAGCGCTGGCGGCTGATGAGCCAGTCGCCGGTGAGTCCATTGGTCCAGTTCTCGTAGCGCACGCGCATGAAGTCGGGGTGCCAGGCCATCTCGGTGCCGAGTGAGATCAGGCGATCCCGGAGGTCCTGGTCACGGGCGCCGTTGCGGAGGTACCACTGCCGCGTCGACACGATCTCGAGCGGACGGTCGCCCTTCTCGAAGAACTTCACCGCATGGGTGAACGGCTTCGGCTCGCCGTCCAGCTCACCCGACGCGCGCAGCAGGTCGACGACGGCCTTCTTCGCGCTGAACACCGTCTTGCCCGCGATCTCGGCGTACGCCGCTCGAGCGGCATCCGTCACGATCACGTCGGGCGCGTCCGCGATCACGCGGCCGTCCTTACCGAGGATCGTGCGGTTGGGCAGGTCGAGTTCGCGCCACCAGATGATGTCGGTCACGTCGCCGAACGTGCAGATCATGGCGATGCCCGATCCCTTGTCCTTCTGGGCGAGCGGGTGCGCGAGCACCGGCACCTCCACCTCGAACAGGGGAGTGCGCACCGTGGTTCCGAAGAGCGGCTGGTACCGCTCGTCGTCGGGGTGGGCGACGAGGGCGACGCACGCGGCCAAGAGCTCCGGGCGCGTGGTCTCGATGTGCACATCCCCCGAGCCGTCGGTCTTGTGGAACGCGACGCGGTGGTACGCCGCGGGCTGCTCCCTGTCTTCGAGCTCGGCCTGCGCGATCGCCGAGCGGAAGTCGATGTCCCAGAGCGTCGGCGCGAGTGCCTGGTACGCCTCGCCGCGCTCGAGGTTGCGCAGGAACGCGAGCTGGCTCGTGCGGATCGTGTCGTCCGAGATCGTCCGGTAGGTCTGCGTCCAGTCCACGCTCAGCCCGAGCTGGCGGAACAGCGCCTCGAAGTGCTTCTCGTCCTCGAGGGTGAGCGATTCGCACAGCTCGATGAAGTTGCGCCGGCTGATCGGAATCTGATCCGCCGCCTTCGTGCTTTTGTTGTCGCCTCCCTCGAACGGGGGAGTGAAGTCGGGGTCGTAGGGGAGTGACGGATCGCAGCGCACGCCGTAGAAGTTCTGGACACGTCGCTCGGTCGGAAGCCCGTTGTCGTCCCAGCCCATCGGGTAGAACACGCTCTTGCCGCGCATGCGCTCGTACCGCACCTTGATATCCGTGTGCGTGTAGGAGAACACGTGTCCGATGTGCAGGCTCCCGCTCGCCGTCGGCGGAGGGGTGTCGACCGAGAAGACGCCCTCCCGCCCCGCCTGGGCGGCACGAAGACGGTCGAACAGGTACGTGCCCTCGGCATCCCACCGCTCCGACCACTTGCTCTCGAGCCCCTCAAGGGCGGGCTTGTCGGGAATCAGCGCGTCGGCCATGAGGGTCTCCTTGGCGATATGTGCGGCACCGTGTCTGCGTGCCTGAGTATGGGATGCCCCTCGATTCTACGCGGCGGATCAATCCGCGACGCGGATGCCGAGCGCTGCGGCGAGAGCGGGGGCGAGCTCCTGCACTTGACGGGCGGACAGGATCACGCCGCGGAGCGAGGCAGGATCGAGGAAGGACAGCGCTTCGAGTCCTCGCAGGTCGAGGTCCTGGGCCCGGACGCCGCGGGTGTCGACGTCGTCCGCACGGCTGTCGATGAAGGACGCCCTCGATACGGAGGACTGCGGCAGGTCCAGCGTGCCGATCGTGCATCCGGCGACAAGGAGATCCGACAGCCGCGACGCCGCGAGGGAGAGGTAGGCGACGCGGACGCCGCGCAACTCGAGCTCATCGACGTCGGCATCGGCCAGATCGAGCGTCCCGATGCGGCCGCCGGTGATGCGCACCCGCCGCAGCCGGGCGCCGCGCGCGGTGAAGGTCGTCGCACGCAGGTCCCGGACATCCACATCCACGAGCGTCGCTCCGGTCAGGTCGAGACGATCGACCGAGGCGCCGAGGATCGCGCACTCGGTGATCGCGGCGTGCGCGGCATCCGTCTGGTCCGCAAGCTCCGTCCATCGCTGCTGAAACGACTCCGAGCCGCGACGAGGTGGCACTGCGTCCTGCAGATGCGGGGGGAGATCGGGGGGCGAGACCCGCGGGGCTGCCGGAACGGGGGGACGGCGCATCCCCTCACGCTACGCCCGGGATCTGCGGGTAGAATCGGATCACCAGCATCGATCCGGCATCACCGGGGAGCTTCCGGAAGAACAGGGCGCGAGCCCCCAGTAGAACCGGACGGGGCAGGCCCGTCACAGCCGCTGTGAGAGGGGTCCGTCCGACGACGTCGGAAGGGCAACGCGGGGTGGTACCGCGGTTTCTCCGTCAGGAGGGGTCGTCCCAGCACGGAAGCACTGCGACCTGCTGGAGCGAGATGACCTACCCCAAGAGCGGCCCCGACGTCCCCCCGAGCCCGCGATTCCCCGCGATCGAGCGCGAGATCATCGACTTCTGGCGCGCCGATGACACCTTCCGCGCCTCGATCGAGAACCGGTCCGGGGAAGAGGAATGGGTCTTCTACGACGGACCTCCGTTCGCGAACGGTCTGCCGCACTACGGGCACCTGCTCACCGGTTACGCGAAGGACCTGTTCCCGCGCTTCCAGACGATGCGCGGCAAGCGCGTCGACCGTGTGTTCGGCTGGGACACGCACGGCCTCCCGGCTGAGCTCGAGGCGATGAAGCAGCTCGGCATCACCGAGAAGGACGAGATCGAGCGCATGGGGGTCGCGACCTTCAACGGCAAGGCCCGTGAATCCGTGCTCGCCTATACGCGCGAGTGGGAGGAGTACGTCACCCGCCAGGCCCGCTGGGTCGACTTCGAACGCGGCTACAAGACGCTGGACACGTCGTACATGGAGAGCGTGCTCTGGGCGTTCAAGACCCTGTTCGACAAGGGGCTCGCCTACGAGGGATATCGCGTGCTGCCGTACTGCTGGCGCGACCAGACGCCGCTGTCCAGCCACGAGCTGCGCATGGACGACGACGTGTACAAGATGCGCCAGGATCCGTCCGTCACCGTGACCTTCCCCCTCGTGGGCCTGAAGGCCGAGGCACTGGGCCTCACGGGTGTCCGCGCACTCGCGTGGACGACGACGCCGTGGACGCTGCCCACGAACCTCGCGCTGGCCGTGGGGCCCGGCATCCGTTACGTCGTCCTGCCGGGCGGACCCGGTGGCGCCGCCGACGTGCACCACGGACCGGACGGCCGCAGCGATGAGACCGTCGAGGCCGAATCGCACCGCTACCTGCTCGCCGAGGATCTGCTGCCGAACTACGCGAAGGACCTCGGCTATGCGACCGCTGCGGACGCCGTCGCGGCGATCGAGGCCGTGCACATGGGCGCGGACCTCGCCGACGTGCATTACGACCGCTTGTTCGACTACTACGCGGATGCCGAGACGTGGGGCACCGAGAACGCCTGGCGGATCCTCGTCGACGACTACGTGACCACGAGCGACGGCACCGGCATCGTGCACCAGGCGCCGGCCTACGGCGAGGACGACCAGCGCGTCGCCGAAGCGGCCGGGATCCCCACGATCCTGAGCCTCGACGACGGCGGGCGATTCCTGCCGACCGTGACGGACGTCGCCGGTGAGCTGTGGATGGACGCGAACACGCCGCTCATCCGCATCCTCCGGCAGGACGGTCGACTCCTGCGCCTGGCGAGCTACGAGCACTCCTACCCGCACTGCTGGCGGTGCCGGAACCCGCTGATCTACAAGGCGGTCTCGAGCTGGTTCATCCGGGTCACCGACATCAAGGACCGCCTGCTGGAGAACAACGAGCAGATCACCTGGGTCCCCGAGAACGTCAAGCACGGTCAGTTCGGCAAGTGGCTGGAGGGCGCACGCGACTGGTCGATCAGTCGCAACCGATACTGGGGCTCGCCGATCCCGGTGTGGAAGAGCGACGATCCCGACTACCCGCGCGTCGACGCGTACGGTTCGCTCGCAGAGCTCGAACGTGATTTCGGCCGGCTGCCGCGCAACGCCGAGGGCGAGGTCGACCTGCATCGTCCGTACATCGACGACCTGACACGGCCGAACCCGGACGATCCCACGGGGCGCAGCACGATGCGCCGCATCGAGGACGTCCTGGACGTGTGGTTCGACTCGGCCTCGATGCCGTATGCGCAGGTGCACTACCCGTTCGAGAACCACGAGTGGTTCGACGAGCACTCGCCGGCGGATTTCATCGTCGAGTACATCGGGCAGACACGCGGCTGGTTCTATGTGATGCACGTGCTGTCGACGGCGCTGTTCGATCGGCCGGCATTCACGGGTGTGAGCTGTCACGGCATCGTGCTCGGCAACGACGGGCAGAAGATGTCCAAATCGCTGCGCAACTACCCCGACGTCTCGGAAGTGTTCGACCGGGACGGCTCCGACGCGATGCGCTGGTTCCTCATGGGCAGCTCGGTCCTGCGCGGCGGCAACCTCGTCGTCACCGAGGAAGGCATCCGGCAGGGGGTGCGCGAGTTCCTGCTTCCGCTGTGGAACGCGTGGTACTTCTTCTCGACGTACGCGAACGCCGCCGGCGGACAGGGCGGCGTCGGCTACGACGCGGTGTGGCGAACGGACAGCCCGGACGTCCTGGACCGCTACATCCTCGCGCTCACCGGCGACCTGGTGCGCGGTGTCGGCGCCGATCTGGAGGGTCTGGATTCGACCTCCGCGGCGGCGAAGCTGCGTGATTTCGGCGAGGCGCTGACTAACTGGTTCATCCGACGCTCGCGCGACCGGTTCTGGGTCGGGGTGAGCGAAGACCCCCGCAGTCGTGATGCGTTCGACACGCTCTACACCGTGCTCGAGACGCTCACCCGGGTGGCCGCACCGCTCATCCCGCTCGTGTCGGAGCGCGTCTGGCAGGGCCTGACGGGCGGACGGAGCGTCCACCTTCAGGACTGGCCGGACGCGGATGCCTTCCCCGCCGCCGATGACATCCGCTCGGCGATGGATGCCGTCCGGGAGGTGTCGTCGACGGCCAATGCGCTGCGCAAGCGCGAAGGCAAGCGCGTGAGGCTCCCGCTGGCCCGGCTCACCGTCGTGGTCGCGCACGCGGCGGATCTCGCCCAGTTCGAAGACATCCTGCGCGACGAGCTCAACGTCAAGTCGGTCGAGCTCGTCGAGCTCGCCGCGGACACCGCCGCCTCCTTCGGAATCTCCCACCGGCTCTCCGTGAACGCGCGGGCGGCAGGACCCCGCCTGGGCAAGCAGGTGCAGCAGGCGATCCAGGCGGCCAAGGCGGGGGACTGGTCGGAGACCGGCGGCGCCGTGACCGCCGGATCGATCGCCCTCGAACCGGGCGAGTACGAACTGGTGCTCGAGACGACCGGCCGGCCCGAGGGGGAGGCCCTGGCGGTCCTGCCCAGCGGGGGCTTCGCCCTGCTGGACACGACGACGACTCCGGAGTTGGAAGCGGAAGGTCTCGCGCGCGATGTCATCCGCGCCGTGCAGGACACGCGGAAGGCCGCCGGCTTCGATGTCAGCGACCGCATCCGGCTCGAGATCGTGTTCGACGAGCGGGCTGACGCGGAGGCCGTCGCGGCCGCGTTCGCGACGGCCGACGTCGCGAGGGAGACTCTCGCCGTCGCCTCCGGCATCTACCTGGCCGGTCCCGGTGAGGAGCTTCAGACGCTGCATGAGGAGTGGTCCGCCGTGGGGGAGCGCGAGCACACCGAGCGGATCGCCGCCGGCACGTACGCGAACGCCGGCGCCTTCCGGGTCATGGTCGGCAGGGCGGGGGAGCAGCGATGAGCGAACGGGCCCGCGCGGACGCGGTCTACGCCGCCCTCCTGAAGCGGCAAGGCGAGCAGTGGGTGCAGCCCCGCGTGGAGCGGACGCGTCGCGTACTCGAGCTCCTCGACGACCCGCAGCGCACGTATCGCGTGATCCACGTCACCGGCACGAACGGCAAGACCTCGACGAGTCGCATCATCGAGAGCCTCGTGCGGGCACACGGCCTCCGCACCGGGCTGTTCACGAGTCCGCACCTCGAGCGCTTCACCGAACGCATCATGATCGACGGCGAGCCGGCTCCGGATGCCGCCGTCGCCGAAGCGTGGGACGAGATCGCCCCGTTCGTCGACATCGTGGATGCCGAACTGGCCGCCGCGGGAGACGCACCGCTGACATTCTTCGAGCTTCTGACTGTGCTCGCGTTCGTCGTGTTCGCCGACGCGCCGATCGACGTGCTGGTACTCGAAGTCGGCATGGGCGGCGCCTGGGACTCGACGAACACCGCTGATGGAGACGTGGCCGTGTTCGCCCCCGTCGACCTCGATCACGCCGACCGACTCGGATCGACGATCCGCGAGATCGCGGGTGTCAAGGCGGGGATCATCAAAGACGGCGCCGCCGTGGTCTCCGCTGCGCAGCATCCCGAGGCAGCTTCTGTCCTGCGCCAGACCGCAGCCGCGCGCGGCGCGACCATCGCGTTCGAGGGCGAGGACTTCGCGCTCACCGAGGCTCGACTTGCCGTCGGCGGCCAGCAGATATCGGTGCAGGGCATCGCCGGGGCGTACGCGGACGAGTACCTGCCGCTGTTCGGAGAGCACCAGGCGCAGAACGCCGCACTGGCGATCGCGGCCGTGGAGTCGCTCATCGGGGGAGGCGCCCAGCAGATCAGCGGCGACATCCTCGCGGAAGGCCTCGCGCAGGCAACGTCCCCCGGCCGTCTCCAGCTCCTCGGGATCAGCCCCACCGTCGTCGTGGATGCCGCCCACAACCCGCACGGCGCGCGGGCGCTCGCAGCGGCGCTGAGGTCCTCGTTCGACTTCGACGAGTGGGGCATCGTGCTCGGCGTCCTTTCCGACAAGGACGCCGAGGGCATCCTCCGGGAGCTCGCGCCGCTGGCCGCCCACGTCTTCGCCACGGCGCCGGACTCGGAGCGGGCGAACGACGCCGATACGATCGCCGACCTCGCCGAAGCGCTCGAACTGCCCGTGACGGTGCACGACGACCTCGTGGGCGCCGCCGAGGCCGCCCGGGAGTGGGCGGCGGCATCCGATCGCCGTGCCGTCGTGATCACGGGGTCGGTGATTCTCGCCGGCGAGGCGATCGGTCTCGCGGAGGCTGACGGGTGGAAGGCGGGGTGGGGCGAATGACCACGGCGCCCGAAGAGCCCCGCCGTGCCGCTCGACCGCGGCGCGCCCGCGGCGCCGCGGAGTCGCTCGGATCCATCGTGCTCGCTTTCGAGTCGGTCATCGTCTTCCTCGGGGGACTCGTGATCTTCGGACTCGGCGCGCTGCCGACCGGAATCCCGTCCTGGTGGGGGATCGTCGCCGGCACCGTGCTCGCCGTCGTGATGATCCTCACGGCAGGCATGCTGCGGCACCGCTGGGCTATCGTCCTCGGCTGGCTGCTCCAGGCGGTCGTCGCGCTCGGTGGTTTCCTCGTGCCCTCGCTGTTCCTCGTCGCCCTCATTTTCGGGGGGATGTGGGCGTATGCGACGATCAAAGGGGCTTCGCTGGACGCGCGCAACGCGCGACTGGCCGCCGAAGCCGATTCCCCGAACGGAGACTGACACATGGCCACCGAAGAGACACTCGTGCTCGTCAAGCCCGACGGCGTCGCGCGCGGCCTGACCGGCGCGATCCTCGCGCGCATCGAGGCGAAGGGGTACTCCCTCGTCGATCTGCGACTGGTCGAACCCGACCGCGACACGCTCGAGCAGCACTACGCCGAGCACGAAGGCAAGCCGTTCTACGAGCCCCTGCTCGAGTTCATGATGTCGGGCCCCTCGGTCGCGATCCGCCTCGCCGGCAATCGCGTGATCGAGGGCTTCCGCTCGCTGGCGGGGACCACCGACCCCACCACGGCCGCGCCCGGCACGATCCGCGGCGATTTCGGGCGCGACTGGGGCCTGAAGGTCCAGCAGAACCTCGTGCACGGGTCGGACAGCCCGGAGTCGGCGGCGCGCGAACTCGCGATCTGGTTCGACTGAAACCTCAGAACAGCGAGCCGAGCACGTCCAGCCGCAGCTGGGCGATGATCGCGATGATCGCGTAGCTGACGACGGCCAGCAGCGGAATCCAGCTCATCAGGCGATCCGCGCCGCCACGGACGCGGCGTGGCGCGGGGAGGATGCCGGTGCGCAGCACGTGCAGGAGCACGGCGTAGAACGTCGGGATCGTGACCACCCAGGTCACCATGCACCACGGGCAGAGCGTGCCGAGCACGAAGACGCTCTGGCTGATGAGCCAGATCACGAAGACGAACGCCAGGGTGACCCCGGCGAGGAACAGCAGCCAGAACCAGCGCGCGAATCGCGCACCGGCGAGGATCGCCGCTCCGACCACGATCGGCGCGACCCAGCCGGTCAGCCCGAGGATCGGATTGGGAAAGCCGAACAGGGCGCCCTGCCACGAGGTCAGGTTCTTCCCGCATTGGACGAGCGGGCTGAAGTTGCAGCCCAGGATCGCGTCGGGGTCGGACAGCAGGTGCAGGCGCTCCATCGTGAGCGAGAACGCGGCCCACCAGCCGATCGCGCCGGCGATGATGAACCACACCGCCAGTGCCGTCGGACGGGTGCGGCTCACGGACTGCGTCATGGTTCGGATTATGACATCGCGCGCTGAGCACACGCCGCGTGAGCGCGCCGTCGAAAACATCCGCGGTGACCGGCCGCGCATTCGGCCGGTGAAAGTGCGATAATGATCTCCGACGCTTCGCGGCCGCGCCGCAGAGGTGTCACCCAGAAGACTTCGGGCGATGAACGCCCATCGCAGCATGAGCCACGGGCCGGCTGCAGACCGAGTGAGTTCGCGGCACCGCAGGTGCGGCACCGCACGAGATTTCGCCGGACGACGCGCGGTGTCGTTCGCAGGGAGTAAGCCAGTGATGGCCGATGAGACCGATGCACACCTCCAGCCCCCGACAGACGCAGACGGCGCCTCAGCGCCTGTGGGACCGACCGACGCCGAGGCGCCGGTAACCGGCACCGCAGACGCACCCCCCGCTGAGGACGCGCCCGCGGCCGAAGGATCGCCCGCGCCCGCCGAATCGCCCGCGGCCGAAGGTGCGCCCGCCGAAGGCGCGTCCGCCCAGGACGCGGCGAACGGCGAGGAGCCGCTCGCGGTGGCCCCCACGGCACCCGCCGAGCCGGCCGTCGTCGAGCCGAGCGGACCCAAGTCCGCCGTGGAGCTCGGCCTGCTTCCGCCGGTCTTCGTGTCGGCCGTCTCCACGCAGCTGTTCTTCCACGCGCCGCCGCCGCTCCCGCCGCT
>JASBUD010000200.1 GCA_030148105.1 Microbacterium sp. | reverse complement strand
CATGCGGCGGGAGGTGAGGCGCCGCAGTTCGGCGGCGATCATCGCGGGGATCTTCATCGCTGCTCGCCCTTCTCGTCGCGTTCGGGTTCGGGTTCGGGTTCGGGCTCCGGGTCCGGTTCGGGTTCGGGCGCCGGGTCCGGTTCGGGTTCGGGCGCCGGGTCCGGTTCAGGCGCCGGGTCCGGTTCGGGTTCTGGCTCTGGCTCGGATTCGGGCTCGGACGCAGGTTCGACTGCGGGCTCCGGCGCGTCTGGCGCGAGATCCGCGCGCTCGGCACGGCCCGCCAGCGCGGCGGTCGATGCGACACCGCTGATCACGAGCATCCCGTAGCCGCGTCCGGCGAACTCCTCGACCAGGCTCCACCACTCGTCCGGATGCCCGCCGTGACGCTGCGGCGAGACCAGGACCATCGCCTCCACGCTCCGCCGGAGCGCCGTGAGCTCCAGCAGCAACCGGAACCGCTCGCGCGGTGCGACGTCGGCGATCGGGACGCGCGCCAGCTCGCGCATTCCGGCTTCGTCGAGCCAGCGCAGGACCGCGACCGGGTGCGACGGGAGCCCCGCGAACATGAGCTCCTCGGCCACGAGTCCGAACACGGCGACATCGGGTGCGGGATCGCACACATCGGGCGCGTCGACGAGGGCCACGCGGCGACGCAGGGCGGCGGCATCCGTTCTGCCGTCGATGCGCACGGCTCCGGCATCGGGCTTCATGCGGCCCGATGCGATGAGTCCGAGCACGGTCGGTCGCTGCTCGGTCTCGGCGGGCACGATGCGGGCCGCGCCGGTCTCGAACGCGAGGGAGATCGGGGGCAGGGCGAGGCCGTCGCGGCCCTTGTGCACGGCATCCAGCATCACGCGCATCATCGTTCCTCCACGATCCCGGGGTGAGCGGCCAGCAGCCCCGCCTGTTCGGTCCACGACAGCCCGCTCACACTCAGCACGACGCGGACGACGACGGATGCCGCATCCGGCGTCTCCGCCGGCAGCTCGCGCAGCGTCGCTCGGGCCGTCTCCTCGATCAGGAATCCGAGGAGCTCCGGCGGAACGTCTGCGCGGAAGGCGCCCTCCGCGCGCCCCCGCTCGACGAGGTCGCGGACGCGTCGCCGCAGTGGCGCGAGCGCGCGGACGGTGTCGGCGACATGCGCGTCGTCGAGCGCGATGTTCGCGGAGGCCTGCACCGTGGATGCCGCTCGCCACAGGTCGGCGGCGAGTCGGGCGAGGGCGACGCGGGCGTCGGGGTGATCCACCTGCTCGGCGATCGTGTTGAAGCGTGCCGCGCCCACCTCGATCACCGCGCGCAGCAGGGCCTCCCGGTCGGAGAAGTGGCCGTACAGGGCGCGACGGCTGAGCCCGGCCGCATGGGCGATCGCATCGAGCGACGCGTTCGGGTCGGTGGCGAGGACGCTCTGGGCGGCGGCGATGATGCCGGCGCGGTTTTCGAGCGCGTCACGGCGCGGTCGACGGGCGGCAGTGGTGGTCACCGCACGATTCTAGATAACTTGCACATACCTGTGCAAGTTATGAGTGGTTCAGTCGGCTCCGAAGTCGAACGACGCCGACTCGGATGCCTCGTCCACCGCGTCGGCGAGCTGCTCGCGCTCGGCCGAGTAGCCGGTCGCGTGCTCGGTGATCTCGTCCGCCTCGCCCGAGGTCAGGCGTCCGACGAGCGCACCGGTCGCGCCGCCGATCAGGCCGAGTCCGGCGTACTGCTCCAGGCGCGAGCGAGAGTCGGCGATGTCGAGGTTGCGCATCGTCAGCTGTCCGATGCGGTCGGTCGGGCCGAAGGCCGCGTCACCGACGCGCTCCATCGAGAGCTTGTCCGGACCGTACGACAAGTTCGGGCTCGTGGTGTCCAGGATCGTGTAGTCATCGCCACGACGCAGACGCAGGGTCACCGTGCCGTTGATCGTCGACCCGACCCACTTCTGGATCGACTCGCGCAGCATGAGCGATTGCGGCTCGAGCCAGCGGCCCTCGTACATGAGACGACCGAGGCGGCGGCCCTGCTCGTGGTACGTCGCGAGCGTGTCCTCGTTCAGGATGCCGTTCACCAGGCGCTCGTAGGCGATGAACAGCAGCGCCATGGCGGGCGCCTCGTAGATGCCGCGGCTCTTGGCCTCGATGATGCGGTTCTCGATCTGGTCGCTCATGCCGAGTCCGTGGCGGCCGCCGATGCGGTTCGCCTCGTGCACGAGCTCCACCGGGTCGGCGTACTCGACGCCGTTGATCGCGACCGGGCGACCGAGCTCGAAGGTCACGGTGACGTCCTCGGTGTCGATCTGCACCGAGGGATCCCAGAAGCGGACGCCCATGATCGGCTCGACGGTCTCCAGCGAGACGTTCAGGTGCTCCAGGGTCTTCGCCTCGTGCGTCGCGCCCCAGATGTTCGCGTCGGTCGAATACGCCTTCTCGGCGCTGTCGCGGTAGGGGAAGCCGTGTTCGACGAGCCACGCCGACATCTCGGCGCGACCGCCGAGCTCGGTGACGAAGTCGGCGTCCAGCCAGGGCTTGTAGATGCGCAGCCGGGGGTTCGCGAGCAGGCCGTAGCGGTAGAAGCGCTCGATGTCGTTGCCCTTGTAGGTGGAGCCGTCGCCCCAGATGTCGACGCCGTCCTCCTTCATCGCGCGGACGAGCATCGTCCCGGTGACCGCGCGCCCGAGCGGAGTCGTGTTGAAGTAGGTCTTGCCGCCGGAGCGGATGTGGAACGCGCCGCACGCCAGCGCGCCGAAGCCTTCCTCCACGAGCGCCGTCTTGCAGTCGACGAGTCGCGAGACCTCGGCGCCGTACTCGAGCGCGCGACCCGGGATCGCGTCGATGTCGTCCTCGTCGGGCTGGCCGAGATCGCCCGTATACGTGCAGGGGACCGCGCCCTTGTCGCGCATCCAGGCCACCGCCACCGA
>JASBUD010000188.1 GCA_030148105.1 Microbacterium sp. | reverse complement strand
GCCTGGCGCGCGTGGCTCGAGACGGGAAGCCGCGCCGACCTCACGGGCGAGGTGGGCTCCCTGGACCTTCCCGCGATCGTGCTCGGCGGCGAGGACGATGATGATCTGGGCGCCGACGCCCAGCCGCGCCTGGCCTCCCCGACTTTCCCCCGGGCGCGGTTCCGGCGCCTGCCGGACACCGGTCACCTCATCGCGCAGGAACGACCGGGGGAGGTCGCAGCAGCGATCGCCGACCTGATCGCGGAGGTGTCGGCATCCGCCCCGCTCGTTCCCGACGAGTGGTCCCGGCTGATCACCTCCCCGCGCATCGAGCCGAGAGTCCGCGCCGCACTGGCAGCCCGGGCGATCGCCGACCACCCGTCGTATGCCCCGCGCGCGCTGACCCCTCGCCAGCTGAATACCCTGCGACTCCTCGCTGACGTCGTCGTGCCGCAGCCCGCGGGCGGACGGATCGACCTCGCTGCGCGGCTCGACCGACAACTCGCCGCCGGCGACGGAGACGGGTGGCGGCCCGCCGACCTGCCCCCGGACGCGATCGCCGCCCGACTCGCGCTCGACGCGCTCGAAGAAGAGGCAGCGGTGAGCGCGCGAGCGACGGTCGAGGCCCTCGTATCGGGCACGAACACCCCCGGAGGCTCCGCCTTGTCGGCCACCCAGCTGCAGGCATGGTTCGAAGACGTCCGGGTCGACCTCGTGCGGCACTGGCTCGCCCATCCCGCTTCCCTCGCCCGCACCGGCTACGACGTGTTCGCCACGCGCGGAGGACCTCAGCCGCTGGGCTTCACGGTGCTGGGCGCCGGTGCACGCGCGGCGTGGGAGCCCGCCGAGCTCGGATCGGAAGAGACAGACCGCGAGGGCGCCGCATGATCGGGCAGCTCGCGATCGACACCACGGACATGCAGCGCTTCGCGCCCGGCACCGAGGTCGACGTCGTCGTGGTCGGCACCGGCGCAGGCGGCGCGCCGGTGCTCGCCGAGCTCGCCGCCGCCGGGCTCGACGTGGTCGCGCTGGAGGCCGGTCCGTTCTTCGACCCCTACCGCCACACGCCCGATGAGACGGACGCCGCCGAGATCAACTGGATGGACGAGCGACTCTCCGCCGGCGAAGATCCGACCGCGTTCGGCCCGAACAACTCCGGCCGCGGAGTCGGCGGCTCGACACTCCACTGGGGCGCCTTCACCCCGCGCCCCGATGCCGGTCAGCTGCGCCTGCGAACCCAGTCCGGTCAGGGTCGCGACTGGCCGCTCTCCCTCGACGAGCTCGCTCCCTTCCTGCTCCGCGCCGAAGCCGACCTCGGGGTGAGCGGCCCAGCCGCCTATCCGTGGGATCCGTCGCGTCGCTACGCGTATCCGCCCGCGGCACGCAACGCGTCGGCCGACCGGATGGCCGACGGATGCTCCGCGCTCGGCATCCGCGCGACGGATGCGCCCGCCGCCGTGCTGACCCGCGAGCGTCACGAGCACGGGCAGACCCGTGGGGCATGCATCTCGTGCGGGACCTGTCACCAGGGCTGCCGCACGGGAGCGAAGGCGTCAATGGGCACGACCTACCTGCCCGCCGCGATCCGGTCCGGCGCCGAGATCCGTGCCGACGCGTTCGTCCACACGGTCGAGACGGATGCCGCAGGCCGGGTGACCGCAGTGGTGTACCGCCAGGGGGACGCCGACGTGCGCCAGTCGTGCCGCGCGCTCGTGCTCGCCGCCGGTGGGGTGGAGACGCCGCGTCTGCTGCTGCACAACACCCTCGCGAACTCCAGCGGGCAGGTCGGCCGGAACTTCCTCGCGCACCCCGCCACGCAGGTGTGGGGCACGTTCGACACCCCGCAGCGCAGCTATCGGGGCTATCCGTCCTCGTTGATCACCGAGGACTTCCTGCGCCCCACCGACGCGGACTTCGCGGGCGGCTATCTGATCCAGAGTCTCGGAGTCATGCCGCTCACGTATGCGACGAGCCTGGTGCGCGGGGGTGGGCTGTGGGGCGACGAGCTCATGTCCGCTCTCGAGGCCGCCCGCTTCACCGCCGGACTCGGGATCAACGGCGAGTGCCTGCCGAGCGAGGACAACCTCCTCGAGCTGAGCGACGAGATCGACCGATTCGGGGTGCCGCGCGCACGGGTTTCGTTCACCGCCGCGGACAACGAGAAGGCGCTGTCACGTCACGCGGTCGCGGTGATGACCCGCATCCTCGAGGCGGCAGGCGCCACAGCGACGCGCGTGCTCGAGCGCACCGCGCACACCCTCGGCACATGTCGGATGAGCGATGACCCGAGTGACGGGGTCGTCGACCGCTACGGGCGCAGCCACGACATCGACAACCTCTGGATCGCCGACAACTCGACCTTCCCGAGCGCCCTGATCGCGAACCCCGCGCTGACGCAGGTCGCGCTCGCGCTGCGGACGGCGGAGCGGATGCTGGCCCCGCAGCCCTGACCGGGCGCGAGGTCAGTGACCGGCGAGCTTCCGGGCCGGCGTGACATCGGTGATCGTGAGCGCGGCACTGATGACCGCGAGGTGGCTCAGCGCCTGAGGAAGATTTCCCCAGAAGGCGCCGTCGTCCGCGGCGATCATCTCGCTGTAGATCCCGACGTCGTTCGCGTGGCCGACCAGCTCGTCCATCGCGGCGATGGCCTCATCGTTCCGGCCGACGCAGGCGAGTGCCCCCGCCCGCCAGAAGGCCGACGCGACGAATGTGTGCTCCTCGTCCGCCATGCCCGTGTAGCGGTAGATCAGCGCGCCCTCGCCGAGCGCGTCGGTCAGCGCGTCGATCGTGCGAGACATCCGCTCGCCGCGGTCGAAACCGCTCTCGGCGTGAAGCAGCACGGAGGTGTCCAGGCGCGCGGAGCCCGGCATCATCGTGTACGCGCCGAGATCCTCGGACCAGCACTCCTCGCGGACCCACAGCGCGATCCGGTCGCGCTCCGCCTCCCACCGCTCGCGCGATCCCATGATCGCGCCGACCTGGGCCAGGTGCACGGCATCGCGCAACGCCTGCCAGCATCCCATCTTGGACGAGGTGTAGTGCTCGAGCTCCGGCAGCTCCCACATGCCCGAGTCCCGGTTGCGCCACAGGTCGCACGTCTCGTCAGCCAGACGCGCGAGGAGCCGCCCGGTGTCGGCGTCGAGCACGTTTCCGGCATCCACGTAGGTCCGGCAGACGGCGAAGAGGTCGCCGTAGACCCCCAGCTGCAGCTGATCGTGCGCGGGGTTTCCCGAGACGACCGGTCCGATGCCGCGCCATCCGGGCGCGTCGTACTCCGTCGTGCCGTCGACGGCGTCGCCGCGGAGGGTGTACATGACGCCGAGCTGACCGTCGTGTCGCCGGATGGTCCTGATCAGCCAGGAGATCGCGGCGTGGGTCTCCTCCCGCAGCCCGAAGCGGACGAGGGCGTGAGCGGTGTACGCGAGGTCGCGCACCCACGCGAACCGATAGTCCCAGTTCTTGCCTCCGTCGGGGTTCTCCGGAAGCGAGGTCGTGGCCGCGGCGGCGATCGCCCCGGTCGGCGCGTAGACCAGGAGCTTGAGCGCGAGGGCGCTGCGCTGCACGGTGTCCGCCCATGGCCCCTCGTACGAGAACTCCCGGGACCACTCCCGCCAGCCCGCGATCGTGCGGTCCAGACTCGCGTCCAGGTGCGCGATGTCGGGGATGTGCAAGGGCTCGTCGTGCGTGGAGACCACCCCCAGCACGTGGCGTGACCCGGCGCCCGTCACGAACGTCCCCCGAACGGCGGGGAACGGGAATTCGTCGCCGCCGGCCCGCATGGCGCCGACCCCGTCTCCGAGCACGGCGAGCGTGGTCGAACCCACCTGCAGCAGCTGTATGCCACCGTGCTTCTGCACCCAGGGCGACGCGGTCCGCAGACGGGTCCCCGGTCGGACCGCCCAGCGGAAGCGCACCTCGCCGCTCACGCCCTCGATCCGCCGGACGAGCTGCGCCCACGGCAGCCGCCCGGCGACACCGGTGACGAGCGCATCGGTCACGCGCGCCGAACCGGTCTGCGTCGTGAACGTCGTCCGCAGCACGTTCGTGCCGCCGACGTAGCTGCGCCGCACCGAGTACTCCCCCTCCGGGGCGAGCTCGAGGCAGCCGCCGTGGTCGTCGTCGATGATCCGCGCGAACACCGGCGTCGAGTCGAGGTTGGGCATCGGCATCCAGTCGATGCCGCCGTCGGCGGCGATGAGCGCCACGGTCCGACCGTCACCGATCGCGGCGTAGGTGCGCAGATCGGTGCGGTCGGACGGCGAAGGATGGGCGGCGTGCCCGCGTGACGGCATCCGGCGATCAGGTCAGGGTCATGCCGCCGGTGACGGCGATGACCTCTCCGAGGACGTAGCTGGACTCCTGCGACGCGAGGAAGACGTAGGCCGGCGCGAGCTCGACAGGCTGACCGGCACGCCCGATCGGAGTCTGCTCGCCGAAGCTCTCGATCTTCTCGGTCGGCACGAACGCCGGCTGCAGCGGCGTCCAGATCGGTCCCGGAGCGACGCCGTTCACGCGGATGCCGCGCTCGATGAGCTGCTGCGCCGTCGCGCGGACCCAGTTCGCGATCCCCGCTTTCGACACCGCGTACTCGGCCAGCGACGGCGAGGGGTCGAAGCCCTGGATGCTGGAGGTCGCGATGATCGCCGACCCCGGCTTCAGGTGCGGGGATGCCGCCTTGGTCATCCAGAACAGCGGGTAGATGTTGACCTTGAGCACCTCGTCAAGCGTCGCGGTCTCGAAGTCGTCGATGCTGTCCACCGTCGGCATCGCGCCGGCGTTGATCACGAGGATGTCCAGCCCGCCGAGCTCGGCCACCGTCTTGTCGACGATGTCGATGTTGTACTGCTCCTGCTGCAGGTCCCCGGGAAGCAGGACGGCCTTGCGACCCTCGGCCCGGACGAGGGCCGCGACCTCCTCCGCCTGCTCCTGCTCCTCGGGCAAGTACGACAGCGCGACATCCGCCCCCTCGCGGGCGTACGCGATGGCGACCGCGCGGCCGATGCCGGAGTCGGCGCCGGTGATGAGCGCACGGCGCCCGGGGAGGCGACCGAAGCCGACGTAGGAGGTCTCGCCGTGGTCGGGGGCCGGATCCATCTTGTGGATGTCACCCGGTCCGTCCTGCTGCTGGGGCGGGAACGGCGGACGGGGGAACTGCGTGTTCGGATCCTGCATCGCATACATATCGGTCATGTCGTCACCGTTCGGGCACGCCGATCAGGCGCGCCCTCCTTTCGATCGGATGGGGCGTCGGGTGGGCGGCTGATCAGCTGCGGGGAACGCGGTTCTCGGCGCTGATCATCCACGCGAACTGCTCGAGCTTCTCGATGACCGCGTGCAGGATGTCGGCGCTCGTGGGGTCTTCCTCGTCGACGGCGTCGTGCACCTCGCGGCACGTCGACACGGTGTCCTCGAGACGGACCGTGATGAGGTCGATGACCTTCGTGGTCGCGATCTCGCCCTGCGGGAATTCGGGCAGCGACGTGGACTCCGCCACCGTGTCGCTGCGCCCGTCGGGGAGGGCGTGGAGCGCGCGCATCCGCTCTGCGATCGTGTCGGCGAACTCGCGCGCCGCCTCGATGATCTCGTCGAGCGCCAGGTGGGTGTCGCGGAAGTTCGTGCCCACCACGTTCCAGTGCGCCTGCTTGCCCTGCGAGGCGAGCTCGATGAGGTCGACGAGCACCTTCTGCAGGTTCTCGCTCAGGGTCTCGGACGCGCTGAAGCCGCTCTCGGCATTCTGCTCGTCGGTGAGACGGGCGCCGTGATCGGCCTTGCGCTTGTTCTTCGTCGTCGTGGTGGTCGCCATGTGGACAAACCTACGGGTGCCCGGCCCGACGCCCGGGGGATTGCACACCGTGGAGGCGAGTGGTACCGGACGGAACGTTCACCGGTATTCGGGGTTGAACCCGAAGCGCTCCCCGTCGTTCCACGCCTTCCGCAGGTTGCCGTACGCCGGGATCCCCCCGGCGTCTTTCAGCATTCGTGCGAGGTGCAGCAGATTCCAGGTCATGAACGTCGTGTTGCGGTTGGTGAAGTCGTTCTCGGGTCCCCCGGACCCCTCGTCGAGGTAGCTGGGCCCGGGCCCGACTTCGCCGATCCAGCCGGCATCCGCTGCCGGCGGGATGGTGAACCCGATGTGCTGGAGGCTGTAGAGGTTCGCCATCGCCGCGTGCTTGATGCCGTCCTCGTTGCCGGTGATGAGCGTGCCGCCCACCTTGCCGTAGTAGACGTATTGGCCCTTGTCGTTGAACAGCCCGCTCATCGCGTAAAGACGCTCGATCAGACGGCGGGTGACGCTGGCGTTGTCGCCGAGCCACAGCGGGCCGCCGATGACGAGGATGTCGGCGGCATCGACCAGCGGCCAGATTTCTTCCGGCCACGCGTCGACCGACCACCCGTGGTCGCGCATGTCGGGATAGACGCCGGTGGCGACGTCGTGATCGATCAGGCGGATCGAGGTCACCTCGACCCGCTGCGACCTCATCAGCTCGATGCTGCGATCCATCAGCCCCTGGGTGTTGCTCACCTCCGGTGAGCGCTTCAGCGTGCAGTTGATGTAGACCGCTCTGAGGTCGCTGTAGTCGGCGGTCGTCTCACTCATGGTCGCTCCATTCGTCCTGGTCCCATCCCATCAGCGGAGCCGGGCGAGCGCATCCCCGTGATGTGACGAACTGCAGACGGATGCCGCGCTCACCAGCCCGTGGCGAGCAGATGCTGCACCGCGATCGCGAAGACGATCTGCCCGGTGAGCCCCCACTGACGCCAGCGGGCGGACAGCAGGGCGGTGCCGACCAGGAGCCACGGCACGAACGGCAGCCAGATCCGTTCGACTTCCGCTTTGCTCATCTGGGACAGATCGGCGAGCATCACGGTGATCACCGCAGCCGTGACGAGGGAGACGACGACCAGATCGTCGCGGACGGCCGAGCGCACGCCCCGCAGGCGGGTCAGGACGACGGCGACCCCGGCCCCCACCAGTGGCCCGGCGCTGAAGGCCAGCGCGGCCAGATTCGCCCACACCCAGTATCCGAAGGGCCGGTTGCTCGCGACACCCGCCCAGTACCGCTCCACGAGGACGGGGTACGCATCCCACCAGACGAAACCGCCTGCGGCGAACACGAGCACCACGAGGACCGCTGCGCCGACCGCCCAGGGCAGCGGCGCCCACCGCCGACAGACGATCAGGATCGTCACCGCGAGCACCCCGAGCAGCGGAAGCCCGTACGAGAGCATCACGCAGTAGCCGAGGACGAGTCCCGCCACGATCGCCCACACGGCCGTCACGACGGGCGATCGCGAGGTCGACGCCCACGCCAGGGCGCACAGGCCCCACGCGGCGAAGGCGCCGAACAGCGCGTCGGCGGACACCGACATCCAGATCGCCGCCGGGCCGAAGACGACGAACGGCGCCGCCTTCCGGGCAGCGGCTTCGGCGCCCAGTCTCTTCAGCACCAGGAGGACGGCGACCGGAGTCGTCGCGGCCACGACGGTGACCACGAGTCCTGCGGCGAGCCCGCTGCCCAGCCCCAGCCTCACGAGCAGCACGAAGACCAGGACGGCGCCCGGCGGGTGGCCGGCGATGTGCACCGGCCAGTTGTCCACCGAGTCCAGCGGGATGTGAGCGATGTACTCGCGCAGCAGCGCCCCGACGTCGGTCACCTCGCGTGCCGTGCGCAAGTACTCGTAGGACGTGTCGAGGATGACGCCGATCCCGTCCGCGCCGTCGACGGTGGCAAGGCTCAGCATCCACAGCAGGGCACCGCCGAACGCCGCGACCAGCAGCACACGCCACGAGATCCGCGCAGACAGGGCGACGGCATAGCGCACGGCCAGCGCCCCGAGAACCAGGGCCGCGATCGTTCCGGGCCCCACGCGCGGCATCCATTCGGCGTGCAGCGGCGGGAACCACCGGACGTGCACGTTCACCCCGGAGAGCACCGGGTAGAGCATGGCCGCGATCATGAGCACGACCGCAGCCCCGAGGCCGATCCACGGCGCCGCGACGCGCCTGCGGGAGCGGGTGCGCGGCGCGGTGAACGGGTCGGTGGTCACCCTCCGAGGCTAGGGACCGCCCACTCCCGCCGCCGAGGCAAGACATTACGGAGTCAGGACATCAGATGTCCCCGGTTCGTCATATCTCGAGGCCGTCCCGGTCGACCTCGGCACCCTACAGTCGGCACGACAGGGGGTGATCGACGTGCTTCTCACAGCCAGACTGCAGCGGATTCTGCATCGCACCAGACATGCGGTGGCTTCCCCGGCACGCACCCCGCGCATGGCCGTGGTGATCGGGCGTCTCCTCGCGGTGGCGTTCCTGATCTGCTTCGGCACGGGGCTGTACAGCCATCTGCTGCAGAACCCGCTTCCGTGGGTGACGTTTCCCACCCGGCCGGTGTGGATCTACCAGGTCACGCAGGGCGTGCACATCACCGCGGGAATCGCGTGCTTCCCGCTGCTGTTCGCCAAGCTCTTCGCGGTCTTCCCCGAGCTCTTCCAGCACCCGCCGGTGCGCTCGCTCGCTCACTTCCTCGAGCGCGTCTCGATCGCGGTGTTCGTCGCCGCCTCGCTCATGCTGATCACGACCGGCTTGCTCAACACGTATCAGCTCTATGCGATCTTCGGCTTCTCGTTCCGGTTGACGCACTACGCCCTGTCCTGGATCGTCGTCGGCTCGCTCGCGGTCCACATCGGCGTCAAACTCCCCGTCATCGCCCGCTTCTGGCGCAGAAGGGATGCCGAGGCGACTCTCGAGACGCAGCCCGATCCGGATGCCGGATCCGAGGTGCCCGACGAGCTGCAGCGACGGACCGGCTGGGGCCGGGACCACGGGGTCACCGGGCGGCTGTTCGCCTGGATCGACCGGAGCCCTGCGGTGCGCGAACCTCGCGCGGCCGACCAGACCCGCCGAGGATTCCTCACGACCGTGGGGGTCGCGACCGGGCTCGTCGTGACCACGACGGCCGGTCAGTCGTTCCGTGTGTTCGAACCGTTCAACGTCTTCGCGCCGCGCCGACGCGGAGTCGGCCCGCAGATGCTCCCCGTCAATCGCACTGCGGAGGCCGCGGGTGTCCTCGAGAGCGCGACGGCCCCGGACTGGACCCTGACGGTCGTCAACGGACCGGTGCGGGAGGTCTACACGCGCTCGCGTCTGCGTGCGATGCCCCAGCATGACGCCGTCCTGCCGATCGCGTGCGTGGAGGGGTGGAGTCAGGACGCTGCGTGGCGGGGACCGCGCCTGCGCGATCTGCTGGACTCGGTGGGAGCCGCCGGCGACGCGCACCTGCGGATCACGAGCCTGCAGACGCGCGGCGGTTTCGCCGTCACCCAGATGCAGCCCGAGTTCGCGCGCGACCCTCTCACGCTCGTCGCCCTCGAGCTCTTCGGCGAGGAGCTCGACATCGACCACGGCTTCCCGGCTCGCCTCATCGCCCCAGGCAGACCCGGCGTGTTGCAGACCAAGTGGCTCAGCACGATCGAGGTGATCGCGTGACGCCCGCGTCCCCGCCGTCGCGGGCGCCCCGCACGTGGAGGCTCCTCACGGTGGATGACGTCCGCGCGATCCTCATCGGGCTCGGCATCCTCACCATGCTCGTCGGATGCCTCGTACTGATCAATGACATTCCGCCCCGCCAGTACCCGGCCATCCTCACGTGGCTCGTCCTCGTCCTCGTGGTGCACGATGTCGTCATCGCCGGGGCGGTCTTCGCGCTGGCGGTCGCCGGCCGCCGGGCGGAGGGTCGCGTGCCGCATGGCACGATCCTGCTCTTCCAGGCAGCGGTGGCCACCGGCGGTCTCCTGGCGCTTCTGGTCGCGCCCGAGATCGCGAAGCAGGCGATCGGGACGGCCAATCCGAGCGTCCTGCCGCTGGACTACGGCCTGAACCTGGCGATCCTGCTCATCGCTCTGCTGCTGGCCGCTGTCGGAGCGAGCGTGCTCCAGGCGGCGATCAGCAGGCGGCGGCGCTGAGCAGGCGGCGGCGCTGAGCAGGCGGCGGCGCTGCCCCTGATTCAGCGGGCGCGGCCGGGTGTGCGCACCTGGACGAAGCGGCGGTCGCCCGCCGCCCAGGCACCGGCGGCGATGAACCCGCATTCGAGGGCGAGTCGCACGAGCGGCACGGCTCCGATGCGCGCCCAGGGGAAGACGCCGCTTTCCCGTCCGTCCTCGGCGACGGCGGTGTAGACCGCGCTCTCGTCCAGTTCGGGGTCACGGTCGACCTCCACCAGGACCACACCGCCCGGCGCGAGGAGCTCGCCGCACCGCTCGAGGAGGGTCCGCGGGTCACCCCCGATCCCGATGTTCCCGTCCATGAGCAGGATGCTCGCCCAGCTGCCTTCCAGAGGCAGCCGCTCGAAGACCGAACGACGCAGCACCGGCGTGCCGTCGGCCGCCGCATGGCGTGCGGCGTGCGCGGAGATGTCGACGCCCAGTGCGGCGAGCCCGATCTCTTCGGCGGCGCGCACCATGCGGCCCGGGCCGCAGCCGACGTCCAGGAGCGGCCCGGAGAGCCCGGTGAGGACATCGCGATCGGTGACGTTGGCCGGGGCCCGCCACTCCGTGACATCCACGTGCAGCGTCGGAGACGCATCACCCACCCTCCGCAGCGCGAGCCGGCCGCCCTCGGCCGCGCGCAGCAGGAGCGCGTACGGCTCGTCTCCCCCCGCCCCGAAGGCGACCACGGCGCTCATGCGGCGCTCCGGCGTGCCGACGCGGCGGCGACGGCGCGCGCGAATCGCGACTGCGGGACAAGCGCCGCCACCTCCTGCGCGTCACCGGCCTCGTCGACGTCACGCAGCACCGACGCCTCCCTCACCGAAAGTCCTGCGCGCTTAGCGCGGCGCGCTGCAGAGCCCCGGTGTCGGCGCGCGCCATCGGCACACCCCGCACGACATCGCCGCACGGCTGACGCATGCCCAGCATCCAGACCCCGCCGTCCGCAGCCATGCCGATGACGGCATCCGTCTCGACGGGCCAGAC
>JASBUD010000177.1 GCA_030148105.1 Microbacterium sp. | reverse complement strand
GCTGTGGTGACGGCAATCGCCGCTGCTGCCGCGGCCTTCTTCCATCGGATCATCTGCGGGTCCTCTTGGTAGGGGCGATACCACTGCGGATCGCCGGTGACGAGACGCTAGCACCAAAAACGAGTGATAACTAGGTTTTTGCCTCAAAAATCTAGCGGTCGCTAGTATTTCGAGATAGAACAGTCACAGAGAGGCCGAGCGCATACGCCGACGTGGGGTGTGACGTACCGGGTACGGTGAAGCGATGACGGACACCCTGGGGGACGCCGCGGTCAAGAGCGGGGCCCGCAAACCGCGCGGCGAGTACGCCAAGAGCGAGGCCACGCGCAACGCGATCCTGGATGCCGCACTCGAGGTGTTCGCTGAGTCCGGCTATCGAGCCGGTTCGCTGCGCGAAGTCGCCCAGCGCGTCGGTATGAGCGAAGCGGGCCTCCTGCACCACTTCCGGAACAAGAGCACGCTGCTGCAGGCCGTGCTCGATCACCGTGATGAGCTGTCGCTGGCGGTGGTGGACTTCGAGGTCATGGATGGGATCGAGGCGCTGCACGGACTCGTCCGCCTGGCCGAGGTGAATGCGGCGAGCCCGGGTGTGGTCGAGCTGTACTGCACGCTCTCCGCCGAGGCCACTTCGCCCGACCACCCTGCCCATGACTACTTCGTCCGCCGCTATGCATACGTCCGAAGGGTGATCGGCGAAGCATTCCAGCGGATCGCCGACAGCGGGCGACTGCTGCCTGGCGTTCACCCCGGTCGCGCCGCCGTCACCACGATCGCGCTCATGGACGGTCTGCAGGTGCAGTGGCTCCTCGAACCGAGCTCGACCGACATGGCCGAGGCGCTCGCCGAGTTCTTCCGCGGCTTCGTCACGGGGTTCGACCTGACCGCTCTCGAGCAGGCGCTCGATGCCGCCGAGGGGAGCGCGACGCCGTGATCCGCATCCCCCTGCACGAGGGCTGGACCGCGGGACCCAAGCTCGGCGCGTTCGAGGCCGCGACGGACGCCACCGCGCCCCGGCCGGTCCGTCTCCCGCACGATGCCCTGCGCGACCTTCCGCGCTCGGCCGACAGCGATCAGGGCGTTCACGCCGGCTATCACCCGGGTGGGGTCTTCGAGTACGCCCACACGCTCGAGGTGCCGGCCGACTGGCGCGACAAGACCGTGCTGCTCGAGTTCGAGGGCGTGTACCGTGACGCCACCGTCCGCGTGAACGGCGACTTCGCCGCCCACGAGTCGGGCGGCTACAACGCCTTCACGGTCGCGCTCGATCCGTTCCTCCGCTTCGGCGAGTCCAACCGCATCACGGTGGAGGCCCGGGCGTACAAGGACAGTCGCTGGTACACCGGCGCGGGCATCTACCGTCCCGTCCACCTCATCGTCGCCGAGACGCTGCACTTCGCCCTCGACGGACTGCGGGTCACCGCGCCCGACATCGACGCCGAACGCGCGGTCGTCCTGGTCTCCGCCGACGTGGTCAATGACACCCGCCACACCCGACGGACCCGCGTCGCCTGGACGCTGACGGCGCCCGACGGACGAGAAGTGGCCGTCGACTCCGCTCCCCTCACCGTTCCGCCGGGCCGGAGGATGACGGCGCGCGCCCGCCTCGTCGTCGCCCGGCCAGAACTCTGGCATCCCGACCGCCCTGCGCTGTACCGCGCGAGCGTCGCCCTGCACGACGAGACCGGCGACCGGATCGATGAGGATGCCGTGTCCTTCGGCATCCGGCGTCTTCAGCTGGATCCGCAGCACGGGCTGCGCATCGACGGCGAGGTCGTGAAGCTCCGGGGCGCGTGCGTGCACCACGACAACGGACCGCTCGGCGCGGCGACGTTCGCCGTGGCGGAGGACCGGCGCGTGCGACTGCTGAAGGACGCGGGCTTCAACGCGCTGCGCAGCGCCCACAACCCGATGAGCCGCGCGATGCTCGACGCGTGCGACCGCCACGGCATGCTCGTGATGGACGAGCTCACCGACGTGTGGACGCGGTCGAAGACGTCGTTCGACGCCGCCCCGACGTTCGCCGACCGGTGGGAGCACGACGTCGCCGCGCTCGTCGCGAAGGACATCAACCACCCGAGCGTCGTGCTCTACTCGATCGGCAACGAGATCCTCGAGCTCGGGGCCCCCGGCGGCGCGATGTGGAGCCGGCGCCTCGCCGACCGGTTCCGCGAGCTCGACGCCACGCGGTTCGTCACGAACGGCATCAACGGCATCATCGCGAACCTCGACCGCATGTCCGAGGCGATGGCCGAGGCGCAAGCCGCGGACCCGAACACGATGATGGCCGAGATGGGCGAGCAGATGGCGCTCATGAACGCCTCGACCCTCGTGACCGAGTCGACCGAGGAGCCCGCGGCGGCGCTGGACGTCGTCGGCTTCAACTACGCCGACTCCCGCTACGAGGGGGATGCCACGCTCTTCCCGCACCGGGTGATCGTCGGCTCCGAGACCTTCCCGGCGAAGATCGACGTGATGTGGGATCTTGTCTCGCGCTTCCCGCACGTGATCGGCGACTTCACCTGGACGGGCTGGGACTACCTCGGCGAGGCCGGCATCGGCCGGGTGGACTACACCGACGATCCCGGCTATCAGCCGACGGGCACGGCCGGTCCCTTCCCGTACCTCACCGCCGAATGCGGCGATCTCGACATCACCGGGTATCGCCGCACGATCTCGTACTGGCGCGAGATCGTCTTCGGGCTCCGCACCGCGCCCTACCTCGCGGTGCATCGGCCGCAGCACCACGGCCGTCCCACCGCGACCACGCCGTGGTCGTGGGACGACACGGTGGCGTCGTGGTCGTGGGATGCCGAGTCCGGCGCCCCGGTGACGGTCGACGTCTACGCCGACGCGGACGAGGTCGAGCTCTTCGTGAACGGCGCCTCGGTCGGCGTCGCATCCGTGGGTGAAGAGAAGGCGTTCCGTGCACGGTTCGAAACGGTCTACCGCCCCGGCACCGTCGGCGCGGTCGCCCGGCGCGCAGGCGCCGAGGTCGGCCGTCACGAGCTGCGCACCGCAGGCGAGGTCGCGTTGACCGCGCGGGCAGAGGCGAGCGAGATCGGCCTCGACGGACTCGCCTACGTCCCGCTCGTGCTGGCGGACGCCGACGGCGTCGTGCCGTGCGACCGCGACCTGCCGGTGACGGTGTCGATCGACGGCCCGGGCGAGCTCGCGGGTCTGGGCACCGGACGTGCGCGGACGGAGGAGTCCTTCGCAGGCCCGTCGGTCACGACGTACGACGGCCGCGCGCTCGCGATCGTCCGTCCGACGGGCCCAGGCGAGATCACCGTGACGTTCTCCGCGGAGGGCCTGGCTCCGGCATCCGGATCGGTCCTCGTCCGCGGCTGGGCTTCCGCCTAACCCCTCTGCCGCGCGGACGCCAGCCCTCGCGTCCGTGCGCCGGATTCCGTAGCGTCGAGGCATGGCGCGCGACGAGTATCGACCCGAAGAGCTCTACACCGGACCCATCGATCTTCCCCTGCAGCAGATCGTCGACGACGAGGCAGGCGAAGCCGACAAGCCCGAGATCAGCTACGACGAGCAGCGCTATCCCGCCCGCCCGCGCCGCCTCCGCCCGCGCGACGTGGTCGGCGGCCGGGTGCGCCGCAACACGACCGACCCGCGCACCGCGAACGGCTCGAACCCGTCCTACATCGAGTGGCTCGTCCGGCAGTCGATGCTGAAGGACGCCGATGTGCTCGCCCGCCAGCTGTCGGGCCAGCCCTCGATGTGGCGGAACCCCTACGCCCGGCCCGATGCGCGGCGCGCGATCGCGACGAGCGACGTGTGGTTCACGGCGTACCCCATCTCGCTCATCACCCGCCCGGGCCAGTCCTTCCTCTCGGCGCTCGGGGCGGAAGAGCTGTGGGCCGCGTTCGACCGGGTGGGCATCACCGCGATCCACACCGGACCGGTCAAGCGCGCGGGCGGCATCGCCGGCTGGTTGGACACCCCGAGCGTGGACGGTCACTTCGACCGCATCAGCACCGCGATCGACCCCGCTTTCGGCACCGAGGATGAGTTCCGCGCGCTGTGCGACGTCGCCGACAGCCACGGCGGCAGCGTGATCGACGACATCGTGCCGGGCCACACGGGCAAGGGCGCCGACTTCCGCCTCGCCGAGATGGGCTTCAAGGACTACCCCGGCATCTACCACATGGTCGAGATCCAGCCGGAGGATTGGATGCTGCTGCCGGACGTGCCCGACGGCACCGACAGTGTGAACCTCGACGCGGCGACGGAAGCCGAACTCGCGGACCGGGGCTACATCATCGGCGCCCTGCAGCGCGTCATCTTCTACACGCCGGGGGTCAAGGAGACGAACTGGAGTGCGACGGCTCCGGTCCTCGGCCCCGACGGCGTCACGCGGCGCTGGGTCTACCTGCACTACTTCAAGCAGGGGCAGCCCTCGATCAACTGGCTCGACCCCACGTTCGCGGGCATGCGCCTCGTGATCGGCGACGCCCTGCATTCGCTCGGCGAGCTGGGAACGAGCGCACTGCGCCTGGACGCCAATGGGTTCCTCGGCGTGGAAGTGAGTGCCGAGGGCCTGCCCGCCTGGTCGGAGGGGCACCCGCTCTCACACGCGGCGAACCACATCATCGCGGGGATGGTGCGCAAGGTCGGTGGCTTCACGTTCCAGGAGCTCAACCTCACGATGGAGGACATCCGCGACACCGCGGCGGTCGGGGCCGACCTGTCCTACGATTTCGTCGGCCGCCCGGGCTACCACCACGCCCTCGCGACAGGCCAGACCGAGTTCCTCCGCCTCGCCCTCACATCCTCGCTCGCGCTGGGCGTCGCTCCCGTGCAGCTGGTGCACGGTCTGCAGAATCACGACGAGCTCACGTACGAACTCGTGCACTGGGCGACGCGTCACGCCGATGAGCTGTACCGATTCCGTGGCGACGAGATCTCGGGCCGCGATCTCGCCGAAGTCGTGCGCGCCGAGCTCACCGAGAGCCTGACCGGGACGGCGGACTACAACCGCGTGTTCACGCAGAACGGCATCGCGTGCACGACGACCTCGCTCATCGCCGCGGCGCGGGGTGTCGAACGGCTCGAGGACATCACCGAAGCCGAGATCCCGGCGATCCGTGACGCCCACCTTCTCCTCTGCGCCTACAACGCGTGGCAGCCCGGGGTGTTCGCCCTGTCCGGCTGGGACCTGGTGGGGATGCTCACCGTTCCGGCGACCGACGTGCGCGATCTGATCGCGGCCGGCGACACCCGTTGGATCGAGCGGGGCGCCCACGACCTCCTCGACGTGGCGCCCGAGGCGACCCGTTCGGCCGCGGGGATGCCGCGCGGGCGTTCGCTGTACGGATCGCTGCCGGCGCAGTTGTCCGACCCCGATTCGTTCGCGTCCCGCCTGTCCTCCATCATCGCGCTGAGACGCGAGCACGCGATCGCGACCGCGACGCAGATCGACATCCCCGAGGTCGCCCATGCCGGGATGCTGGTCCTGGTGCATCGCCTCGACGACGGCGATGCCGATTCCGACGCCGCGACGCAGGTCACGGTCTTCAACTTCTCGGCGGAGCCGACGGACGGGACGGTCCGATCGGAGCACCTCACGCCGGGCAGTGCGGTGGTGGACGTATCCACCGGCGCGGCGATCGGCCGGGTCGATGACCTGAACAGCTTCACGGTCTCGCTGCCGGGATACGGGGCGGCGTTCCTCCTGCTCGAGGCTGACGAGCAGGGCTGACTCAGGCGAGCGCGGCGTCGATGCCGGCGAGGGGGACGGGCAGCCAGTCCGGACGATTCCGGGCTTCGTAGATCGCTTCGTAGAC
>JASBUD010000176.1 GCA_030148105.1 Microbacterium sp. | reverse complement strand
TTCAACCCGTCGCGGGTGAACACCGGATGCGGCCGCACCGCGACCTGGACGACGATGTCGCCGGATTCCCCGCCGTCGGGCGAGGGGCGACCCCGGCCGCGCAGGCGGATCTTCTGTCCGTCGGAGACCCCGGCAGGGATCTTCACCTTGAACGGGGCGCCGTCCTCGCCCTGCAGCGTGATCGTCTCGCCGCGCGTGGCGGTGAGGAAGTCGATGGTGGTGCGCGCGGTCACGTCGGCGCCGCGCTGCGGACCGCCGTACCCACGGAATCCGCCGGTGGACTGACCGAACCGGCCCGAGCCGAAGCCGCCCCCCTGGGTCTGGTTGAACATGCTGAAGATGTCGTCGAAGTCCTGCGGGGACTGCTGGCGACCGCCGCGGCCCTGCCCGAACATGCTGAAGACATCCTCGAACCCGCCGGGCTGGTCGCCCGCCGTGAAGCGCGGAGCGCCCGCGCCCATCGCGCGGATCTGGTCGTACTCCTTGCGCTGCTCGGCGTCGGAGAGCACCGAGTACGCCTCGCTGATCTCCTTGAACTTCGCCTCCGCCTTCGCATCGCCCTGATTGGAGTCCGGGTGATACGTGCGCGCGAGCTTGCGATAGGTCTTCTTCAGATCGGCGTCACTGATGCTCTTGTCGACGCCGAGGGTCTTGTAGAAGTCCTTGTCGAACCAGTCCTGACTGGCCATACGGTGCTCCCTCGGTTATTCGGCCGGCACCGCGACGACGACCTTGGCCGGACGCAGCTCGACCGACCCCAGTCGGTAGCCGACCTCGACGACCTCGAGGATCGTCGGCTCGGTCACGCCGGGGGTGGGCGCTTGGAAGATCGCCTCGTGCTGCTGCGGGTCGAACGCCTCCCCGGCCTCGCCATAGGAGGTCACACCGAGTCGCTCGGCGACGCCGCGCACCTTGTCGCCGATCGCGGCGAAGGCGGTGCCCTCGACGAGATCGCCGTGCTTCGTGGCGCGGTCGAGGTCGTCGAGCACCGGAAGCAGACCCTTGACGGCCTCGCCCTTGGCCCGCTCGATCTCGCGCTCGCGCTGCTCCTCCGTGCGGCGACGGTAGTTCGCATACTCGGCCTGCAGGCGCTTCAGGTCGACCAGGAGGGCGGACTCGAGGTCGGCGATCACGGCGTCCTCCGCCGCGGCGTCGGCGGTCTGTGCCGCGCCGAGGATGTCGTCGACGGTCAGCTCGTCCTGCGACTCGGGGTCGGAGACCTGCGCCTCCGACCCCTCGTCGTCCGGTCGAACCTCGTCGCCCTGCGGGTCTTCGAAGTTCTTCTCCGTCATGGTCCTACTTCTTCTCGTTCTCGTCCTCGTCGTCGACGACCTCGGCGTCGATCACGTCCTCCTCGGGGTTGGGGACGTTGCCGGCACCTGGCTCGTTCGCGGCCGGGTCGGGCGTCTCGCCCGCGGCCTGCGACGACTGGTAGATCGCCTCGCCGAGCTGGGACTGGCTCTGGTTGAGCTTGTCGTACGCGGTCTTCACCGCGTCGTCGTCCTCGCCCGCGAGCGCGGCCTTCAGGGCGTCGACATCGGCCTGCACCGAGTTCTTGACCTCTTCGGGCAGCTTGTCCTCGTTCTCCTTGATGAGCTTGTCGATCGAGTAGGAGAGCGTCTCGGCCTGGTTGCGGACCTCGGCGGACTCGCGGCGCTTCTTGTCCTCGGCGGCGTGCTCCTCCGCCTCGCGGACCATGCGCTCGATGTCCTCCTTCGGCAGCGACGAGCCGCCGGTGATGGTCATCGACTGCTCCTTGCCGGTGCCCTTGTCCTTCGCGGAGACGTGCACGATGCCGTTGGCGTCGATGTCGAACGTGACCTCGACCTGCGGGATGCCGCGCGGAGCCGGCGCGATGCCGGTCAGCTCGAACGTGCCCAGGGGCTTGTTGTCGCGCGTGAAGTCGCGCTCGCCCTGGAAGACCTGGATCGCGACCGACGGCTGGTTGTCGTCGGCGGTGGTGAAGGTCTCGCTGCGCTTGGTCGGGATGGCCGTGTTGCGCTCGATGAGCTTGGTCATGATGCCGCCCTTGGTCTCGATGCCGAGGCTCAGGGGGGTGACGTCGATCAGCAGGACGTCCTTGCGCTCGCCCTTGAGGACACCGGCCTGGAGGGCTGCGCCCACCGCGACGACCTCATCCGGGTTGACGCCCTTGTTCGCCTCTTTGCCGGCCTCCTTCTTCACCAGCTCGGCGACGGCGGGCATGCGGGTGGAACCACCCACGAGCACGACGTGGTCGATGTCGGCGACCTTGATGCCGGCCTCGCGGATCACGTCTTCGAACGGCTTCTTCGTGCGGTCCAGCAGGTCCTTCGTCAGGTCCTCGAACTTCGCGCGGGTCACGGTCTCGGACAGCGACACCGGGCCGCTGTCGGTCAGCGACAGGTACGGAAGGTTGACGCTGGTCGACATGGAGCTGGAGAGCTCCTTCTTCGCCTGCTCCGCGGCCTCCTTGAGGCGCTGCAGCGCGATCTTGTCGCCCGAGACGTCGACGCCCGTCGTGTCCTTGAACTGCTTGATGAAGTAGTCCACCAGACGCTGGTCCCAGTCGTCGCCACCGAGGCGGTTGTCACCGGCGGTGGAGCGCACCTGGATCGTCGAGAAGTCGTCGTCCTTGCCCACTTCGAGCAGCGACACGTCGAACGTTCCGCCACCGAGGTCGAAGACGAGGATGAGCTCGTCCTCCTTGCCCTTGTCCAGGCCGTACGCGAGGGCCGCAGCGGTGGGCTCGTTGATGATGCGGAGCACGTTCAGGCCCGCGATCTCGCCGGCCTCCTTCGTGGCCTGACGCTCGGCGTCGTTGAAGTACGCGGGGACCGTGATGACGGCATCCGTCACCGAGTCACCGAGGTACTCCTCGGCGTCGCGCTTGAGCTTGCCGAGGATGCGGGCCGAGATCTCCTGCGGCGTCCACTTCTTGCCGTCGACGTCGAAGGACCACGTGGTGCCCATGTGGCGCTTGACGGACGAGATCGTGCGATCGACGTTCGTGACGGCCTGGCGCTTGGCGGTCTCGCCGACGAGCACTTCGCCGTCCTTCGTGAAGGCGACCACCGACGGCGTCGTGCGGAAGCCCTCGGCGTTCGCGATCACCTTGGGCTCGCCGCCCTCGAGGACGCTGACGACGGAGTTCGTGGTTCCGAGGTCGATTCCAACAGCACGGGGCATGTGTTCTCTCCTTGTGTCAGGGGTCTGCGACCCCGGGGTTCGTGGTGAAGTCTGCTCGCGGATCAGACAGGTTGAGCCGCGATGACTCAACCCTACCGAGGATCGCTGAACGTGTCAAATGAACTTGATATGACTGGACTCAAGTCCCAGGATGGCGGTATGGGACTCCCCTGGAACTTCTCTCCGCTGCACGGCGACCGCGTGCACCTGGATCTGCTGCGCCCCGATGACCTCGACGCGCTGTTCGCGATCCAGTCCGATCCCGAGGTGTGCCGGTACCTGCTCTACGAGCCGCGGAGCCGGGAGAAGGTGCAGGAGGTGCTCGCCCGCGATTCCGCGGGGACCCGATTGGCCGAGGCGGGCGATTTCGTCCAGCCGGCGATCCGGGATGCCGACGGCCGACTGATCGGCACGATCTACTTCAAGATCACGAGCACCGAGGATGCGACCGCCGAGATCGGATGGCTGCTCGCCCCGTCCGCACAGGGTCACGGGTACGCGCGCGAGGCTGCGGCGCTCATGCTCGACCGGGCGTTCGGCGAGCTCGGTCTGCACCGCGTGTACGCCGAGCTGGATCCGCGGAATGCGGCATCCGTCGCCCTCTGCCTGCGCCTGGGGATGCGTCATGAGGCGCACTTCCGCGAGCACATGTGGTTCAAGGGCGCGTGGGCCGACACCGGCATCTACGCGGTCCTGGCCTCCGAGTGGCGCGGCTGAGATCAGCCGCCGACGCCGGGCGCGAACGCCTCGGGGCCGGGCTCCCCACCCAGTCGCTCGGCGAGCTTCTCGCGGGCTCGGCCGATGTGGGTCGCCAGGAGCACCGCCGCCTCCTCGCCCCGACCCGCCTCGATCAGCCGCAGGAGTTCGTCGTGCTCCCCCGCGATCACCTCGGTCGACAGCAGAGCCGCGCCCTGGATCTGAGACATGCAGAACACGACCTCGGATGCGAGAGCGTCGTACAGCCGGCTCGTGCGCTCACTGCCGAGCGCATCGACGAGGCTCCGGTGGAAGCGCATGTCCGGCTCGATGATCTCGCGCGGCGAGGCGTTGACGAGCGCGGCGATGTCGCGGTTGGCCTCCCGGGCCCCCTCCGGCACGCGTCCCTCGCGGGCGAGGGTGCGCACGACCTCGGACTCCACCACGTGACGCGTGCGGTAGATGTCGCGGGCGTCAGCCGGAGTGAGCCGCACGACGCGCGCGGTCTTGTGGGCGCTGCGCTCGAAGAGCCTCTCTCGGACGAGGTTCTCGATCGCCGCCTTCGCTGTCGGGCGGGCGACTTCGTACTCGTCGGCGACCTCGACCTCCGCGAGCGGTGTTCCGGGCTCGAGCTCTCCGGCGAGCACGCGCCGGCGGAGGTCCTCGGTCACGGCGTCGATGATCGAGACGACGGCGATTCTGGGCATTCGCACTCCTGAGTCGGCGGACCGATTCTGGAGCGAACACCGATCCGAAGCCCATTCTACGACGAATGAGAGACATGAAGTCTTGACAAGCAGGTGCACTTGTCTGACAATCTATCAATACCGCGATGGTCGCGGCGGCGAGCGCATCATCGCGCGTGCCGACTCGAAGCCGAGTGGAGTGGCCGTGTTCCAACAGATCCTGGATCCCGTATTCGGGTCGCTCGTGATGTCCGCCCTCGTCGCGGTGATCCCCCTGGCGACCCTGTTCGTCCTGCTCGGCGTGTTCCGGGTGAAAGCGTGGAAGGCGTCCCTGATCGGCCTGGCGATGTCGATCCTGCTCGCGGTGCTCGTGTGGCGGATGCCGCCTATCCAGACTCTCAGCGCGACGTTCGAGGGCGCGCTGTACGGCATCGTGCCGATCCTCTGGATCCTGGTCAACGCGTTGTGGCTGTACCGGCTCACCGTCGTCACCGGGTGGTTCGAGGTCCTGGGCGAACGCATCCGCGCGATCAGCGACGACCAGCGCATCCTCGCGATCCTCATCGCGTTCTGCTTCGGCGCACTGCTGGAGTCCCTCGCCGGCTTCGGGGCTCCGGTCGCGATCTCGATCGCGATGCTGATCGCCGCCGGGATGAAGCCGGTGAAGGCCGCTGTCGTCTCCCTCCTGGCCAACACCGCTCCGGTGGCGTTCGGCGCGATGGCCGCGCCGATCATCGCGCTGTCCGGCGTGACGGGCATCGACATCCACCTGCTCTCGCAGATGGCGGGTCGGCAGACGCCGTTCCTCGCGATGTTCGTCCCCCTCATCCTCGTCTTCATCGTGGACGGCAGGCGAGGCGTCCGTCAGACATGGCCGGTCGCCGTCGTCGCCGGTCTCGCCTTCGCGATCTCGCAGTTCATCACCTCGAACTTCATCGCCGTGGAGATCACCGATGTCGTCGCCTCCGTCGTGACGGTGATCGCGGTCCTGCTGATGCTGCGCGTCTGGAAGCCCTCGCACACCGTCGTCTTCGAGCGGGCCGCCGACGAGGCCGACGCGGTGGGCTCAGCATCCGTCTCGGGAACCACCACCTCGGTCCAGGTGATCGCCGGCCGCAAGATCGACCAGTCCACTCGGACGAAGGCGAATCTGACGTGGAACGCCGTCATGCCCTATGTCGTCATCATCGTGATCTTCTCGATCTCCCAGATCCCGATCGTGAAGGACTTCCTCGCCCACGCCACGACGGTGACCTTCCCGTGGCCGGGTCTGGAGATCACGGATGCCGCAGGCAACCCGGTGGGAACCGCCTACAAGCTCAACATCCTCGGCACCGGCGGCACGCTCCTGCTCATCTCGGGCATCATCGTCGCCCTGCTGTACCGACTCTCCGCCCGGGAGGCCGTTCGCGCCTACGGCGCGACCCTCCACCAGCTGCGCTTCACGATCGTCACCGTCACCGCGGTGCTCGCGCTCGCCTATGTGATGAACCTGTCCGGGCAGACCCAGAGCCTCGGGGCCGCCCTCGCCGCCACCGGCGCGTTCTTCGCGGTCCTCTCGCCGATGATCGGCTGGCTGGGCGTCGCGATCACGGGATCGGACACCTCCTCCAATGCGCTGTTCGGCCTCCTGCAGGCCACGACCGCCGAGCAGGTCGGCATCAACCCGATCCTGACCGCCGCCGCCAACTCCTCGGCGGGCGTGCTCGGCAAGATGCTCTCGCCGCAGAACCTGGCGGTAGCCGCCGCCGCCGCGGGAATGGCGGGCAAGGAGGGCGACCTCTTCCGCCGCCTCATCTGGTGGAGCCTGGGCCTGCTGGCCGTCTTCACCGCCTTCATCTATTTGCAGTCCACGCCGATCCTCGGCTGGATGGTCCCGGTCGCGCCGTGAGCCTGCGGTCGACCCGGCGGCCGAGTGTCCAGGACACGCTGCTCGCCCGGCATGAGTCGCGGCGCGTCGGGGACACTCAACCTCCGGCGAACCTCAGCACCCGCGCGATCGACAGGGTCGCGTACGCGTCCGACGCCTCGCACTACCTGCTCACGCCGGATGCGGTGATCATCGCAGCGGACCCCGCAGCCGTCGCGGACGTCTTCCGATGGGCGAGCGATACCGGCACCCCGGTGACGTTCCGCTCCGGAGGCACGAGCTTGTCGGGGCAGGCGAGCACAGATCGGGTTCTGGTCGACACGCGGAAGGCGTTCCGGCGGATCGACGTGCTCGACGGCGGCACCCGGGTTCGCGCGCAGCCGGGCGCGACCGTCCGACAGGTCAATGCCCGCCTCGCCCCCACGGGCCACCGCCTCGGCCCCGACCCGGCGAGCGAAGTGGCCTGCACGATCGGCGGCGTCGTGGCCAACAACTCCAGCGGTATGGCCTGCGGCATCGTGGAGAACACGTACCGCACTCTCGAGTCGCTCGTCTTCGTGCTGCCCTCGGGGACGATCGTCGACACGAGTCATCCGGACGCGAACGCGCGGCTGCGGGACGCCGAGCCCGAGCTCTTCGAGGGACTCCTGCGCCTGCAGCGCAGGGTGACGCGGAACCCGGCATCGGTGCAGGCGATTCGCCGACTGTTCTCGATGAAGAACACCATGGGATACGCGGTCAACGCGTTCCTGGATTTCGAGAGCCCGGTCCAGATCCTCAGCCATCTGATCGTCGGCAGCGAGGGAACGCTCGCGTTCGTGGCGGAGGCGACCTACCGCACGGTGCCGATCAAGCCGAAGGTCGCGACGACGCTCGCGGTCTTCGCCGACCTGGATGACGCAGCCCGGGCACTCCCCGCGCTCGTCTCGTCGCGCGCGGCGACGCTCGAGCTCATGGATGCCGCGAGTCTCCGCGTCGGTCAGGGTCTCGCCGACGCGCCCCCGCAGATCCGTGGGTTCGAGGTCGCCTCCGAGGCCGCGCTGCTGATCGAATACCAGGCCGCGGAGCAAGGCGAGCTCGACGAGCTCGTCGCGCGCGGTGCGGATCTGCTCTCCGAGCTGCCACTGCGCACCCCCGCCGCCCTGTCGCAGGATGCCGCGGAGCGCGCACTCGCGTGGAAGCTGCGCAAAGGTCTGTACACCTCGGTTGCCGGCGCCCGCCCGAGCGGCACCACGGCGCTCCTCGAGGACATCGTCGTGCCGGTCCCGGCGCTCGCGCCGACGTGTGCCTCGCTGCAGGAGCTTTTCGCCGAGTACCGGTACGGCGACAGCGTGATCTTCGGCCACGCGAAGGACGGCAACATCCACTTCATGCTCACCGACCGGTTCGAGGGCGACGAGGCGATGGGGCGGTTCTCCGGGTTCACCGAGGCGATGGTGGACCTGGTGCTGCAGGCGGGCGGAAACCTCAAGGCCGAGCACGGCACGGGCCGGGCGATGGCCCCGTACGTGCGACGGCAGTACGGCGACGAGCTCTTCGAGGTCATGCGCGAGATCAAGCGGCTGTGCGACCCGCGCGGCATCCTGAACCCCGGCGTGATCATCGAGGAGGACCCGGCGGCGCACCTGCAGAACTTCAAGCAGCCGCAGCCGATCGAGGCGGAGGCCGATCGGTGCGTGGAGTGCGGGTATTGCGAACCGGCCTGTCCTTCGAAGGATCTGACCCTCACCCCGCGGCAGCGCATCGTCGTGCGGCGGGGGATGCAGCGCGCCCGGGCGGCCGGAGACGAGGCCCTCGCGCGCGACCTCGAGGGCGACTACGACTACGAGGGCGTGGACACGTGCGCGGTGGACGGCATGTGCCAGACCGCCTGCCCCGTGCTCATCAACACCGGCGCGCTCGTGAAGAGACTGCGCCGCGAGAATCAGAACCCCGTGCTCGCGGCCGGGTGGGGCGCGGCCGCGAAGGCCTGGGGTCCGGTCACCCGCGCGGGATCCATGGCTCTCACCGGGGCCGATCGGATGCCGGTCGGTGCGGTCCGCGCGGCGACGAGCCTCGGCCGCGGGGTGCTCGGGGCGGACACCGTCCCCGCGTATTCACGCGACCTGCCGCCCGGAGGCCCCGCGCGACGCCCGCGGGCCGGACTGATCGGCTCGGGGGGTGCCGGGCCGATCGCGGTGTTCATCCCCGCGTGCGTCAACAGCATGTTCGGGCCCGCCGCTGGCGGCATCGGTGTGACCGAGGCGTTCGTACGGCTGATCGAGCGTGCGGGAGTGCGGGTGATCGTGCCGGAGGGTGTCGAGGCCCTCTGCTGCAGCACGCCGTGGACGTCGAAGGGATACACCGGCGGGCGGGAGACGATGGCGCGCCGCGTGATCGCCGCGGTGACGGCCGCGTCGGACGGCGGGCGGCTGCCGATCGTCAGCGACGCCGCCAGCTGCACGGAGGGGTTCACGCACATCTTCGAGGATGCGGACCTCGACCTTCCGACCGAGGACGCCGTCGCCTTCATCGCGCGAACGGTGCTTCCTTCCCTCGGGTCGGTGAAGCCGATCGTGGACTCGCTCGTGCTTCATCCGACGTGCTCGTCCACGCAGATGGGCCTTGACCCCGCCCTGGCGACGATCGGCGCGGCCGTGGCGACGCGGACCACGGTGCCGGATGCGTGGGGGTGCTGCGGCTTCGCCGGCGACCGTGGGATGCTGCACCCCGAGCTGACGGCATCGGCCACGGCCGCCGAGGCAGCCGAAGTGCGGGAGCTCGCCGGCGATGCCCATGCGTCGTGCAATCGGACGTGTGAGATCGGGATGACGCGGGCGACCGGCGAAGACTACCGCCACGTCCTCGAGCTGCTCGAGGAGGCGACCCGCCCCTGACCACGCCTCAGGCGGCCTGACGCGCTCGGCGCTGCTGCTGGCGTCCCTTCGCCCAGCGCTTGAACGCCTTCGTGTCGGGCACGCGGGCAAGGATCGGACCGACGACGATCGTGATGAGCACGTACGCGGTCGCGAGTGCGGCGAGCGCAGGATTCACGCCCGCCGCGACCGCGAGCCCCGCGATCACGATCGAGAACTCCCCGCGCGGCGTGAGCGCGAAGCCGGCGCGCCAGCGCCCCGCCTCCGCGATCCCCGCCCGGCGCGCGGCGCGGTATCCGGTCGCCACCTTCGTCGCCATCGTGACCACGGCCAACACGATCGCCGGGCCCAGCATCGGCAGGAGATCCGCCGGGTCGGTGGACAGACCGAAGAAGAGGAAGAACACCGATGCGAACAGATCGCGCAGTGGCGTGAGGAGCCGTGCCGCGTGCTCGGCGACCGGACCCGAGATCGCGATGCCCACCAGGAACGCCCCGACCGCGGACGAGACCTTGACCTCGGCCGCGAGTCCCGCGACCAGCAGCGTCAGACCCATCACCGTGAGCAGCAGAACCTCCGCGCTGCGCGACCACACCAGCCGCGACACGACCGCGCCGTGCCGGAGCGCCAGGTAGAGGATCACGAGCACCGACGCGAGGGCGATCAGCACCGTCGCAAGGCCGGCGCCGAGGTCCATCCCGACCAGCAGCGCGGTGAGGATCGGCAGGTAGAACGCCATCGCGAGGTCTTCGATCACGAGGATCGACAGGATCGTCGGGGTCTCGCGGTTCGTGAGGCGCCCGAGATCCTGCAGAAGCTTGGCGATCACGCCCGAGGAGGAGACCCAGGTGATGCCGCCGAGAGCGATCGCGGCGACCCACCCCCACCCGAGGAGCAGCCCGAGCAGGACGCCGGGCGTCGCGTTCAGCACCATGTCGAGCAGTCCGGCGACCTTCGACGCCTTCAGGTTGCTGACGAGCTCACCCGCGCTGTACTCGAGTCCGAGCATGAGCAGCAGGAGGATGATCCCGATCTCGGCGCCCACCGAGATGAACTCCTCGCCCGCGTTGATGGGGAGGAACCCGCCGTCCCCGAACACGAGTCCGAGGAGCAGCACGAGCGGGATCGACGAGATGCCGAGCCGGCCGGCGCGGCGGCCGAGCAGGCCGATGCCCAGGAGAAGCGCGCCGATCTCGATGAGGACGAGCGCGCCGTGTTCCATGGTCCGGTCAGCCCGTCGCGATGATGCGCACGAGGAGGTCGAGGCCCTCGCGGGTTCCGACGGCGACGAGCGTGTCCCCGCTGGCCAGCTTGTCGGCGGGTTCGGGCGCGGGCAGGACGCCGCTCTCGCGCACGATCGCGACGATCGAGCAGCGGGTGCGGGTGCGGGCCTTCGTGTCTCCGAGCGGGCGGCCGACGAACGGCGAGTCCGCGCGCACCGGGATCTGCTCGGTGTACAGCCCGGAGAGCTGGTCGCGGAGCCCCGCGAGCTGGGTGAGGATCAGTGATCCGCCGAGCACCTCCGACAGCGCGGTGGCTTCGTCGTCGGTGAGGGAGATCGTCTCGGCCGCGCGGTCCGGGTCGTCCTCGTCGGCGAGCGCGAGCTCTCGGCCGCCGTCGCGGAAGTTGACGACGGAAAGACGGCGTCCCTCATCGGTGAGGATGTCGTGCCGCACTCCGATTCCGGGCAGGTCGGCACGCTCGACGTGGGCGGGCATGCGTCCATCATGGCACCGGATGCCGCGGCATCCGTCACGGCATGATGCAGCCGTCCCCCCGGCTGTAGCCTGGCCCCGACACACCGCATCGTCGCGGCCGGGTGAGCTGACGCACCCGCCGTTCACCGAAGGGCTCCAGCATGGCCGACATGAACGAACCGGACGTCCCTCGCATGAAGCCCGATCTGCCGCAGTTCGCGGGGGTGACGCCCACCGACGCGCTGGCGACGGCGATCGGGGCGGAAGGACCGGCGACGACCCGCAAGCGCATCGTGCTCGCGTGGGGGCTCTGGGACTGGGGATCCGCGGCCTTCAACGCCGTCGTCACCACGTTCGTCTTCACGGTCTACCTCACCGGATCGAGCTTCGGACCGGAGGGCACGGTCGAGGCCCAGCTCGGCTGGGCACTCGCGGCCGCCGGCCTGTTGATCGCCCTCCTCGCCCCCGTCACCGGCCAGCGTTCGGACACGTCGGGCCGTCGCAAGTTCTGGCTCGCGGTGAACACGTACGTCGTCGTGGCACTCACCGCGGCGATGTTCTTCGTGCAGCCCGACCCGTCCTTCCTCTGGCTGGGACTGTTGCTGGTGGCGGCCGGCAACGTGTTCTTCGAGTTCGCCGGGGTCAACTACAACGCGATGCTGTCGCAGGTCTCGACGCCGCGCTCGATCGGCCGCGTGAGCGGCTTCGGGTGGGGCATGGGCTACATCGGCGGCATCGTGCTGCTGCTCATCGTGTACTTCGGCTTCATCCAAGGGCTGTT
>JASBUD010000174.1 GCA_030148105.1 Microbacterium sp. | reverse complement strand
GGCCAGATGAAGCAGCAGCTCGAGGACTTCGACGAGCGCGAGCTCGACCGGACCGAGGCGATCATCCGCTCGATGACCCCGATCGAGCGGCGCAACCCGAAGGTCCTGAACGGATCGCGGCGGCTGCGCATCGCCCGCGGCTCCGGCATGACGGTCACCGACGTCAACGCGCTCGTGAATCGCTTCGAGCAGGCCGCGAAGATGATGAAGACCGTGGCGCGCGGCGGTACGCCGAACATCCCGGGCATGGGCCCGATCCCCGGCTCGCGTCCCGGCGCGTCCGCCAAGCGCGGCAAGCAGCAGAAGGCGAAGGGCTCGCGCTCCGGCAACCCCGCCAAGCGCGCCGCCGAGAACGCCGGCATCGCGGCGGCCGCTCCCGCGGCCCCGACCGGATCGGGCTTCGGGCTCGGCGGCGGCGCCGGCACGCCCGGCGCGCCGAGTGAGGCGGACCTCGCGCAGCTGCAGAAGCTCCTCGGCAAGAACTGACCTCCTCGCCGGCGCAGGCGAACACCCGGTCTGCAGGTGGAACGTCCGCGTTTGGTCCTGCAGAGTAGGCGAAGGCCAGCCGAAGCGACCGCTCCTCCCCAGGTCGGAGTGTGCGGCATCCTTCCACCGCCGGCCGCATCCCGCGCGCGGTGAGGCGATGGGGTGGGGCATGCTCTGCGGATGCCGCTCCTCCGACTCTCCGATTGGCTCACCGCTCGCTCGGGACTTGCGCACCGCTCCCAGGCGTTGGACGCGGGCTATACCGAGTACGCGATCCGCCAGGAGGTCGCCGGCGGACACGTGGTCAGACTTTCTCGCGGCTGGTTGAGCGCACGCCGCAGCGACCCGCTCCTCCGTCTCGCGGCCGGCGCCGGCGGGCGTCTGACGTGCGTGAGCGCCGCCCGGACGCTCGGGCTGTGGGTGCCCGACCACGAGACCGGGTCGCGGGCGCACGTGCGGGTTCCCTCCTCCTCGGCGCGACATGGGACGGGGCTGGTGCTGCACTGGAGCACACCGCCGGCGCCGGTTGCGCGCTACGCCCTCATCGACCCGATGATCGATGTGCTCGAGGCGGTCGACCGCTGCCTGCCGTTCGAATCCGCCTTGGCCGTGTGGGAGTCCGCCGTGCGCAGTGGCGCGACGAGCGTCGCTGCCCTGAGGCGGGTGATGTGGCGGTCGCGCTCCGCGCAGCGCCTCGCCGCACGCGTGGGAGCCCTTTCCGACTCGGGCCTGGAAACGATCTTCATCGACAGGTTGCGTCCGTACGGGCTTGTGGTGCGCCAGCAGGTCTGGATCGACGATCGTCCGGTGGACGCCCTCATCGGCGAGCGGCTCATCGTGCAGATCGATGGCTTCACTCACCATGCGGATGCCGCGCAGCGGCGTGCGGACATCCGTGCCGACGCGCGTCTTGTGCTCCTGGGCTACACCGTCCTGCGCTTCGACTACCAGCAGGTGCTCTTCGACTGGGCCCACGTGGAAGCCACCATCATGAGCGCGGTGGCGCAGGGTCTGCACCTCGCCGCCTGAACGCAGGCGAACACCCGATCCACAGGAGGATCGTCCGCGAACTGTCCTGCGGATGCGGCGAATTCCGGCGCAGCGGTCAGTGGGGGAGAGCCGCGAGGTGCTCGCGCAGCGTGGGACCGGCGCGGAACTCACGGATCAGATGCGCCACGACCTCGCGGAGATCTCCGGCGGCGGCATCCGCCACGGTCGTCTGGCGTGCGTAGCTCGCCCCCTCGGTCATGATCGTGCGCAGACCCGCGAACTCGCGCGCGCAGTGCAGGTCGACCGCCACGGGCGCGAGGTGCTCGATCGTCTCCGCGAGGTGCTCGCGCACGGGCACCTGCCGCCCGGCGCGATCCACGATCACGCGGGCGTCCAGCCCGTAGCGGGCCGCGCGCCACTTGTTCTCCCGCACGAACCACGGCTGGATCGTCGGCAGGTCGCGCCCCTCGTCGAGCTCGCGCGAGAAGTGCTCCACGAGCACCTGCACGAGCGAGGCCACGGCCGCGAGTTCGGGAAGCGTCGACATGCCGTCGCACGCACGCACCTCGATCGTGCCCCAGCGCGGCGCGGGGCGGATGTCCCAGCGCACTTCGCTCGCGTCCGCCATGACGCCCGTCGCGACCATGTCGGCCAGATAGCCCTCGAACTCCGCCCAGGACTTCAGCGGCCACGGGAGTCCCGCGGTCGGCAGCTGCTGGAACACGAGGGACCGGTTCGAGGCGTACCCGGTGCGCTCACCGGCCCAGAAGGGACTGGAGGCGGAGAGCGCCTGCAGGTGGGGGAGATACACCGAGAGCGCATTGATGATCGGGATGACCTTGTTCACATCCTCCACGCCGACGTGCACGTGGATGCCCCAGATCATCATGTTCCGGCCCCACCACTGCGTCCGCTCGATCAGCGTGTGGTAGCGGGTCTTGTCGGTCACCTGCTGGTCGTACCACTGCGCGAACGGGTGGCTGCCGGCGCACAGCAGCTCGACCTGCATCGGATCGGTCACGGTGCGGATTGCGGCGATGCCGTCGGCGATGTCGTCCACCGCCGCGGCGACGGTGTCGCCGATGCCGCTCGTGACCTCGACCGTGTTGGTGAGGAGCTCACCGGTCACGGTGTAGCGCTCGAGCGCCGTGCGCTCCTCCAGCAGCGCGAGGACGTCCGGTCCGCGCGGCACGAGATCGCCCGTCGCGCCGTCGGCGAGCATGAGTTCCCATTCGAGACCGACCGAGGATCGCGCCGAAGTCGCGAAGGGCACCGTCATGCGCACAGTTTGACACGCGGATGCCGCCGTCCCGCGCAACCGGACGGCGGGACGACACCGGGCGTCACGCGGCCGTGCCGGTTCGCACCAGGCTCCGCGTTATGAGAGAATTGCGGGTCGGATCACCCTGCTCGACCCTCTATCCAGCTCGGTGATCCTCCTTTGGAGCTTCCGCCGGGTGTGCACCCCACTCTCCAGGCGACCAGTTCATCTCACTTCACACCATTCAGGAGAATCGTGGCTGTCAAGATCCGTCTCAAGCGCATGGGCAAGATCCGCGCGCCGTACTACCGCATCGTCGTCGCCGACTCGCGCACCAAGCGCGACGGCCGCGTCATCGAGGAGATCGGGAAGTACCACCCGACCGAGGAGCCCTCGTACATCGAGGTCGACTCCGAGCGCGCGCAGTACTGGCTCGGCGTCGGCGCGCAGCCGACCGAGCAGGTCGCGGCGCTGCTGAAGCTCACCGGCGACTGGGGCAAGTTCAAGGGCGATGCGAACGCCGTCTCGACCGTGAAGGTCAAGGAGCCCAAGGCCGCGTTCGAAGCCGACGCGAGCAAGGTCGTCATCAAGCCGAAGGCCGAGAAGAAGGCCGACGAGCCTGCGGCGGACGCCGACGCCGACGCCTCGACCGACGCAGAGTAATCGTGGTGCTGTCCGCTGCGCTCGAGCACGTCGTCAAGGGGATCGTGGATCACCCGGACGACGTGTCCATCCGTTCGTCGACGTCGCCGCGGGGCGACGTCCTCGAGATCCACGTGCACCCCGATGACCGGGGTCGTGTGATCGGGCGCGGCGGCCGCACGGCGAAAGCCCTGCGCACCCTCATCGCGGCTCTCGCCGACGGCCGACGCGTCCGCGTCGACGTCGCGGACGACTGACGTGTCGGTCCCCGAGAACACCGCACCCGACGAGGCGGCGCCGATTGCGGCGTCTTCCGCCCGACCGCCTCGTCAGCCCAAGACGCAGTTGCGCGTGGGCCGTCTGGTCAAAGCGCACGGACTGAAGGGTGCGCTCAAGCTCGAGCTCTACACCGACGACCCGGAGGGTCGGTTCGTCCCCGGTGCGTCGTTCACGCTCCAGGTGCCCGAAGTGTCTCCGTGGCACGGCAAGACGCTCACCGTCCGGGAGTTCCGCTGGATGAACTCGCACCCGGTGGCGTTCTTCGACGGTGTCGATGACCGCACGGCCGCCGAGGAGCTCGTGCGGGCGATCCTGTGGATCGACCAGGACGACGAGCCCCACGCGGCCGAAGAGGACGCCTGGTACGACCACCAGCTGGTCGGACTCGAGGTCATCCGCGACGGCAGCGTGGTCGGGCGAGTCGTCCGCGTCGAGCACTTCCCGGCTCAGGACCTGCTGACCGTACGCGTCGACGGCGATCGCGAGGTCCTCGTCCCGTTCGTGAAGGCGATCGTCCCCGAGGTCGACGTGCGCGCCGGGCGTGTGACGGTGACACCCCCCGCTGGTCTGTTCGAGGACCTCCCCGCCGACGACGAGGATGAATCGGATGCCGACCCCTCGGCATCCGCTGACCCGGACGACGCCGACGAGGCCTGACGTGCGCATCGACGTCGTCTCGATCTTCCCCTCGTTCTTCGACGTCCTCGACGTCTCCCTGCTCGGCAGGGCTCGCGCACAGGGCCTGCTCGATGTGCGCGTGCACGACCTGCGCGACTGGACGAGCGACCGTCACCGCACGGTCGATGACACCCCGTACGGCGGCGGCGCCGGAATGGTGATGAAACCCGAGCCCTGGGGCGCGGCGCTGGATGACATCGCGACGGATGCCGCGCCCGGCCGCCCGCTGTTCGTCTTCCCCTCGCCTGCGGGTGAGGTGTTCACGCAGGCCACCGCCCGCGAGTTCGTCGCGCGCGACCACCTCGTCTTCGGGTGCGGCCGCTACGAGGGGATCGACGAGCGCGTGTTCGCGCACGCCGCATCGCTCGGCGAGGTGCGACTCGTGAGCCTCGGCGACTACGTCCTCAACGGCGGCGAAGTGGCCGCGATGGCGATCATCGAGGCTGTTGGGCGACTCATCCCCGGCGTCGTGGGCAATCCGGAGAGCCTCGTGGAGGAGTCGCACGAAGACGGCCTGCTGGAGTACCCCTCGTACACCAAGCCCGCGGTGTGGCGCGGAGTCGAGGTTCCCGCCGTGCTCCTGAGCGGCAATCATGCGGCGATCGCGCAGTGGCGCCGCGCGCAGCAGATCGAGCGGACGAAGGTTCGCCGGCCCGATCTGCGGATCCCGGGCGAGAACGCCGGCGACCCGGCATCTTAGCGGCTCGTCCGGCGGCGAAACGGTGCCCGCCACGGCCAGTAATCTGGGACTCCCGACCCCTCCTCTCGAGGTGGTCAGCGATGGAGGCGACGTGCAGACCTGGCCCGGATCGAGCTACCCGCTCGGAGCGACCTTTGACGGAAACGGCACGAACTTCGCGCTGTTCAGCGAGGGCGCAGAGCGCGTCGAACTCTGCCTGTTCGGAGACCGCGGCAAGGAGACCCGCATCGAGGTGCGTGAGGTCGACGCCTTCGTGTGGCACGTCTACCTGCCGCAGGTCCGTCCGGGTCAGCGGTACGGCTACCGGGTGCACGGCGAGAACGACCCGGCGACCGGGGCACGGTTCAACCCGAACAAGCTGCTGCTGGACCCGTACGCCAAGGCCGTGGACGGCCAGGTGAAGTGGGGTCAGCCGGTCTTCGGCTACACGTTCGGCGATCCGGACTCCCGCAACGACGAGGATTCGGCGTCGTCGATGATGAAGGGCGTCGTCGTCAATCCGTTCTTCGACTGGGCAGGGGATCGTCAGCCGAAGACCCCCTACTCCGAGTCCTTCATCTACGAAGCGCACGTCAAGGGCCTGACCGAGACCCACCCGGGGATCCCCGAGGAGATCCGGGGAACCTACAGCGCCATCGCGCACCCCGTGATCATCGACCACCTGAAGAAGCTCGGTGTGACGGCTATCGAGCTCATGCCGGTGCACCAGTTCGTCAACGACTCCACGCTCCAGGAGAAGGGGCTGTCCAACTACTGGGGCTACAACACGATCGCCTTCCTCGCGCCGCAGAACACGTATGCCTCCACCGGAGAGCGCGGTCAGCAGGTCGAGGAGTTCAAGGGCATGGTGCGCACGCTCCACGCCGCGGGCATCGAAGTCATCCTGGACGTCGTGTACAACCACACGGCGGAGGGCAACCACATGGGTCCGACGCTGTCCATGAAGGGCGTCGACAACGTCGCGTACTACAAGCTCGAGGACGACGACAAGCGGTACTACACCGACTACACGGGCACCGGCAACAGCATGAACGTCGGCAACCCGCACACGCTGCAGCTCATCATGGACTCCCTGCGCTATTGGGTGCTCGAGATGCACGTGGACGGCTTCCGCTTCGATCTCGCCTCGACCCTCGCCCGCGAGTTCTACGACGTTGACCGGCTCTCGACGTTCTTCGAGCTCGTGCAGCAGGATCCGGTGGTCTCGCAGGTCAAGCTCATCGCCGAGCCGTGGGACATCGGCCCCGGCGGCTACCAGGTGGGCAACTTCCCCCCGCAGTGGACCGAGTGGAACGGCAAGTATCGAGACACGGTCCGCGACTTCTGGCGGGGCGAGCCGCAGGCGCTCGGCGAGTTCGCGTCGCGTCTGACCGGTTCGGCCGACCTTTACGAGCACTCCGGACGGCGTCCGGTCGCCTCGGTCAACTTCGTCACGGCGCACGACGGGTTCACGCTGCGCGACCTCGTGAGCTACAACGACAAGCACAACGAGGCCAACGGCGAGGACAACAACGACGGAGAGTCCCACAACCGGTCGATGAACTTCGGCGTCGAGGGCCCCACGGACGATCCGACGGTCAACACGATGCGCGCCCAGCAGCAGCGCAACTTCATCGCCACGCTGCTGCTCTCCCAGGGCGTCCCGATGCTCCTGCACGGGGACGAGCTCGGCCGCACGCAGCGCGGCAACAACAACGGCTACGCGCAGGACAACGAACTGACCTGGGTCGACTGGTCCAACGTGGACCAGCCGCTCATCGAGTTCACCGCCGCGCTGGCACGGCTGCGACACGATCACCCCACGTTCCGCCGCCGCCGCTTCTTCAACGGGCGCCCCGTCCGGATGGAGGTCGGTCAGGGACTGCCCGACATCGCCTGGCTGCGACCGGACGGCACGGCGATGCAGCCCGAGGACTGGGACTCCGGCTTCGGGCGCGCGGTGGGCGTCTTCCTGAACGGCCGCGGCATCCGTGAGCGCGACCGCCGCGGCGAGCCCATCGAGGACAAGCACTTCATCGTGCTGTTCAACGCCGGTGACGACATCATGGACTTCACGATCCCCGCCGTCGAGTACAGCCCGAAGTGGGACGTGCTCGTCGACACCGCGGGAGATCTCGCCGACAGCGATCCGCACGAACCGGGCTCCATCGTGCGCCTGCACGCGAAGTCCCTCGTCGTGCTGTGCGAGCACGACCTTCCCGAGCCCGAGGTCGACCATTCCGTGGCGGCTTCGCTCGCGGCCCTCGCGGAGGGATCCATGCCGGGGCAGTCGCCCAAGCAGGAGATGGAGCGGTAGCGATGAGCCCACCCCGATCGACCTACCGCCTGCAGATCAGGAAGAGCTTCGATCTGGATGCCGCCGCCGAGGTGACGGACTATCTCCGTGATCTGGGCGTCTCGTGGGCGTACCTCTCGCCACTGTTGAAAGCCACGTCCGGCTCCGACCACGGCTACGACGTCGTGGATGCGGGCGAGGTGGATCCGGACCGCGGCGGACGAGACGCCCTGGTGAGATTCGCCGCCGCCGCTCGAGCGGCCGGGCTCGGCATCCTGGTCGACATCGTGCCCAACCACATGGGGATCTCCGCTCCCGAGGAGAACCCGTGGTGGTGGAGCGTGCTCAGCGAGGGCCGCGCGTCGCGCTACGCCGAGGCCTTCGACATCGATTGGGAGTTCGGACAGGGTCGTGTCCGCGTTCCGATCCTCGGAGCCGACATCGCGCAGGTGATCGCCGACGGCCAGGTCGTGATCGACCCGACTCCGACACCATCGTCACCGGACGGCGTGGTGCGGTTCTACGACGAGCACGAGCTGCCGCTCGCGCCCGGGTCCGTGACGTCGGACGACAGTGCGCGGGACGATCCGGCGGTCATCGCCCGCATCCTCACCCGACAGCACTGGGAGGCGATCTTCTGGCGTCGTGAGGCCGGCGAGCTGAACTATCGGCGTTTCTTCGCCGTGACGACCCTCGCGGGCGTCCGCGTCGAGATCCCCTGGGTGTTCGACCGGACCCACGGGGAGATCCTGACCTGGGTGCGCGACGGCCTCGCAGACGGCCTGCGCGTGGATCACCCGGACGGACTCCTGGATCCCGGTGCCTATCTCGCGCGCCTCGCGGAGGCGACGCAGGGTGCCTACGTGCTCGTGGAGAAGATCCTCGAGCACGGCGAAACGCTGCCCGAATGGTGGGACACCGCGGGGACGACGGGTTATGACGCGCTCGGCGAGGTCGAGCGCGTGCTGATCGATCCGACCGGGGAAGATGCGCTCGCCCGGCTGGATGCCCGGCTTCGCGACGCGGGCGACGATCCCGCGGACTACGCGCAACTGATCCACGACACGAAGCGCATGATCGCCGACACGATCCAGGGCTCGGAGATCGCCCGACTCGTGCGCGAGCTGGACGGCACCGGAGATCTGGATCCCGCCCGTGCGCACGACGCCCTCGCCGAGCTCCTCGCGTGCTTCCCCGTCTACCGGTCGTACCTGCCGGCCGGACGCGAGCACCTCGATGCGGCCGCGGCCGCGGCATCCGCTCACCGCCCCGACCTCTCGGCCGTGATCGAGGCGCTCGTGCCGATCCTCGCCGATCCGACACGGCCCGTTGCGCGGCGTTTCCAGCAGACCACGGGCCCGGTGATGGCCAAGGGCGTCGAAGACACCGCGTTCTACCGCTACACCCGGCTCGGCTCACTGACCGAGGTCGGCGGTGACCCCACGCAGTTCGCCCTGACCACGCGGGGCTTCCACGCCGCGCTCGCCCATCGTCAGGCGAGCTGGCCGGATGCGATGACGACGCTGTCCACGCACGACACCAAACGCGGTGAAGACGTCCGCGCCCGGCTCGACGTGCTCGCGGAGATCCCCGGGCGCTGGGCCGAGGTCCTGGACACGCTGCGCGCCCTTTCGTCGACCGGTCACGGGCCGTTCGACTCTCTGCTCTACCAGGCCGTGATCGGAGCGTGGCCGGTGACGCGGGATCGCGTGCACGCCTACGCGGAGAAGGCGTCGCGGGAGGCCGCGGAAGCCACCGGGTGGTGGGACCCGCATGAGGAGTTCGAGAGGCGCATGCACGCGACGGTCGACGCCGTGTTCGACGACCCGTCGCTGCGTCGTGTGATCGAGGACTTCGTCGCGGAGATCTCCGCCCACGGCTGGTCGAACGGCCTGTCCGCCAAACTCATCCAGCTGACCGCTCCCGGCGTCCCGGACGTGTACCAGGGCTCCGAGCTCTGGGAGACCTCGCTGGTCGACCCGGACAACCGACGCGCCGTCGACTTCGCGGAGCGCCGACGGATGCTGGCGCGGCTGGATGCCGCCGGGGGTGAGCTTCCGTCCGTCGACGTGTCGGGGGCCGCCAAGCTCCTCATCACTTCGCGCGCGCTGCGTCTGCGCCGAGATCGGCCCGATCTGTTCACGCGGTACACCCCGGTCACCGCCGTCGGGGCCGCCGCCGATCACGTCGTCGCCTTCGATCGCGGGGGAGCGGTCAGCATCGCCACGCGTCTCCCGATCGGTCTGACCAGGCGCGGCGGATGGGGCGACACCGCGGTGATGCTGCGGTCTGCTCCTGTCATCGACGTCCTCACCGGTCGCACGTACGCCGGCGGTCCCGTTCCGCTCTCCGAGGTGATGGCGACCTACCCCGTCGCGCTTCTCATCCCGACCGTGCCGGACGACGGGAGCCGCGCATGATCGAGGTCTGGGCCCCCCGCGCCGAACGGGTGCGTCTGGATCGCCCCGGTCACGACCCGATCGACCTGGCAGTCCGGGGCGACGGCTGGTTCGGCGCCCCGATCGAGCTGGTCGACGGCGACGAGTACGGCTTCCTGCTCGACGACCGGGACGACGTGCGGCCCGATCCCCGCTCGCGCCGTCAACCGCACGGCGTCCACGGGCACAGCGCATGGTTCGATCCGTCTGCGCACGACTGGCAGGACGCGCAGTGGACCGGCCGTCAGCTCGCAGGCTCGATCGTCTACGAGCTGCACATCGGGACGTTCACGCCCGAAGGCACGCTGGATTCCGCCGTCGAGCGACTCGATCATCTCGTCGCCCTCGGCGTCGGCTTCGTCGAACTCCTGCCCGTGAACGCGTTCAACGGCACGCATAACTGGGGCTACGACGGCGTGCTCTGGTATGCCGTGCACGAGGGCTACGGCGGGCCCGCGGCCTACCAGCGCTTCGTCGACGCGTGCCACGCGCGCGGACTCGCGGTGATCCAGGATGTCGTCTACAACCATCTCGGGCCGAGTGGGAACTACCTCCCCGAATACGGTCCCTACCTCCGCGACGCCGAGCGCAACACATGGGGGTCCTCCGTGGACCTCGATGAGCCGCAGGTCCGCCGGTACATCGTGGACAACGCGCTCATGTGGATGCGCGACCATCACGTCGACGGTCTGCGTCTGGATGCGGTCCACGCCCTGAAGGACTCCTCGAACCGACACATCCTCCGGGAGCTCGCCGAGGAGACCGACGCGCTCAGCGCGCACGTCGGCCGCCCGCTCACCCTGATCGCCGAGTCCGACATGAACGACGCGCGTCTCATCACGGCGCGAGAGGCCGACGGCTACGGCCTCGCGGCGCAGTGGAGCGACGACTACCACCACGCTCTGCACGTCGCGGTGACGGGTGAGACCTCCGGCTACTACGCCGACTTCGCTCCGCTGGCGGCGCTCGCGAAGGTCTGTACCGGCGGCTTCTTCCACGACGGCACGTGGTCCTCGTTCCGGGGCGTGATCCACGGCCACCCGATCGATCCCCGCATCCCCACCTCGCGGCTGGTCACATTCAGCCAGGATCATGATCAGATCGGCAATCGCGCAGCCGGCGACCGTCTCTCGCAGACCCTCGATCAGGGCGGACTCGCGATCGCGGCCGTGCTCACCGTCCTCAGCCCCTTCACGCCCATGCTGTTCATGGGGGAGGAGTGGGCCGCCTCGACCCCGTGGCAGTTCTTCACCTCCCACCCCGAGCCGGAGCTGGGCCGGGCGACCGCCGAGGGGCGCATCGAAGAGTTCGCCGCGATGGGATGGGACCGCAGCGTGGTTCCCGACCCGCAGGATCCGGCCACGTTCGAACGCTCCCGGTTGCGGTGGGACGAGCGCGAGTCCGGCATCCACCGTCGCATCCTGGATCTCTACACGCGGCTGATCGCCCTCCGCCGGGAACTGCCCGACCTCACCGACCCGGATTTCACCGCGGTCTTCGCAGAGGCGGATGAGGACCGGCGGCTGTTCCGGCTCCGCCGGGGAAACACGCACATCCTGGTCAACTTCTCCGAGCGGGCCTCGCGGATGCCGGTTCCGCCGCACGCCGAGATCGTCCTCGCCACCGCATCCGGAGTCGCCCTCGCGGGCGAAGAGGTCGCCCTTCCGTCGCGTTCGGCGGTGGTGCTGACCGTCGCCGAACGCTGATCACCCGATCAGTCGACGCCCAGCCAGGATCGGTCGGTCAGGATGATCGGACCGTTCGCCGTGACGGCGATCGTGTGCTCGACGTGCGCGCCGCGGGATCCGTCCGCGCTGCGCAGCGTCCAGCCGTCCGGATCGGTGATGAGCTCGTCCGTGGTCTGCAGGAACCAGGGTTCGAGCGCGACCACGAGACCGGCGCGGAGCGGATAGCCGCGGCCCGGTTTGCCGTCGTTGGGCACGTGCGGGTCGCCGTGCATGATCCGACCCACGCCGTGCCCACCGAAGTCGGTGTTGATGAGGTATCCGTCGGCATGGGCGACCTGCGCGATCGCGTGCGAGATGTCGCCGACGCGCTGACCTTCCACGGCCGCTCCGATCGCGGCATCCAGGGCGCGCTGCGTCGTGTCGATGAGGGCGAGATCCTCGTCACGGGGCGTGCCCACGATGAAGGACACCGCGGAGTCCGCCACCCATCCGTCGACGGACACCGCGAAGTCCAGAGTGACCAGATCGCCGTCGCGCAATGCGTAGTCGAACGGCAGACCGTGCAGGACGGCGTCGTTGACCGACGTGCAGATGACCTTGCCGAACGGCCTCGCCCCGAACGACGGGTGGTAGTCGATGTAGCAGGACTCCGCCCCGGCGCGGCGGATCAGATCGTGGGCGCGTCGGTCGATCGCCAAGAGGTTCGTGCCGACCCGTGTCTCCTCGCGCAGCGTCGCCAGCGTCTCGGCCACGAAGCGCCCGGCAGGGCGCATGGCCTCGATCTCAACGGGTGTGCGCAACTCGATCATCCGGTTCCTCTCGTCGTGATCATTCTCCCAGGCCGCACCTGGCACAGTGCGCGTACCATCAAGGCTATGTGGGTTCGTCGGGTGTTCTACGGCTGGATGATCCCGGCCGCGTTCGTGCTGCCGCTGTGGCTCCTCGTGGGCTGGGGGGTCTTCAACGCGGGAGGATGGGCGTTCCTCTGGGTGCTGTTCATCGCGATCCCCTCCGTGTTCATCGGTCAACTGCTGCTCACGCTGCTCGTGCGGGCCCGCGGAACGGTTCGCGCCGAGCGGGCGGTGTCCTGGTGGGACGTTCTCGGTTTCGGCGTCTGGCATGCGCTCACGATTGCCTTGGGATTCTTCAACCAGGCCTGGTGGGCACCGGTCATGGTGCTCACGATCATCGTCGGGCTCGCCCTGTTCTGGCTGGAACTGGTCCAGCTCTGGCGCGAGGCGAAGCCGTCGGCCGTGCTGATGAGGACGACCGAGGGCATCGGGTACATCCCCGCGCAGACCCCACCCCCGCCCCGTCATGCGGGCTCCGACCGCGATGTCATCGTGATCACGGAGCGTCCGCCTGCGGTCTGAGCCGTTTTGGCGGCTCGTGGCATCCGTGGCAGAATGATCCTTTGTGTCCTGACCAGGCTCTGCCTCAGGGGAGCCGGACTTCAGACGATCGTCGAAGGCCTCGGACACGTACCTTTCTTTCCCACCAGTACCCGCGGTCGACCTGTGGCGGCCGCAGAGAGCAATGATCATGCAGATCCTCGACGCCGTCGACGCAGCATCCCTGCGTTCGGACATCCCCGCCTTCAACGCCGGCGACACCGTGAAGGTGCACGTCAACATCACCGAGGGCAACCGCTCGCGTATCCAGGTCTTCCAGGGCGTGGTCATCGGCCGCTCCGGTGACGGCGTGCGTGAGACCTTCACGGTCCGCAAGATCAGCTTCCAGGTGGGCGTGGAGCGCACGTTCCCCGTCCACAGCCCGGTGATCGACCACATCGAGGTCGTCACCCGCGGTGACGTCCGCCGCGCGAAGCTCTACTACCTGCGCAACCTCCGCGGCAAGAAGGCCAAGATCAAGGAGAAGCGCGACAACTGACGCGATTCCCGCGAAACCCCGGTGCTCGGCACCGGGGTTTCGTCGTCCCCGGGGTGCCGGATGTGCGACCCTTGATCCAGAGCGCGCTGAGGTGCGGTGCGCCCGCCGAAGGAATCTGAATGACCACCGAGCAGACGGCTCCCGCAGCGCCGGCGTCCTCTTCCCGCTCCGGGTCGGCCGGCGGCCGGGACCGTCGACGCGGATGGCTGGCGTTCCTCCGCGACGTCATCATCATCGTGCTCGTCGCGGTGCTCGTCTCCTTCCTCGTGAAGACTTTCCTGGTCCGCTCGTTCTACATCCCGTCCGGGTCGATGGAGGACACGCTGCTCGTGAACGACCGCATCCTCGTCGACGAGATCACACCCCGGTTCGGCGGGTACGAGCGCGGTGACATCGTCGTGTTCCGCGACCCCGGTGGCTGGCTGCCGGCGCGCACCGAACCGCCGCGCTCGGTTCTGGTCGAGGCGCTCGACTGGACGCTCTCGCTCGTGGGTCTTTCCGCACCCGACAGCGATGACCATCTCGTGAAGCGCGTCATCGGGATGCCGGGAGACCACGTGGTCTGCTGCAACGACCTCGGGCAGATCACCGTGAACGATCAGGCGATCGACGAGAGCGCCTACCTGAAGCTGCCGACGCCCGACAGCCCGGCATCCGCCGACGACTTCGATGTCGTCGTCCCGGAAGACCGCCTGTGGGTCCTCGGCGACAACCGCTACTCGTCCAAGGACTCGCGCTACAACCAGGATCAGCCCGGCAAGGGGTTCGTGCCGGTGGAGAACGTCGTGGGCCGGGCTTTCCTGATCACGTGGCCGTTCGACCGGTTCGGGATGCTGGACTTCCACCATGAGGTGTTCGAGAGCGTGCCGGACGAGGCGCCCGCCGAATCCTCGAAGTGACGACGCGCCCATGGTCGTGACCGAGCCGCGCCTGACCCTCGAACGGCGTCTGCTCCGCGAGCATCCCCTGTTGATCGCGTGCGATGAGGTCGGTCGCGGCGCTCTCGCAGGTCCGGTCGCCGTCGGTGTCGTCGCGATCGACGCCGCACGTTCGCGCAAGCGCGTCCCTCAGGGCCTGCGCGACTCCAAGCTCGTGCCGGAATCGCGCCGCGCAGGCGTCGCGGAACGCGCCGCAGCGTGGGTGAGCGTCAGCGCCGTCGGCTGGGCGAGCCCGCAGGAGATCGATGAGATCGGCATCATGCGCGCGCTCGGACTCGCCGCTTCACGCGGACTCCAGCAGCTCTCCGCCGCCGGATTCACCCCCGAGGAGGGGATCGTGGTCTTGGACGGCAATCACGACTACATCACCCCCGTGCACGGTGACGCGCTCACGGTGCGACCGGTGATCAAGGCCGACCGCGACTGCGCGAGCGCCGCGGCGGCTTCAGTGATCGCGAAGGTGGCGCGCGACGCGCGGATGATCGAGCTGCATGACGCGGAGCCGCACTACAACTGGGCTCGCAACAAGGGCTACGCGAGCCTCGATCACCGCGAGGCGATCCTGCGGCACGGCATCAGCGCGCACCACCGCGCATCCTGGTCGTTCATCGGCTCGCCGACGCTCTTCTGAGGACCGATCAGGAGTCGAGCGACAGCTCCTCGGGGAGCTGGAAGTCGCGCCGCGAGAGCTCCTCGACGTTGACGTCCTTGAATGTGAGGACGCGAACGCCTTTCACGAACCGGTCGGCACGGTAGATGTCCCACACCCACACGTCGGTCATCGTGATCTCGAAATAGAAGTCGTGCTCCGTGTCCCGGCGGACGACGTTCACCTCGTTCGCGAGGTAGAAGCGACGCTCCGTCTCGATCACGTACTGGAACTGCGAAACGACATCGCGGTACTCGCGGTACAGCGCGAGCTCCAGTTCGCGGTCATAGTCCTCGAAGACTTCGTCATCCATGGTGACTCCATCCTAGAGTCGTCCCTCTCATCGCGTCGGCCGCTCCTCCCCAGGGGGCTGTTGCGACGACTTCTGCACCGTCCGCGCCCGCGCGCTCCGGCGGCGCCGTCGCGCCCGGCACGATCTCCTCATGGCAGCCAAAGATGTGCTCGGCAGAGCGGGGGAGGAGCGCGCTGCAGAGTATCTGAGCGCGTCCGGCTACGAGATCCTGGATCGCAACTGGCGGATCCGTGAGGGTGAGTTGGACCTCGTCGCCGCTCGCGGCCGCGCCCTCGTGGTGGTGGAGGTCAAGACGCGCAGTGGTCCGGCGTTCGGGCACCCGTTCGAGGCGATCGACGCGCGCAAGCACGCCCGGCTCTGGCGCCTGGCGATCGCCTGGATCGCCGCGCACCCAGATCAGGTCCAAGGGCGGCGGCTTCGCCTGGATGTCATCTCGATCGTCGGGCCCGACCCTCGGGTGGGCGACCTCGAGCACCTGGAGGACCTCCGATGACGATCGCGCGCACATGGGCGGTCGCCCTCACCGGCCTGGACGGCGCGCTCGTCGAAGTCGAGGCCGACCTGTCGAATCAACGGCCCGAGTTCCGCATCATCGGGCTGCCCGACAAGGCGCTCGGT
>JASBUD010000163.1 GCA_030148105.1 Microbacterium sp. | reverse complement strand
GGCGTGCTCGCTCAGCTGCGTGAAGTACGGGGTGCCGATCGAGAGCACGATCACCGAGTACGGGAGCATGAAGATGAGCCAGGCGTTCTGCATCGCCGCGATCGAGGCTCCCTCGCCCGACGCCTCGAAGACGATACGCGTCTGCGCGAGCCCGGCGAGCTGACCGGCGATCACCATGAGGAAGGTCCAGCCCGCGAGCTTGCCGATGTGGCCGAGCCCGACGCCCCGCCAGCGGAAGTCCGGCCGCACCCGCAGACCTGTGCGCCGCCAGAATGCGAGCAGGACGACGGTCTGCACCACGATCCCGAGCGTGGCCGTTCCGCCCAGGAGCGCGATCGAATCGGGCGTCCAGTCCGAGATAGCGGTCAGATCCGAGCCGAACAGCGCGATGACCACGAGGAAGCCGGCGATCGAGACGACGTTGTTCACGATCGGCGCCCACGTGAACGGTCCGTAGATCCGCCGGGCGTTCAGCGCTTCGCCGACGAGGGCGTACAGCCCGTAGAACAGGATCTGCGGCAGACACCAGTAGGCGAAGGCCGTGGCGAGCGCCAGTTGATCCGCGGGGGCGCTCGGGGCGTACAGCTGCACGAGCCACGGCGCGACGAGGAGCGCGGTCGCGGTCGTCACGACCAGGACGACCGTGCCGAGCGTGAACAGCTTCGACACGAACGCCCGCCCGCCGTCGTCGTGCGCGGTGGCCTTGACGATCTGCGGCACGATCACGGCGGTGAGGATGCCGGCCGAGATGATCGCGTAGATGTTGTTCGGCAGCTGGTTGGCCAGGGCGAACGCGTCGCCGGCACGACTGCCGACAGAGCCGACCGCAGCGACGAGCACGACCGTGCGCAGGAGGCCTGTGAGCCGCGAGACGATCGTCCCCGCTCCGATCAGAACGCTGGCCCGTCCGATGCCGCTCATCCGGTGCCCTTGTCGTGGTCGGTCTCGGCGGACGCGGCATCCGGTGTCTCCGCCGCCCGGCGGGACCGTCGCCGGAACCGCAGGACGGTGCGCACCACGCCGAGGAGGAGGAACCCTCCGACGAGGACCGACAGGATGACCAGGCCGATGCCTTCCCAGTCGGCGCGGACGTTCACGTCGACCACCTGGGCATCGCCGATGGGCTCGAGCGTGCGGCTGCGCAGCTGGAGCTGCACAGAGACCTCACCGTTGCCCACGCGCGCCTGGACCGGCACCTGGACACGCGTGTTGCTGTTCGCGCCGGCGGTGACCTCGTTCGCACGCGTGACGTCCAGGCGCAGGTCGTCGGGGGTTGCGAACAGCACCACGTTCACCGGATAGTCCAGGTCGTTGCGCACCCAGATCGGGATCGGGGCGCCGGCGCTGAAGAGGTTGATGTCGCTCGGCGGAAGGATGCCGACACTGTCCAGCGTCGTCGCCGTCGCGGCGCGGTGCCCGGCGAGCGCGGTCGTCCACTCCTCCGGCTCGGGCACCCACGCGAGCCCGAGAAGCTGCAGGATCTCCGCCCGCTCCGGTCCGGTGAGCACCGTGGGATCGTCGAGGATCGTGGAGAACCGGTTCACCTGGGCCTCGTCGGCCACGAGCGCTGCGGCCGCGTCGACACGCACCTGGTCGACCGGCCCGTCGGCGATCTCGACGGATGCCGGGATACGGGCCGCGACACCGCCCAGCGTCAGCGGGGTGACTCCCGGCGCCTGCGAGGCGGACGTGATCGCGGTCCGCAGTGCGACGCGGGACCGGTCTTCGCCGCGGTCGAGCGTCACGACGATGGGCTCGCCGCCGCTCTGCGCGGTCGCGAACGCGAGGTAGGCGGCCGCCGCGGTCAGCGGAGCGCCGCGCAGGCTCGTCTCCTCCTCGTCGGATGCGGCCCGCAGCTCGCGCGACACGTCGGCGTCGTAGACGAGCAGGTCGGCGTCGCCGGAGATCGCCCGGCCCGGAACCGTCCCGCCGGAGGCGCCCGCCACCGTCGCGGTCGACGGCACGAGGGTGAGCGAGTCGCGGCCGTCGATCGTGACCGCGCCGAGAGACTGGACGACTGCGGGAGCGGTCGTGCCGGTGCCCGGCCAGAACACGCTCTCCCGCGCGCCGCCGATGTCGAGCAGCTCGGGGAGGGTCGGGTACACCGGCTCGCCGGACTCCGCCGTGGGGCTCGGCGACGGGGTCGCCCCGGTGGACGCCGTGAAGTCCGCCGGCACCATGTACGACTGCAGCGACAGGGGGCGCAAGGGCCTGGAGAGCCCCGCCTGCATCTGCGCGGCGACGTCCGCGTCACCGAACTGCAGCGCGAACCGGGAGTTGGGGAGCGCGTCCAGGCGGGCCAGCCAGGCCGTCGCCGTGGCGGGGGCGGCACTGCCCAGCACCTGGATGGCGGCCGGGATGGCCGGATCGACCGCCAGGATCGCCGCCGTGCCGTCCACGGCGTCGAGCTGGTCGGTGAGCGAGCCATCGGGCGCGGTCAGTGCGGCGAGCTCGGTCGCGGTGAGCAGGCCCTCGGCGGTCGCTGCGGCGGTGATCGGGACGATCACGCCGATACCGACTTCGGCTGCGGCATCCGGAGGAACGATCATGACGCTGCGGGAGATGACCGGTCCGTCGCCGAGGTCGTACGCGGCGGACAGCGGGTACACGCCGGGCGCACGGGCGGCGAGAGACGGATCGGTCGGAGCGACGACGATCCCCGCGGTCTCGGTGCCGGCGGGGGCCACGGCTGGGAGGGCCGCCTGGCCGACCGCCGCGAATCCGGAGGACGACCCGTCCCCGTTCAGCCATGCGCTGAGCGCGGCGCGGCCGGTGAGCGCCTCCGAGCCGAGCGACAGGGTGACGGCGGTCGCCGGGATGGCGGCATCCGTCCCGTTCTGCAGCGTCACCGAGACCGCGAGTCCGTCGCCGGGACGGACGATGCCGTTCGCGATGGGCGACAGCGTGAAGACGGCCTCGCCGGGTGCGACGGCGGACGTGGGTGTCGGGGTAGGCGTCGCCGTGGATGCCGAGGCGGAGGGAACCGCGAGCAGACCCGTGATCAGCAGCAGGACCGTCGCGAGGAGCGCCGCCGGCGCCGTGCGGCGAGCGCGCGACGGCGTCTGCGGGCGTGGCGCGGTGGTTCCCGCGGGCGGGTGACTGACGGTCATGTGGGATTTCGCTCCTGTGCGATTCATGACCGCACGATCCGGTCGATTCTACGGTCCGACCCTCCGAGCATCCCGAGCCGCGCCCGAGAGCCGCTCCGCGGGCGCGAGCATCGGTACAGCCGGTGTCGACCCGCGCCCGAGCCGGTGCGGACTCGCGCTTGAATGGAGACGTGCTCCCCGAACCCGATCCCGCGCTGTGCTGGGCGCTCGCCGATGACCTGCACGACGCCGGATTCTTCTCCGAGGCGCTGCGCTCGGCGTGGGGAGAGACGGCTGACAACGCGATCGCGCGCGGACTGCGCTCGCCGGCGATGCGCGCGCTCGGCGACCGTGCCGATGCGCTTGCCGTCCTCGGTCGGCTGCTGGTGCTCGGGATGCCGCAGCCGATCGCCGCGGTCGACCAGGCGCTGCCGACACTCGGTGCGGTGGGCCTGGAGCGTCTCGGACTCAGCCGTATCGACGGCGGCGTCGTGCCGCAGGCGATCATCCGTCCGCAGTCCTTCACGGACGACCGCGGCTCGGGGCAGTGGTGGATCGCGAGCGACCTCGACGAGGCGGCGCTCGGGGGACCCCTCCCCGAAGACCATGTGCTCGGCGTCGGCGGCGCGTCACTCACACTCGCGGGACTGCAGCTGCCCACCCCCGCGGGCCGAGCACTCGATCTCGGCGCGGGGTGCGGCATCCAATCCCTGCGTGCCCGACGCGACGTCGCCGAGGTCGTCGCGACCGACATCTCGGATCGAGCGCTCCGGTTCACCCGACTGAATGCGCTGCTGAACGGCATGACCGGCATCCGGACGCTTCGGGGGTCGCTCTTCGAGCCCGTGCGCGGCGAGCGGTTCGACCGGGTGGTCTCCAATCCGCCGTTCGTGATCACGCCGCGGGTTGCGGGGGTTCCGGCGTACGAGTACCGCGACGGCGGGATGCAGGGCGACGACCTGGTCGCCTCGGTGATCGGCGGGGTCGGCGCGCACCTGCGCCCAGGCGGCGTCGCGCAGCTGCTCGGCAACTGGGAGAGCCGCGGCGGGACCGTGGGCCTGGATCGCGTGCGCGAGTGGGTCGAGTCCTCCGACGTGCCGCTGGACGCGTGGGTCATCGAACGCGAGAGCCTCGACCCCCTCGCGTACGCCGAACTGTGGGTGCGCGACGGCGGCACCCTGCCCGGGACACCGCAGTACGCCGCGCTGATCGACGCCTGGCTCACCGACTTCGACGAGCGCGGAGTGACCGGGATCGGCTTCGGGTACGTGCTGCTGCGCAGACCCGTCTCCGGGGGACCGAGCCTTGCGCGGTACGAACGGATCGGGCAGTCGCTCGGGGGGCAGGACGCCCTCGGTGCGCATCTGGCGCGCGCCCTCGCGGCGCACGACCGGGTGGCGGCGCTGGATGACGACGCGCTCGCCGCGGCGGTGCTCATCGTCGCCCCCGACATCACGGAAGCCCGCCATCACCTGCCCGGGGTCGAGGACCCCAGCGTGATCGAGCTGCACCAGGGCGGCGGCTTCGCGCGCGTGGTGGCCGCGGACCCGGGGCTGGCAGCCCTCGTGGGCGCGTGCGACGGCGATCTCGCCGTCGGGGTGCTCATCGACGCGATCGCGACGCTGCTGGAGGTCGACGGCCGCGAGCTGCGCCGGGCGCTGCTTCCCGAGGTGCGGGAGCTGGTGTTCACGGGGTTCCTCGCGTTCGCCTGAGCCGTGCTCGAGCGTCGCTTGTGAAAGCGCGGGGAGAAACCGACCTCTGACGCCCCTCGGACGCGCGAATCGGCCGGAACCGCCCCACGCTCTCGCCGACGGCCCCCCAAGTGGCCGAGACGCGCGTCGGTAGGCTGGAAACCATGCTCAACATGGCCGAGGGTGTGGCGCGCCTGGGCGCGCTCGCCGCGTCGCCGATCGTGTCGACCGTGGCCGACGCGTTCGCCGCGGCGGGGTTCGAGCTCGCGATCGTCGGCGGGCCGGTGCGTGACGCGCTCCTGGCGCGCCCGGCGAACGACTTGGACTTCACGACCGACGCGCGGCCAGACGACATCCTGAGGATCGTCCGTCCGATCAGCACGGCGCAGTGGGACGTCGGCCGCGACTTCGGCACGATCGGCGCGCGCATCCGCGATCCGCACACCGGCGCGGCGCAGCAGGTCGAGATCACGACGTTCCGCGCCGACAGCTACGACGGACTGACCCGCAAGCCCACCGTCGAGTTCGGCGATTCGCTCGAGGGCGACCTCGCCCGACGCGATTTCACGGTGAACGCCATGGCGCTCCGGGTGCCCGGGCGCACGCTCGTCGACCCGAGCGGCGGCGTCGAGGACCTCGTCGCGCGTCGCCTGCGGACTCCCGCCGACCCGGCGGTGAGCTTCGGTGACGACCCCCTCCGTATGCTCCGCGCGGCGCGCTTCAGCGCACAGCTCGGGTTCGACGTCGATCCCGCGACCGTCGCGGCGATGACCGAACTCCGCGACACGCTGTCGATCGTGAGCCCGGAGCGCATCCAGGGTGAGCTCGTGAAGCTCCTCCAGACCGACGACCCCGTGCGCGGCATCCGTCTGCTGGTAGAGACCGGAGTGCTGGACCGGTTCCTGCCCGAAGTGCCGGCGCTGCGCCTCGAGGTGGACGAGCACCACCACCACAAGGACGTCTACGAGCATTCGCTGACGGTGCTGCGGCAGGCGATCGATCTCGAGCAGCTGCGCTTCCCCGGTACAGCGCCCGACGTGCCGCTGCGCCTCGCCGCTCTCCTGCATGACATCGGCAAGCCCGCGACCCGCAAGCTGGAGCCCGGGGGCGGGGTGACCTTCCACCACCACGACGTCAAGGGCGCCCGCCTCGCCCGCAAACGCCTGCAGGCGCTCCGGTTCGACTCCGACACGATCGCCTCGGTCACGACGCTCATCGAGCTGCACCTGCGCTTCTTCGGCTATGCGGAGGGGGCGTGGACCGATTCCGCCGTCCGGCGCTACGTGCGGGATGCCGGCGACGAGCTGTCCCGCCTGCACATCCTCACGCGCGCCGACGTGACCACGCGCAACAAGCGCAAGGCTGCGCGGCTCGCCGCCGCGTACGACGACATCGAGCGCCGCATCGACGAGCTCGCGGCGGCGGAAGAACTCGGCGCGATGCGTCCCGCCCTGGACGGGAACCGCATCCAGGAGGTGCTCGGCATCCGGCCCGGCCCGGAGGTCGGGAAGGCCTACCGATACCTCCTGGATCTGCGACTCGACGAAGGCATGCTCGACGAGGCCGACGCCGAGGCGCGCCTGCGCGCGTGGTGGGCCGCGCAGGGCGCTGCGGCGGCTACGGAGTGACGACCGCGCGGCCGCGCACCGTGCCCGCGTGGAGCTTCTCGTACGCCGAGACCGCGTCGTCGATGCCGAACCGCTCGGTGTGCACGGTGATCGCGCCGCTGCGGGCGAGGTCGAGCACCTCGATCAGCTCGCTGCGGCTGCCCCAGTAGGGCGCGCGCACGGACACGCCGAACGGCGTGGAGAAGAAGCCCGTGGGCATCAGGCCGCCGCCGATGCCGACGATGCTGACGTACCCGTCGACGGCGACGACCGCCCGCGCGGTGTCGATCGTGGGCTGCGCACCGACGAAGTCGAACACGGCCTCCGCACCGGCGCCGCCGGTGAGTTCGCGGATCTTCTCGGCCGCCTCAGGACCGGCGAGCACGGTGTGGTGCGCACCGACCTCGGCGGCGAGGGCGAGCTTCTCCTCGTTCAGGTCGACCGCGATCACGGTCGCCGCCGTCGTGGCACGGAGGATCTGGATGCCGACGTGCCCGAGCCCGCCCGCGCCGATCACGACGGCCACGGAACCCGGGAACAGCTTCTGCTGCGCGGCCTTGATCGCGTGGTAGGGCGTGAGGCCGGCATCCGTCAGCGACACCGTCTGGACGGGATCGAGATCGCCGAGCGGAACGAGGTGGCGGGCGTCGTCGACGATCAGGTACTCGGCCATCGCGCCGGGTGCGCCCAGGCCCGGAGGGGCGATGCCGAGCTCCGCGGCCCGCGTGCAGTAGTTCTCCCGGCCCTCCGCGCACGCCCGGCACTGGCCGCAGCCCCACGGGCCGTAGACGGCGTACGCGCCGCCGACCTCGATGCCCTCGACACCATCGCCGAGCTTGTCCACGACGCCGGCCCCCTCGTGACCGAGCGTGAGGGGCAGGCCGTAGATGTACTGGTCGGCGGGAAGGTCCATCACGAACCAGTCCGAGTGGCAGAGGCCCGCCGCGGTCACCCGCAGCCGGATCTGACCCGGTCCGGGTTCGGGGGTGTCGATCTCGACGACCTCGGGTCCCTTGCCGATCTCGCGATACTGCACGGCCTTCATGGCGTCCTCCTCCTGTGGTGGGTGTGATTCCACTCTGCGCCTGTGCGCGGGCGCGCGTCAGGGGCCTTGGTCCCGCGCTCGGCCTGTGATACCCCTCGCGTGCCTAGACTGATCGTGCTCCCCGACGTCGAACGGAGCTGCCATGCCATCGCCGTGGTCGCCGCGCCGCGAGGTCTCACCGCAGAACTCGCGCCTGCTGATCGAGCGCGCCCACGAAGAGCTCGTCGCCGGGAACGGCGCCGACCCGCGCCTGCACGACGTGCGGCCGCTCGTGCAGGATTCCTGGCGCCGCGCGCTGGCGAGTCTCGTCGGCGCCGAGGCGCTTCCGCCGCTCGACCTCGCGAGCGCCGAGCTCGAGGAGTACCGGCGCACGCATCCGCTCGCGAGCGTGATGGACATGATCCGGGCGCTGCTGCTGCCGGGTGAGGCGAGCGAATCCGGAGTCGTGGTCGCGGTCGGCGATGCGGCGGGGCGACTGCTGTGGGTCGAGGGAGACCATCACATCCGGGCGCTCACCGGCGATATGGGCTTCGTCGCCGGGGCGAACTGGTCCGAGCAGGCGGTCGGCACCTCCGCGCCGGGCACCGCGCTGGCGCTGGACCGCTCGGTGCAGATCCGCGGGGCCGAGCACTTCAACCGGCTCGTGCAGCCGTGGTCGTGCACGGCGGTGCCGGTGCACGACCCGGAGTCGCGGCGCATCCTCGGGGTGATCGACGTCACCGGACGGGATGAGACCATCACCCCGCAGGCGCAGCTCCTCGTCGACGCGACGGCTCGGGCGATCGAGGGTGAACTGCTGGTCGCCCGGCTGCGGGCCCGGGCGGAGCAGCCGGCGGCGCCGCGGCGGGCCGCGGCTCCGGTGGAGCGCATCACGCTCCGGGTGCTCGGACGCGATCGGGCGCTGCTGGAGGTGGCGCGCGAGGGCGCGGAGTCCGTGTCCGAACTCGGTCAGCGCCATGCCGAACTACTCCTCATGCTCGCCACCCACCGGCAGGGGGTCTCGGCCGACCAGTTGGGGGCGCTCGTCTACGGCGATGCGGATGCCGGGGCCTCGGCATCCGTCACCGTCACGCTGCGCGCCGAGATGGTGCGCCTGCGCAGAGTGCTCGAGAAGCAGGCGCCGGCGCTCGTGCCGGAGTCCCGGCCGTACCGGCTCGGCGTCGAGCTGGAGACCGATGCACAGCAGGTGCTGTCGCTGCTGGATCGCGGAGCGCACCGGGTCGCGCTCGCGGCGTATCGGGGCGACGTGCTGCCCGATTCGACCTCGCCGGGCGTGGAGGAACTGCGCGACACCGTGCGCACGGCCCTGCGCGAAGCGCTCATCGCCGAGGCGAGCGTGGACGTGCTCCTCGCGTTCGCCGAGACGGATGCCGGCGCGCAGGACGAGGAGCTGCTCACTCTGTGCCTGCGGATGCTGCCGGCGCGTTCGCCCAAGCGCGCCGCGCTCGTCGCGCGGATCGAGCGGCTGCAGTCCGCCGACTGATCCGTCGCCCCGGTTCCTGCTCCGTCGCCCTTCCCCGCCGAGATGGTCCCTTTTCGTCCGAGATGGTGCCCACCGTCTCGAGGGAAGACCCACCATCTCGGCGAAGCACCCACCATCTCGAGGGGAAACCCACCATCTCGAGGGGAGAACCACCGTCTCGGGGGACGGGCGGCGAGGACGAGGACCGACCCATGCAACGGGATGCAACCTTGCCCGACCTACCGTCGACGCATCGCGACACCGGACGTCGCGGACACGTCGAAGGAGACACAATGACAAT
>JASBUD010000151.1 GCA_030148105.1 Microbacterium sp. | reverse complement strand
CCGAGGTGACGGGCGATGTCGGTGAGCATCGGCGTGTAGTAGCCCTGCAGCACGCCGCTGGTGAACTCGACGAAGGCGAGGAAGCCGACGACGCTCGCCAGCGCCCCGAGGGCGGCACGCTTCATCGCGGATCCTTCCGGCGGAGGGGTTCGGGTGCGATCACTGTAGCCGCTGCAGGAGGGTGCGGTGGAACAGCTCACCGCGCTCGAGAGACGCGATCTCGACGCGCTCGTCCACGCCGTGGATCGATGCTCGCTGGGCGCCCGTCATCCGCAGCGGAGCGAACCGGTACACCGCGGGTGCGAAGCGATGGAAGTGCCGGCTGTCGGTGGCCGCCATCATGACGTACGGCACGGTGGCGGCATCCGGATACGACGCGGCGAGGGCCGCTGCGATCAGAGCGAACTGGTCGTTGTCGGTCGGAGACTCCGGGGACGGTTCGCTCGATTCGAGGACCGTTACCTGGACAAGAGGGTCGCGGATGCGGCGCGTCACCCACCGGACGGTGCCGGCGACGGTCTCGCCGAGGGCGATGCGCAGGTTCAGGGTGGCCGATGCCTGTGAGGGGAGGACGTTCGCCGCGGTGCCGCCCTCCTGCATGGTGGCGGCGACGGTCGTGCGGACCAGCGCGGCGGGTTCGCCGCCGAGGGTCGTGAAGATGCGCGCGGTGAGGCGCGGAAACGTCGCCAACGTGCGCAGGATCGTCTGATCCCGCCCGCGCGCCCTGTCGGCGAACACGCTCAGCATCCGCGTGATCGCCGGAGGTGTGCGGGCCCGGAACGTGCCGGGCTCGAGCCGATCGATCGCCCGGGCTATCCGGCCGACGGCCGTCACGGAGGGCGGTGCCGACGCGTGTCCGCCCTCGCCTCGGGTGCTCAGATGCAGGGTCAGGACGCCTTTCTCGGCGACCCCCACCATGGCCGCGTCACCGACGGCGAACGGGAGGGGAGCGTCCACGACCGCGCCGCCTTCATCGACGACGAGCCACGGGCCGATCCCGCGCTCGCGCAGGGTGGCTGCGATCGCCACGGCCGCGGCGCCGTAGGTCTCCTCGTTGCCGCCGAAAGAGAGGTACACGTCCCGCGGCGGGGTGAAGTCCGCCTCCAGCAGATTCTCGACGGCCTCCAGGATCACCAGGAGCGGGCCTTTGTCGTCGAGGGCACCGCGACCGTGCACCCAGCCGTTCTCTATCGCACCGGCGAACGGCGGGTGCGTCCAGTCGTCTGATCCGTCGACCGGAACGACGTCGTAGTGCGCCATGAGCACGACGGGCGCTGCGGATGCCGACACCCCGGCCCACCGGAAGAGCAGACCGAACTCGGTGATGCGCTCGAGTTCGAGCCGTTCATGCACGAGCGGATAAAGGTCGGCCAAGAGAGCGACGAAGTTCTCGAACGGCGCGGTCCCGCGGCTGTCGATCTCGGCGCTGACCGTGGGCAGCTGGATCATCCGCGACAGGCGCTCGGGCGCGCCGGTGCGCACGGAGACGGGCAGGTCGGTCATGCGCGCTCTCAACGGGCGACGAAGCGCGCTTCGACCGCAGCGGTCACCACGATGTCTTCGGGCTGGAGCTCGACGGCCGGTGCGGAACCGGCATCCATCGACATCGCCATCGCGCGCATCATCTTCGGTGCCGGCGCGGGGGAGTCCGACGAGCGGGAGAGCAGTCCCACGTCGGCGATCTCGAGCGGGGTGAGGTTCGCGAGGCCCAGGGCGGCGGCGTAGGCCGTGGCCCGGTCGACGGCGACGCCGACCGCCTGTGCGGCGACCTCCGACTCGGTGGCCTTCGACGTCGCCGGGGTGAGACGCCAGGTCACGGTGTCGACCTGCACGCCGTCACGCTCGGCGACGTCGGTGAGCCACCACGACATGACGGCGAAGTCGCTGAAGGTCGCGGTGATCTCCACGGAGGCGTAGTGGACGAGGGCGAGCTGCTTGCCCTCGTTGTTCCACGGACGGTTCGCCCACACCGAAACGCGCTGACTCGACCAGTCCACGAGCGCGCCGGCGTCCTTGCGGGCGGCGAGGTCTTCGCGAAGCGGAGCCGCAAGGGCGGCGATCTGCTCCACGACGGGACCCCGTTCGGGTCCCTCCGCCCGGACGGTGAGGTGGGCCACGGCCTCTTCGGGGGCGACGCGGGCTTCGTGCTCGCCCCGGACGGTGATGGTGACGTCGGTCATGGCTCAGACTCTACGCTCCGGGCGGGAATCGCCGAGGAGCGGCATCCGTTGTAGACTGGGATGCTCGGCGCCTCCGGTGCCGAGTGGCAAGACAACTCCACAGAGCGTGACAGCGGTCCTCTGCATGACAGGGGAGACCATGGGGATGATCGGTTTCGACATCGCCTGAGCTCCTGCGAGAAGCGGGCCGAGGATGCAGGGTTATCTCGTAAACGATCTCTGCAAAACAATAAGTGCCGATGCAAAGCGCACTGAGTTCGCCCTCGCTGCCTAAGCGAGCCTGAACTCCGTCAGACCGTAGGTGTTCCCGCTACGGATTCTGGCGTCATCTAGGGGACTTGCTGTGTGGCGGCGTCTGGACGTCACGCGGGACTCTTCCCAGACTGGGCTTGTCGACCTAGATGCCTGTGGCAAAGGTCGGGGCCGAGCAGAACGTCAGCACAGGCTACGCCCGTAGAAGGCGCAGAGACACAGCGATGGACGGGGGTTCGATTCCCCCCATCTCCACCGATCCGCTGTCACGCGGAAGGCCCGAGAGCCGCGGACTTCCGTGGGTCTCGGGCCTTTGTGTTCTCAGCCCCGAGCCTGTGCTCGGCTGGATCACCAGACCGTTCCGCCGCCGATCGAGATCCCGCCCCACGTGAGTGCGATGAAGATCGCAGCGAACACGACGGGAGCGATTCCCTTGCCGCTGCGTGCGAGCCCCTTCAACAAGGCTATCACGGCGAGGATCGCGGCGACGATCGAGAGGCCGCCGCCGAGGATCAGTCCGATGAAGATCGTGATCTGCATGAGGAGGAGACCGGCCAGCGCGAACCAGAACGCAGCCCATGCTGCGGGATTCGTGCGGCGTTCGACGGAGGAGGACATGCGTACATCATCCCTCACGCGGAGGCTTCGATCCCGATCGCACGGGGTAGCCTCACCCCGACTCCGCCGTGCTCGGCACTCCAAGGGGAGTTGGGGGCCTGCTCTTCAGCGCGCCACCGTTCGACCTGTGGGATCACCCGGATACCTGCCCTCGAGAAGGACGTGTCCGGATCGCTCGGTGAGCCGGCTGACGATCAGCGCGCGCCGACCGACCATCCACTCGGGTGTCACCACGTCCCAC
>JASBUD010000104.1 GCA_030148105.1 Microbacterium sp. | reverse complement strand
GCGCTGACGGGCGGCAGCGACTACCCGGGCAGCGATCACCCGATGTTCGCGAAGCAGGCCGAGAGCTGCTGGTCGATCGCCACGACCATGAACTGCCTGCCCACGACCGTCGACTCCGGAGAGCGCGGCTCGGTGCTGATGGGCGACTTCGGGGCCTGGGCGACGCCGATCCCCTCGCCCACCCCGTTCCCGGGCGGCGGTGCCGAGGAGATCGCGCACCTGAACGCGGGCACGCCGATCTCCTTCGCGACCCCCGGTGGGGAGCCGTTCTGGACGCGGACCGTCGCCGGCGGCTACCGCGCCGCCGGACTGTACCAGCCGACCGGTGCGTCGCCGAGCGAGGAAGCGGATGCGGGCGCGGATGCGGATGCCGCGGCGCTCGCCGCGAGCGGCCCCTACTTCAACACCGGCAACGTTTTCTTCGTGGGCCGCTCGATCGGCTTCGACAACCTCACCGGCCGGATCGTCGTGGGCCCGGTCGACGGGCTCCCGGCCGCGGTCCAGCAGGTGAGCCTGAGCGAGGGCGACCGCCGCGTCGAGGTCGGCTGGACCGACACGCAGCCCGGAGTCGAGTCCTACGTCGTCCGGTTGAAGACGACGGCCGGCGAACCGCTCCAGGAGCGTGTCGTGCTCGGCGCCCCGGCGCCGCAGGTGTTCACGGGCGTGGCCGACGGAGTGGACGTCGTCGCCGAGGTGGCCGCCGCGAACGCGGCGGGCGTCGGCCCGTGGTTGGCCTCGCCGAACCCGGCGCGGTTCCGCCCGCACCTGCCCGAGACCGGCCCCGAGGTGGCCGGCCCGATCCTTGTCGCGGCGGGCTTCGCCGCGGCCGGGCTGCTCCTGCTCCGCGTTCCCCGTGGCGCCCGACAGCCGCGGGCTCGCCGGGGCATCCGCTGATCCGCCTCCTATCGGGGACAGCTCAGATCAGTGGTGCGCGTCGAACGCCGGCACGCTGCCCCAGATAGCCGGCTCGGCCAATGTCTCCCCGTGACGTGGCAGGGTGGGGGAGATGAAGCGGGTCTATGTCGTCACCCATCCGGAGGCATCGCATCACGTCGATGGTCTGGTCGGAGGGTGGTACGACTCTCAGTTGACTTCGAAGGGTCTCGCGGAAGCGGCGAAGATTGCTCGGCATCTTCGCTCGTTGATTCCCGCGGGGGAATTGCCTCAGCTTGTTTCGTCCGATCTTCGTCGAACGCGGCAAACCGCAGAGGCGATCGCCGAGGTGTTCGGCACCGACGCAACCCTTGATCCGGGGCTCCGTGAGAAGTCGTACGGCGTGGCCGAGGGGCGTCCTCAGGCGTGGTTTCGCGAACGCTTCGTCCCTCCGCCGGCGGTTGGCGAACGGATGGATCACGACGAGGGGATCGACGGGGCGGAGACCAAACAGGAATGGCTCGAGAGAGTGCATGCGGCGGTGGCGCGCTTCGAGGATGATCCCGCTCCTCATCGCATTATCGTGACCCATGGAGGGTCGGCGAGTCCGGTGATCGCAGCATGGATGAGAATCCCCGCCGAAGCGTGTGCATACGCCGCCTTTCGGACCCCCACGGGGAGTGTGACCGTGCTCGAGCAGGATGATCGCTTCCACAATCGGTCGCTCGTCACCCTCGGCGACCGAGGCTTCTTCGCCGAGTGACGGCGGAGTACTGGGCGACGCGGTCGCGGCGCAGCGACGTCGGATGCTTGCGGCCGAGGTGCCTGGCGACTACGTGTTCGCCGGGACGGACGGGCCGGTGACGTTGCTGGAGCTGTTCGACTGGTCCGGGTCGCCGTGGAGGTAGCGCCCGGGGGAGGTGCCGACGGTGCGGCGGAATGCCGCGAGGAAGGCACTGGGGGTGGCGTAGCCGACGGCTTGTGCGACTCGGGAGACGGACTGGCCCTCGGCGAGCAGGGGGAGTGCCGCGCGCAGTCGGGCGTGAGTGCGCCAGCGGTCGAAGCTCATGCCGGTGTCGGCGGCGAATAGCCGGGTGAGGGTGCGCCTGCTGACGCCGATGGCGTGCGCGTGGGCGTCGAGGCTGCGCGCGTCGGCCGGGTCGGCGCGCAGGGCGTCCGCGACGGCACGGACGCGGGAGTCCACCGGGTCTGGCACGTCGATCGGAGTGGCCGGCAGCGGGTGGAGCAGATCCAGGAGCACCGCTTCGGCGCGGAGACGGGCGTCCGCCGGAAGGTCGGTGCGCTGGAGATGACCGATCAGGTGCGCGAGCAGCCCGTCGACCGAGACCGGTGTCGGTTCGGTCCAGTCGAGCGTGCAGCTTTCGGGGTCGAGGTAGAGGCTGGAGAGCACCGCGTCGCGGGTCGCGCCGGTGCGGTGGATGACGCCCGCGGGCACCCACAGTGCCCGTGTGGGGGGCAGGATCCAATAGTTGTCGTCGACGGCGATGCCGAGCACTCCGCTGCGCGTCCAGGCCAGCTGGTGATGCGTGTGGCTATGCGCGGCGATCCAGTCCCCCGAGGCCAGCGGAAAAGTACCCACGACGATCGCCCCGACGCTGGGCGGCACGGTGTCGGCGTTCACGGCCTCGAGTTCGCGCACGACTCTCATAGCGCCCAGGATATGTCCTCAACGCGTTACAGACTGGCCTGGTAGCGGATTGCGGACGTCTGGCGTCGAACCTAGCGTCGTAGCTATGCCTCTTGACCCCGTGAACGCGGCAGCGTCGTCCGCCTCGGCGTCTGCCCTCGCCAGCGTCGGCCGCCGGACGGCAGCACTGGTCGTGTTGTGCTTCGTGCAGTTCATGCTGGTCCTGAACGATACGGCCGTGAGCGTCGCGCTGGCCAGTATCCGCAGCGACCTCGGGCTCGACACGGCTGGTCTCGCGTGGGTCGCGAACGCCTACTTCATCTCCTTCGGGGGGCTCCTCCTCCTCGGCGGCCGCATGGCCGACCTCCTCGGACGCCGCCGCGTGTTCGGCTGGGGTGTGGCGCTGTTCGGTGCGGCCAGCCTGGTCTGCGCCATCGCATCGGAGCCGTGGCAGCTCATCGCCGGTCGCTTCGGGCAGGGTGTCGGGGCCGCGATCGCGAGTCCGGCGGCGCTGTCGTTGATCACCCGCATGTTCCCAGGCCCCGCCGAGCGCGGCCGCGCCCTGGGCGGGTGGGGTGCCCTCGCGGGACTGGGCGGAACCGTGGGGCTCGTGATCGCCGGCGCGCTCACCGGCCTGGCGTCCTGGCGATGGATCTTCCTCATCAACCTGCCGGTCGCTATCATCGCACTCGTCCTGCTCCCACGCCTCGTGCCCGAGAGCCGGGCACTTGGACGCGGGCGACGACTCGATGTCGCCGGCACGGTGCTCGGCACCGGGGCCATCGTCGCCCTCGTGTACGGGCTGCTCCAGACCGCCGAATCAGGCTGGGCGCACCCGGGCACCCTGCTCCCCCTCACTCTCGCGATCGCCCTGGGGGCCGCATTCGCCATCGTGGAGACACGGGTCGCCGACCCGCTCATCCCGGCGTCCTTCCTTGCGGACCGCGCACGGCTGATCGCCAACGGCGCGACGCTCCTGGTGTCGGCGTCGCTGTTCGCCATGGCGTTCCTGCTCATGCTGCACCTGCAAACGGGACTGAACTACCCGCCATTGACGGCCGGCCTCGCCTACCTGCCCTACGGTGCGGGAATCCTGATCGGCGTGTGGCTGTCTTCGCGGGCGGTGGCCGCAATCGGGCTCCGGTGGACGCTGGTCGGCTCGTTGCTGATCACGGCGGCAGGGACTGCGTTGTTGGCCGCCATCGAACCCGGCGACAGCTACGCCTTCGGGATTCTTCCCGGCTTCATCGTCACCAGCGTGGGGTGCGGACTCGCCCTCCCTGCGCTGGCGGCCGGCGCGCTCGCGGGCACCAACGACACCGACGCCGGCGTGGGATCAGCGGTCTTCACCTCGATGCAGCAGGTCGGCGGAGCGATCGGACTGGCTACCCTGGTCACCTTCGCGGCCTGGAGAACGGACGCAGCAGTGCTCGGTGGTGCCGACCCGGCTCGCGCGAGTACCGTAGCATTCGCTCTCGCGATGCTGTTCGCCGCCGCGCTCCTCGCCGTCGCCGCCATCCTCGTCATCTTCTTGCGGAGCTCACCTCGCACCTCGCGAGGATGACCCGCCCGAGACCCCGACGGATGGTGCGCGTTCGGCCCGGTGCAGACCCACCTTCCTTCAGGCCGGGCGCACCGCCGGAGGAGGCGCGTACCCGACGAGCCACGAGCACTCCGAACGAGTTCCGCACCCGCCGTACGCCCGCGCCCTAGAGTGGTGCCGAGCGGGGCCGGTGGTCGGGCGCGCCGCGGGGGAGGCGCAATGAGCACGACGCAGGAGCATCCGGCCGGAGCGGCGCCCAGGGAGCACGAGGATCCCGTCTCGCTCCGCGCCGCGCTGCGGCATCCCGCCGAGAGCGCCGAATCGCTGGAGTCGGTGGCGCTGCTCGCCGGCAGCGCGTTCTTCGTGGTCGGCGGGCTCGTCTCGCTCGCCGTCTTCTGGGGTCGTGACCTCCCCATCGCGGGCGGGCAGGGCTCGCTCGGCGAGTTCGTCGGCATCGCCGGGGCCGTCGTCGCGATCGTGGCCTTCGTGCTCGGCCGGGTGCTCGTGCGGCGCACCGCGAACCCGGCGCTCCGCCGCGAGATCGGGCAGGGGCTGTCGGTGCCCGGCGCCCGGCTGCACTGGTTCGACGTCACCGCCCTCGCGATCGCGCACGGCGCCATCGCCCTGCTCAGCTGGTTCGCGCTCGCCACGGTGCTCGAGTTCTGCTTCCGCGACGCCGTCGTGTTCACCCTGCCGGGGGCGGCGCTCGCCGCGGTCGCGATGGCCCTGACCGGCTACGTGTGCTTCCTCTCGGCGGCGCGGATGACCCCGATGCTGCTCTCGCTCGTGCTGGCCGTGTTCCTCGTGGTCGGCGCGCTCACGAGCATGCTCTCCGCGAGCGATCCGCACTGGTGGAAGGAGAACCTCTCGGCACTCGGCATGACGAACGACGTCTCCGCGATGGCGTTCAACCTGACGCTCATCGTCGCCGGCGCGATCGTCACGATCATCGCGCGGTACGCGACGGCGACGCTTCCCGCAGGCAACCCGCCCGACCGGCGCGGGCGCGACCTCGTGCGGATCGGCCTGATCCTCATCGGCGTGTTCCTCGCCTGCGTCGGGATCTTCCCTGTCGACCGCTTCTTCCTCCTGCACAACACGGTGGCGACGGGCATGGCGGTCTGCTTCGCGGCGATCGTCGTGTTCCTGCCTTGGCTCATCCGCAGCGTGCCTCGGGTGTTCGTCGGGCTCGGCTACGTCTACGTGGTCGTCATCATCGTGATGGCGGTGTTCTTCGCCACCGGCTACTACAACCTGACGGCCGTCGAACTCGTCGCCGCGTGCCTGATCTTCAGCTGGATCATCGTGTTCCTGCGGACCGCGGGAGCGGCCGGTGGTGCGCCGCTCGGAGCGACCGACGTCGCGAGCGAAGGGCCAGTAGCGCCGCGCCGCTGACGAGTACGGCGAGCGCGCCGAGCACCGTCGGGATCGCGTCGGCGCCCGTCCGGGCGAGCGTCGGCGCGGCGTCGTTCGCGTCCGCCGCGGGGGCTGCTGCGGCGGGCTCGATCGGTGCCCCGGGGACGGCCGGCACGCCGGGTTCGATCGGCACGCCGGGTTCGATCGGCACGCCGGGCTCGATCGGCACGGTGGGAACGGTGGCGTCGTCGCCCGGTGCCGCCGTCCACGACAGCTCGGCGGTCGCGGAGATCGTGAGCTCGCGCGTCTCGGCGATCATCATGGTCTGCCGACGCGGGGTATTCGGCGAGGTCAGGAGCAGCCCGTCGTAGCCTTCCCCGACGAGCTCGGAGCGGACGGTCGCAGTCCCAGCCCCGGCGTCGGCGGGCACATCGAGATAGAGGTCCGTGTCGCGCGGAGGGCGGGTCGGATCGATCGGGGTGCCGTCGGCGGTCACGAGCGGGAAGCCGGAGGAGTTGTCGAGCATCAGCTCGCCCGCCGATGCGGTGAGGGTCAGCGGGCCGAGCTGCTGCCCGGCGACGCCGCTCACCTGCGGCGGGGTGATGCGCAGCTCAGGTCTGCTCGACTCGGCGATCCCCGTGTTCGTGGGACCGGTGAGGTGGTCGACGAGCGCCTGGATCCTTCGCGCCGTCGGTGAGGTCGTGTCGAAGCCGTCGTCGACCACCAGGCCCCGATAGACGAAGTCAGCCGGGGCCGGGCTCGAATCGGTGAGCTGCCAGATCGCCACTTGGGTGCCGGTGATCGCTTCGTCGGCGGTGAGTCCGACGATGCCGGCTCGATCGGCGATCGACTCGAGCGACGACTGCGGATACGAGTTCGACACGATCCAGGCGACGCGTTCACGCACGCGCTGATCAGTGGCGAAGAGGTTCTCACCGGGGAACGAAGCCCAACCGCCCACGTCCATCCGCTCGCCGAAGCCCGGCCACACGGTGACCTCGATGCAGTAGGCGAAGAGATCGGGGGTGCTCCCCGCTCGCGTGTAGACCGCGTAGAGCTGCGTGATCGCCGAGGTCGATCCCCAGGCGATGTGGTGCCCGTCTCGGGACTCGCTCCAGGCTCCGACCCGGGGATACCCCGGTTCGTCTTCGAGCGCCTGGGCCGGCGCGCTCACGAAGGGGGAGATGACCAGCAGCAGGGCGAGGAGGATCAGCGTGCTCCGGGCGCGCGTGAAGAGGGAGAGCTTCGGGTGCATGCCACGAAGAATACCTCAGTTTCCCGAACGGGATACCAAGGTTCCACCCCCCCCGTCGGAGGGTGATCGGGAACGTGCGCCTCAGGCGACCAGATCGACTCCGAGCTCCGCGAGCAGCCGCCGCACGCGCGTCTTGATGTCGTCGCGCACGCGGCGCACGGTCTCGAGGTCCTTGCCGGCGGGGTCCTCGAGCTCCCAGTCCTCGTAGCGCTTGCCCGGGAAGATCGGGCACGCGTCGCCGCAGCCCATCGTGATGACCGCGTCGGCGGCGCGCACGTCGTCGGTCTGCAGCAGCTGGGGCACCGCCTCGCTGATGTCGATCCCCTCTTCGCGCATCGCCGCGATCGCGACGGGGTTGATCGCATTGCCGGGCTCGGAGCCGCCCGATCGCACCTCGACCGCGCCGCCGGAGAGGGTGCGGGCGTAGCCCGCGGCCATCTGGCTGCGGCCGGCGTTGTGGACGCAGACGAAGAGGACGGTGGGGCGGGTGTCGGTCATGGGGTCCATGCTTCCTGACTCGGGTGAACGGATGCTATGCGCAGCTCGACGGCGACGCCGGTCCGCAGCACGAGGAGCTCGTCGAGGCGGTGTCACCGAGGCTC
>JASBUD010000138.1 GCA_030148105.1 Microbacterium sp. | reverse complement strand
GGCCAGCGGGATGAGCACGATGATGACGAGGGCGTTGAAGATGATCGCGCTCGTCACGGCGGATGCCGGCGACGAGAGTCCCATGATGTTGAGCGCCGCGAGCCCCGGGAAGACGCCCATGAACATCGCCGGGATGATCGCGAAGTACTTCGCGATGTCGTTGGCGAGCGAGAAGGTGGTGAGGGCTCCGCGCGTGATGAGCAGCTGCTTGCCGATGCGCACGATGTCGATGAGCTTGGTCGGATCGCTGTCGAGGTCGACCATGTTGCCGGCCTCCTTCGCGGCCGATGTGCCCGTGTTCATCGCCACGCCGACGTCCGCCTGCGCGAGTGCCGGCGCGTCGTTCGTGCCGTCGCCGGTCATCGCGACGAGGTTGCCGCCCTCCTGCTCGCGCGTGATCAGGGCGAGCTTGTCCTCGGGGGTCGCTTCGGCGAGGTAGTCGTCGACGCCCGCCTCCTTCGCGATCGCCGCGGCGGTCAGCGGGTTGTCGCCCGTGATCATGACCGTCCGGATGCCCATGGCGCGCAGCTCGGCGAAACGGTCGCGCAGGCCCTCCTTCACGATGTCCTTCAGGTGGATCACCCCGAGCACAACTCCTGCTTTCTGCGCGTCGAGCGTCGCCACGACCAGGGGAGTTCCGCCGGACTGCGCGATCGCCTCGGTGCTCTGCAGGAGCTGCGCACGTGCGTCGGCGGGCACCGGCGTCCCCGCGGCGTCGAGCCAGGCGAGTACGGCGGATCCCGCCCCCTTGCGAACCTGCGCGCCGTCCGCGAGATCGACACCGCTCATGCGGGTCTGGGCGGTGAAGGGCACCGAGGCGGCGCCGGCGGGCTCGGTGACACGGATGCCGCGCACCGCGGCCAGCTCGATCACGGACACGCCCTCCGGGGTCGGGTCCGCGAGCGAGGACAGCGCCGCCGCGCGCGCGAGCTCGTCCGCGTCGACGCCGGGCATCGCGACGAAATCCGAAGCGCGGCGGTTGCCGTACGTGATCGTCCCGGTCTTGTCCAGGAGCAGGGTCGTGACATCTCCCGCCGCCTCGACCGCGCGTCCGGACATCGCGAGGACGTTGCGCTGCACGAGCCGGTCCATCCCGGCGATGCCGATCGCCGACAGCAGGGCCCCGATCGTGGTCGGGATGAGGCACACGAGCAGGGCGATCAGGACCGGGATCGACACGGGGGACGCGGCGTACGAGGCGATCGGGTTGAGCGTGAGCACCACGATCACGAACACGATCGACAGGCTCGCGAGCAGGATGTTGAGCGCGATCTCGTTGGGGGTGCGCTGGCGTGCGGCGCCCTCGACGAGCGCGATCATGCGGTCCACGAACGTCTCGCCGGGCTTGGACGTGATCCGCACGACGATGCGGTCCGACAGCACACGGGTGCCGCCGGTGACGGCCGAACGGTCGCCGCCGGATTCGCGGACGACGGGGGCGGACTCGCCGGTGATGGCCGATTCGTCCACCGTGGCGATGCCGTTGACGATGTCTCCGTCGCCCGGGATCAGCTCGCCGGCGGTGACGACGACGACATCGCCGAGCGACAGCTCCGACGAGGGCACCTCGGTGACCGCGGCGCGCTCGGCGGCGGCGTCGGCCTGAGCGTCGTAGCCCTCCACCCGCCGGGCGGTCGTGCTCGTGCGGGTCTGGCGCAGTGACGCGGCCTGCGCCTTGCCGCGGCCTTCGGCGACGGACTCGGCGAGGTTCGCGAAGAGCACCGTGAGCCAGAGCCAGACGGCGATGCCCCACGTGAAGCCGAACGGGACGGCGGTGCCGCCCGAGGCCTCGGCGCCGCCGAGGAAGGGCTCGGCGATCGCGATCGCGGTGGTCAGCGCCGCGCCCACCCACACCAGGAACATGACGGGGTTGCGCCAGAGCGCGGCGGGGTTGAGCTTGCGCAGCGCGCCGGGCAGCGCGGTCACGAGCTGCGCCCACCCGAACGAACGGGACGGGGACGTCGACGACGGCGGCACGGAGCCGTGGACGGGGGTGAGGGTGGATGTGGACATGATCAGACGAGACCTTCCGCCAGGGGACCCAGCGTGAGAACGGGGAAATAGGTGAGTGCGGTGATGACGACCGCGACGACCGTGAGCAGACCCACGAACTGCGGGCGGGAGGTGGGGAGCGTGCCGGCGGTCGCAGGAACCTTCTGCTGAGCGGCGAGCGTTCCGGCCAGGGCGAGCACGAGGACGATCGGGATGAACCGGCCGAGGAGCATCGCGACCCCGAGCGCCGTGTTGAGCCAGGGGGTGTTGGCGGTGAGCCCGGCGAAGGCCGACCCGTTGTTGTTGGCCGCCGAGGTGAACGCGTACAGCACTTCGCTCAGTCCGTGCACGCCGGGGTTCCAGATCGAGGTCGCCTCCATGTCGGCGCGGATCGCGGGGATCGCGAAGCTCAGCGCCGTGCCGGTGAGCACGAGGATCGGCGTGACGAGGATGTACAGGCTCGCGAGCTTGATCTGCGTCGGACCGATCTTCTTGCCGAGGTACTCCGGCGTGCGGCCGACGAGCAGGCCGCCGACGAACACCGCGATCACGGCGAGGACGAGCATGCCGTACAGACCCGAGCCGACACCGCCGGGTGCGATCTCGCCGAGCATCATGTTGACCATCGGGATCATGCCACCGAGCGCCGTGTACGAGTCGTGCATCGAGTTGACCGCGCCCGTCGAGGTCAGGGTGGTCGCTCCGGCGAACAGGGTCGATCCGAGGATGCCGAACCTCTGCTCCTTGCCCTCCATCGCGGCACCCGCGAGCTGCGGGGCCGTGCCCTGACCGAGGGTCTCGAGCCACGTCACAGCGGTGATCGAGGCGATCGCGATCACGGTCATGACCGCGAGGATCGCGTAGCCCTGGCGGTCATCGCCCACCATGCGACCGAAGGCGCGCGGCATCGCGACCGGGATCGCGAGCAGCAGAAGGATCTCCAGGACGCTCGTCCACGGCGTCGGGTTCTCGAACGGGTGGGCGGAGTTGGCGTTGAAGAAGCCGCCTCCGTTCGTCCCCAGCTCCTTGATCGCCTCCTGCGAGGCGACCGGACCGCCGGGGAGCACCTGCGTGCCGCCGGTGATCGTACCGACCTCGGTGAAGCCGGAGAAGTTCTGCACGACACCGGCGATCAGGAGGGCGATCGCGGCGAGGACCGACAGCGGCAGCAGCAGGCGGGTGAGCGTGCGCAGCAGGTCGACCCAGAAGTTGCCGATCGTGGCGGAGCCGTGTCGGGCGAAGCCGCGCACGAGCGCGACCGCGACGGCGATGCCGACGGCGGCGGAGACGAAGTTCTGCACCGCCAGTCCCGCGAGCTGCACCGTGTAGCCGAGCGTCAGTTCGGGCGAGTACGACTGCCAGTTCGTGTTCGTGACGAAGGACACCGCGGTGTTGAACGCGAGCCCTTCCGGAACCGGCGGCAGGTCGAGCGAGTACGGAAGCACCGCCTGGAGGCGCTGCAGGGCGTAGACGAACAGCACGCCGACCGCGGAGAAGACGAGCACGCCGCGCGTGTACGCCGGCGCGGTCTGCTCGGAGCGGGCGTCGACGCCGATGAGGCGGTACACGCCGCGCTCGGGCGCCCAGTCCTTCTCGGATGTGAAGATTCCGGCGATCCAGTCGCCGAGCGGACGGTAGAGCAGGACGAGAACGAGGACGACCGTCGCGATCTGCAGGACGCCGAGCCAGAGAGAAGCCGTGTCCGTCATCAGAACTTCTCCGGCTTCACGAGCGCGACGACGAGGTAGACGACGGCCGCGACCCCGAGCAGGGCGGCGATGAGCGAGAAGACCGTCACAGTCTTTCCACCGCCTTGGCGATCAGGCCGACGAGCGCGAACAGCGCGAGCGTGGCGGCGACGTAGATGACATCGAGCATGTCGGGAACTCCTGGGGCGCCTGAACGCCGATCGGGTGTCCGCACCGGTGTGCGGGTGCCTCGGTGCGAGGCACGATCACCGACTCAACACCGCCGGCAGCCCCGTCGCGGCGACCCTCACGGTTCCCATACGGCCTTCGTGCGGCATCCGCACGAAGGCCATACGGCCGGATCAGCCCGCGGAGAGCATCCGCACGCCGTCCAGGACAGCGGCGTGCGTGTACGGCGACCCGAGGACTGCGAAATGGCCCTGTGCGGGAACGATCACGTTCGTCGCGCCGTCCAGCGCGCTGCCGTTCGGGATGTGCGGGTCGAAGCGGCCGAAGACCGAGACGATGCGGCCGTTGACCGATTCGTCGCGGCCGAGCATCACGATCGTCTCGTCCTCGGGAAGGAACGCGCGGATGCTGGGCACGAAGAACAGGCCGGCCAAGGGGGACCCGTGGAACGGCGTGCACACGGCGACGAGTCCGAGGAGTCCGAGCGGCGCGCCGCCGGCGGCGGATCCCCTCTCGGGCGGGGACGACGCCGGTGCGGGCGCGCGGGCGGCGGCATCCGCGGGGTCGCCGCCGGCGGCGGCTTCGGCGGCCGCCGCGTGCGCCGCCCCAGAGGTCACGAGCAGGTGCTTGCCGATCAGCCCGCCCTTGCTGTGCGCCACGATCACGCGTCCGGCAGGTCCCGCGGGGCGTGCAGCCAGCGCTCGGCCGAGGCGTTCGGAGGTCTCCGCGACGCCGCGCCGGTTCATGCCGAGTCCGTGCACGACGCGGACGCGATGTCCCGCCGCGCTGAGCGCGTCCCCGAGGGGTCGGAGGAACGTCCAGTGCTCGTACACGCCCGGGAGCAGGATGACCTCCGCCAACTCTGCGGACCCGTCGCGCCACGATCGTGGTTCGGGCCGCGGCCGCCCCAGACGCCAGGGCGCTCCGACGATCGCGGCCTGGCGGAGGGCGGCGTACGCGTAGTCCTGGGCCCACCACCACCCGCGCGCGAGCACGCTCGGGCGCGGGTCGTCAGTGGTCACGGGGGCAGTCTAGGAGCCGGCGGCTCCGTGCCGGGACGCCCGGAACGGGTGATCCGTCAGGAGGCGACGTCGGGGGGCCCGGCCGGCCGCGTCGCCCGCTGGTGATGCGCGGGCTGTGCTGACGGCAGGCCCGCGCGCTCCTGGCCGGGCAGCGGTCGCGAGCGGCGCCCGTAGATGAGCTCGGACGAGTCCAGCAGCCAGGGCACGAGCGTGATCGAGACCCCGTGCACGAGCATGAGCTGGTTCGCGATGCGCCGGGCGCGCCGGTTGTGCAGGAACGACTCCCACCAGTGACCGACGATGTACTGCGGCAGGTAGACGGTCACGACGGAGGAGCCGTGCTTCTCGCGCCATTGCTTGATGAACTGTGCGACCGGGCTCGCGAACGTGCGGTAGGGCGATTCGACGATGACCAATTGGACCGGGATGTCGTGCTCGGCCCACTGCTTCTGCAGGAGGTCGGACTCGGCCTGGCTGACGGCGATGTGCACCGCGAGAGTGTGCTCGTGACGAGCGGCCAGAGCGTAGTCGAGTGCCTTGATCACCGGCTTCTGGAGTTTGCCGACGAGCACGATCGCCACGTCGCCCTCCGCTCCGAAGTGGGTCTGATCGTCCGGTTCGATCTCGGCCTCGACGTCGCGGTAGTAGCGGTGCACGCCGATCATGAGGGTCGCGAGGATCGGGATGGCGATGAAGACGAGCCATGCGCCGTGCGTGAACTTCGTCACGGTGACGATCACCAGGACCGACACCGTCATCGCCGCGCCCACGGAATTGATCACGAGGCCCGTGCGGGCCGAGCGGCGTTCCTCCGCCGTCCGCGTGCCGTCCTCGTCGTCCGGCGGCGCGACGTGAAGCTCGCGCAGCGTCCGCCGCCAGTGTCGGACCATCCCGACCTGTCCGAGGGAGAACGACACGAAGACGCCGATGATGTAGAGCTGGATGAGGGTCGTCAGATCGGCCTGGTAGACCACGAGCACGCCGATCGCGGCGATGCCGAGGATGATCATGCCGTTGGAGAACACGAGCCGGTCACCACGGGTGTTCAGCGCCTTCGGGGCGTATCCGTCGCGGGCCAGCACCGAGCCGAGCAGCGGGAAGCCGTTGAAGGCGGTGTTGGCCGCGAGGAGCAGAACGCAGGCGGTCGCCGCCTGCACGATGTAGAACGGGATCGACCCCATCCCGAACGTCGCCGCGGACACCTGGGCCATCAGGCTCGGCTGCGGGGTGTTCTCGCAGTCGAACCCGATGAGGTGGCACGGGTTCTCGGCGTAGTGCACGTTCGCGACGAGAGCGAGCACCGTCAGACCCGCGAACATCAGGATCGCGATGCCGCCCATGAGTGTCAGCGTCGTCTGCGCGTTGCGGACCTTCGGGCGGCGGAACGCCGGGACGCCGTTCGAGACGGCCTCCACGCCGGTCAGCGCCGAGCAGCCGCTGGAGAACGCGCGCAGGACGAGCAGGATGACCGCCACCTGCGTGAGGCTCTCCGGTTCGACGCCGTACTGCGCGCTCGAGGCGACCGGCGCATCGCCGAGCGCAGTGCGGGTGAGGCCCACGAGGACCATCACGATGACGGAGCCGATGAAGACGTACGTGGGGATCGCGAAGACCAGCGACGCCTCGCGGACGCCCCGCAGGTTCACGATCATGATCAGGATCACGAAGCCGATCGCGAGCTCGACGCGGAGCGGATTCAGTTCGGGGACCGCGGAGATGATGTTGTCCACGCCCGAGGAGACCGAGACGGCCACGGTGAGGACGTAGTCCACGAGCAGCGCCGACGCCACGACGACGCCGGGTACCTCGCCGAGGTTCTTCGACGCGACTTCGTAGTCTCCACCGCCCGAGGGGTACGCCTTGATCAGCTGCCGGTAGCTGGCCACGACCACGATCAGGAGGATCACGACCGCCGTCGCCACCCAGGGACTGAAGGCGAGGAACGCCGTGCCGCCGATCAGCAGGATCATCAGCAGTTCCTGCGGGGCGTACGCGACCGAGCTCAGCGCGTCGGAGGCGAAGATCGGCAACGCCATCTTCTTGGGCAGCAGCTGCTCGTCGAGTTTCTCCGACGTGAGCGGGTCGCCCAGGAGCAGGCGTTTGGCGATCGGCGATTCGGCGCCAGGCTCGCGACTGTCAGTGGTCACGGCGTGCGATGTTACTCGTCAGGAAGTCGTGAGGACGGACCGGAGGACCCATCCTGACGAAATCTTTACGGTCCCGCGATCCCTAAACTGGGCCGGTGTCGGACCAGATCACCTCCGGACTGCTCGCGATCGTGCTCGGTGCGGTCGTCGGTGTCATCCTCTTCGTGCCCTTCGTCGCGATCAGCTACCGCCGTCGCGGCGGCCTCACTCTCGGCCGGTCGCTGCTGTGGGCGGCGGCGCTGATCTACTTCCTCGCGATCTGGACGTACACGCTCCTTCCGCTGCCCGATCCGGATGCGGTGCGGTGCGTCGGCACGAACCTCGACATCACGGCGTTCGTCGACGAGGTGCAGACCGCGGTGGGGCGCTCGGAGAATCCGTGGCTCGACCCGCTCGTGCTCCAGCTGCTCTTGAACGTCCTGCTGTTCGTCCCGCTCGGCTTCTTCCTGCGCGTCCTCGGTGGGCGCGGGGTGTTCACCGCGCTCCTGGTCGGCTTCGCCCTGTCCGCGTTCATCGAGACGACGCAGGTCACCGGCGTCTGGGGCGTGTATCCGTGCGCCTACCGCGTGTTCGACGTGGACGACATGCTCACGAACACGCTCGGCGCCGTCGTGGGATCGATCCTGTCGCTCGTCGTGCCCGCGCGGCACCGGGGCATGGCCCGCTCCGAGGACGCCGACGAGCCGCGGCCCGTCACGCGGGGACGACGTCTGATCGGGATGCTGTGCGACGGGCTCGCGGCGGCCGTCGCCGTCGTGCTCGTGGGCACGTCGACGCAGCTCTGGCTGCAGTTCGTGGTCGGCGACCAGGAAGCCGTGCGGGAGGGCACGCTCGCGGACACGCTCGCCACCGCGATCCCGGTGCTCGCGTGGCTCGTCCTGATCCTGGCGACCGGACGTTCGGTCGGGGACCTGGCCGTCCAGCTGCGCTACCGCGGCGGGCGTGTCCCGCTTCCGGTCGCGCGCGTCCTCCGATGGGCGGGCGGGGTCGGCGGCTGGCTGCTCCTGGGCGCCCTGCCCGGCCCGTGGGCACTGCTCGCGTCGGCGTTCGCGCTGACGAGCCTCGTGCTCGTGTTCGCCACCGCACGCGGACGCGGGATGCCCGGCATCCTGAGCGGGATGCGCGTCGAAGACGCGCGGGATCCCGGCACGACGGCGGTGCCGGCCGCGCCCGAGAGCGGGTCCCGCCGCCCCTAGCCGAGGAACTCGCGGGCGGCGACGACGAGGGCGTCCACGCCGCGCTCGAGCGTGGGGTGGATCACCGGAGCGAAGAACGGCGAGTGGTTCGTCGGGATGTCGCGGTCGATCGTGCCGCCCGCCTTCGCGGCGGCGAAGGTCTGCGGGTCCACCCCGCCCCAGAACCAGAAGACGAGCGGGACGCCGGCTTCGCGGGCGAACCACGAAACGTCTTCGCTGCCGGTGAACATGCCGGGGTCGATCACCGTGCCCGCGCCGAACGCGTTGTCGAACGCGAGCGTGAGCCGAGCGGTCGCGTGGACGTCGTTGATCGTCGGGGGCAGGGAGTGGTCGACCGCGATCACCGGCTCCTCCTCGGCGCCCGAGGCCTGCGCTTCGGCGCGGACGACGCGCTCCACCTTCTCCAGCACCCGTGCGCGGGCCTCATCGTCGGGGTAGCGCAGGCTCAGCTCGAGCTTCGCCTCGGCCGGGATGATGTTGTTCTTCAGCCCCGCGTGGATCGAGCCGACCGTGACGACCGCGACGTCGCGGGGGTCCACCTCGCGCGAGACGATCGTCTGCAGCCGCATCACGGTGGCGGCAGCCATCACGACCGGGTCGATCGTGGAGTGCGGGCGCGAGCCGTGGCCGCCGCGACCCAGCAGGGTGACGGTCAGGCCGTCGGATGCCGCCATCTGCGTGCCCGGACGGACCCCGATCGTTCCGGCGGGGAGCGGTGTGACGTGCTGCCCGAGGACGATGTCCGGTCGCGGGAAGCGGTCGAGCACACCGTCGGCGATCATGGCCTGCGATCCGGCGCCGTACTCCTCGGCGGGCTGGAAGACCGCGACGATCGTGCCGGACCACTCGTCCGTGGTGGCGACCAGTCGCTCGAGGGCACCGATCAGGGACGTCACGTGCAGGTCGTGACCGCACGCGTGCATGACCGGCACGTCGTTGCCGGCCGGGTCGGTGCCGCGCGCGGTACTGGCGTACTCGAGCCCGGTGAGCTCCTTGACCGGCAGTGCGTCCATGTCGGCCCGCAGCCAGACGACCGGTCCGTCGCCGTTGCGGATGACCGCAGCGATGCCCGTCTTGCCGATGCCCTCTTCGTACTCGATGCCCAGTCGATCCAGGTGCGCAGTCACGACACCCGCGGTGCGGGTCTCCTGGAAGGACAGTTCGGGATGCCGGTGCAGATCGATGTAGAGCGCTTCGAGGTCGATGGTCATGGCGTCGAGCCTAGCCGCGCGCCCTTCCGGCTCAGCGGTCCAATCGAGCCGTCGTGCCTCTGACGATGAGCTCGTACGGCAAGTGCCGCGGCTCCTCGGTCGGGCTCCCGGCCGCGGCGGCCTCGAGTTCGTCGAGGATCGCGTCGGCGGCGCGCTCGCCCTGCCCGTGCGGGAACTGGTCGACCGTGGTGAGGCGGAAGAACTCGCCGAGCTCGTGGCCGTCGATCCCGACGACGGAGAGGTCTTCGGGGACGCGATACCCGAGTTCACGGGCGGCGAGCAGCGCACCGATCGCCATCTCGTCGGACGCCGCGAAGATCGCGGTGGGGTGCTCGCCCGGTCGGCCGAGCAGCTGCTTGGCGGCGCGGAATCCGCCCTCGATCGTGAAGTCGGCGGGCTCGTACAGCGAGGGGCGGGGCGGGATGCCGGCATCCCGCAGCGCCTGCTCGAACCCGAGTCGACGATGGGTGGGGATGTGGAAGTCGATGTCGAACTCCGGGCTCGCGCCGATGTGCGCGATCTCGCGATGGCCGAGCCCGATCAGGTGCTCGGTGGCCAGCCGCGCGACCGCGACGTCGTCGACCGTGAGGGTCGTCAGCCGCGGATTCGGACCGCCGATCGCGATGACGGGCAGGTCGAGCTCGCGCAGGCGCTCGGTCTCCTCGTCGCCGAGCTCGATCGAGATCGCGATCACGCCGTCCACCCGCTGCCGGCGCAGGAACGTCTCGAACACGTCCCGCCGCTGCTCGCGGTCGGCGGTCAGGTTGTACAGCGTGATGTCGTAGCCGCGGCGCATGAGCGCGGAGGCCGTGCCGCTGAGGACCGTGCTGAAGAACCACCGGTCCAGGAACGGCACGAGCACCCCGATGTTGCGGGTCCGCCCGGAGGCCAGGCTCGATGCGGACGAGGACACGACGTAGCCGAGCGACTTCGCCGCGCTCTCGACGCGGGCGCGCGTCGCGACCGAGACGTGACCGCGGCCGCTCAGGGCGCGGGAGACGGTGGCCGTCGAGACGCCCGCCGTGCGCGCGACCTCATCGATGCTGACCACGTCGTCCCCCTCTCCCGGCCGCTCAGCTCTCGGCCGAGACGAGCCAGATCGCCGTGTCGGCCGGCAGTGCGCCGTCGGTGAGCTCCCCGCTCGCCGCGATCACGGTACCGCGCGGCAGCCCGATCGCCTCGGAACCGGTGTTCGCGATCACCGTCACGTCGCCGTTGCGGAAGGCCAGGACGTGCGCGGGGTACCCGTCGACCCACTCGAGGGTGCCGGCGCCGAGCCGGTGCTCGCGACGCGCCGCAAGCAGCGCCCGGTACAGGGACAGTGTCGAGGACGGGTCGTCCACCTGCCGGTCGCGCGCGAGAACACCCCACGACGCCGGCTGCGGCAGCCATGACTCGCCGGTCGGGCTGAACCCGTACGCCGGAGCCTGCGTGTTCCACGGCACCGGGACGCGGCATCCGTCTCGCCCGTACCGTTCGCCGGCGGTGCGGAACCACGTCGGGTCCTGACGTGCGGCGTCGGGGAGGTCGACGGCCTCAGGAAGGCCGAGCTCCTCGCCCTGGAAGATGTAGGCCGAACCGGGCAGCGCGAGCATGACGCTGGAGGCGGCACGCGCGCGGCGCAGCCCGACGTCCGCGATCGGCTTGCCCGGTGAGCGGGGTCCGATGCCGTGACCCTGCGGGTTCTCCGCGGTCAGCGCGAGGCGCGACGCGTGGCGGACGACGTCGTGGTTGGAGAGCACCCACGTGGTCGGGGCGCCGACGGCGGAGTACGCGCGCAGCGACTCGGCGATCACGGGGCGCAGGGCCTCGGCATCCCACGCCGTCTCGAGGTAGGGGAAGTTGAACGCCTGGTGCATCTCGTCCGGACGCACCCACAGCGCGGTCTCGTCCGCGGTCGGGCGCCACGCTTCGGCGCAGAGCGCACGGTCGCCCGCGTACTCCTCCAGCAGCACGTGCCAGTCGCGGTACACGTCGTGCACGGCCGGCTGCCCCCAGTACGGCACATCGCGCTCGCCGCCGCCCATCGAGTCGGCGTCCGCCGGCGGCACGTAGTCGGGCAGTCCGGGCTTCTTGATCAGGCCGTGGGCGACGTCGACGCGGAACCCGTCGACTCCGCGGTCGAGCCAGAAGCGGAGGATGCGGCGGAACTCCTCGCGCACCTCTTCGTTGGACCAGTCGAAGTCGGGCTGGGACGTGTCGAACAGGTGCAGGTACCACTGGCCAGGGGTGCCGTCGGCTTCCGTCACGCGCGTCCACGCGGGTCCGCCGAACACCGACTCCCAGTTGTTCGGGGGCAGCTCGCCGCTCTCGCCCGTTCCGTCGCGGAACATGTAGCGGGCGCGCTCGGCGCTGCCGGGCGCGGCGGCGAGGGCCTGCTGGAACCACTCGTGCTGGTCGGACGAGTGGTTCGGGACGAGGTCGACGATGATGCGGATGCCGCGCTCGTGCGCCGCGTGGAGCATGGTGTCGAAGTCAGACAGTGTGCCGAACAGCGGGTCGACGTCGCAGTAGTCGGCGACGTCGTAGCCGGCGTCGTTCTGCGGAGAGCGCTGGAACGGGCTGAGCCACACGGCGTCCACGCCGAGCTGGACGAGATCGTCCAGGTGGGCGGTGACGCCGGGCAGGTCGCCGATGCCGTCACCGGTGCTGTCGGCGAAGGACCGCGGATAGATCTGGTAGATCACGGCGGAACGCCACCACTCGGCTCCCGGTCGGGAGGTCAGGGCGAACGGGTGCTCGGCGATGTGGGGGGAGGACATCGCTCCAGAATAGTGGAAGCGCTTGCATAACCCCACGCGGCTAGGGTGGGCGGGTGCCTTCCGCCGATGCCCTCGCCCACGCCGAATCGCTCATCCGCACCGTGCCGGACTACCCCGAGCCCGGCGTGCTCTTCCGCGACATCACGCCGCTCCTGGCCGACGCGGGGGCGCTGCGCGCCGTGATCGACGCGCTGATCGAGCCCTTCGACGGCGGCTTCGATGTCGTCGCCGGTGTCGAGGCGCGCGGCTTCCTGCTGGCGGGGGCTGCGGCGACGGTCGCGGGCGTGGGCATGGTTCCGGTGCGCAAGGCGGGCAAGCTGCCGAGGCCTGCGGCATCCGTTTCGTACGCCCTGGAGTACGGCCGCGCGACGATCGAGGTGCACGACGACCTCGCGCCCGGTACGCGCGTGCTGCTCGTGGACGACGTGCTCGCCACCGGCGGCACCCTGGCCGCCGCGCACGAGCTGTTCGCCGAGCTCGGCGTCGTCGTGGTGGGCACCGCGGTGCTCATGGAGCTCGAAGCGCTCGGCGGCCGCGCGCTCGTGCACGACGTGCACACGGTCTTCACCGCCTGACGCGTCGACGGCTCAGAACGCCTGATGGATCGCCGCGGACACCGCACCGGACCGGCCGAGCCGGAACAGGAGTTCCGGTGGCAACAAGATGATCGGGCCGCAGAGTCACCTGTGTCCGCCGAAACTCCTGATCTCGGTCAGGCCAGGCGGGGTGGGGACCTCGGTCAGGCGGGATCGGGTGCGGCCACGCGCCGCCCGCGCACGAAGACGCCGGTGATCGCCTGCTCGCGCATGCCCATGAGCAGCGTGAACAGCTCTGAACGGATGCCGCCCGCGGCCGCGGCCTCGAGCGAGACCGCGAAGCCCGGCTGCGCCGCGGGGTCGACGATCACGAAGTCCGCGTCCTTGCCCGCGTCGAGGTTGCCGAACGCGTCCTCCTGATCGAGCGCGCGGGCACCGGCGAGCGTGCCGTGGAACAGCAGCTGCGCGGGGCCGAGCGCGACCGCCGCCTCACCCTCCTCGCTCATGTGCACCTTGTAGGCGTCGTTGAGCACCCGCGGGATCAGCCACTCGTCGCCCGCGCCGACGTCGGTTCCCATCGCGATCGTGACACCCGAGGCCGCCGTCCGCCGCCACGGCATGGTTCCGCTTCCGAGGAACAGCTGCGAGGTGGGGCAGTGCGCAATCGACGAGCCGGTCTCGGCGAGACGGTGCAGTTCGCGCTCGGTGCAGTGAACGGCGTGCGCGAGGATCGACCGGCGTCCGAGCAGGCTCTCGCCGCTCGTGGCCGACCCCGGCAGGCACCGACCGTCGTAGGTGTCGAGGTACGCGTCCACGTCGTACAGCGCCCGCACCGCCGCGATCTCGCCGTCTCCCGGCCGGTCGTTCTCGTTCAGGTGCGAGTGGAAGTAGACCCCTCGCCCGCGCACGTCCGCGTACAGGTCTCCGAGGCGTCCGAGCGTCTCGCGGGTGACCGACAGGCTGAACCGGGGGACGAGGGCGACCTGGACGAGGGCTCGACGCGGGTCGGATGCCGGCCCCGCGGCATCCGCTCCGTGCCAGCGCTGGATCTCGTCGGCCGCGAGTCCGATCGCGGCATCCTCGCTCGTGAGGAGCGCCGCGGCGCTGTCCGGACCCACCGTCTGGATGCCGCGCCCGCTCACGACCCGCAGGCCGGCATCCAGTGTCCTCGAGAACATCGCGTCCTGCGCCTCGGGGAACGCGGAGCCGAAGACGAGGGCCGCGGTCGTGCCGGCTGAAACCCGCCGCCGCACGAACTCACGCGCGACGACGTCGGCGAAGGCCGGGTCGGCGAGCCGGGACTCCGCGGGGAACACGCAGTGCTCGAGCCATTCCAGCAGCTCTCCGCCGCCGTACGCGTCGGTCGTGAACGTCTGCGGGTAGTGCACGTGGGTGTCCACGAACCCGGGCAGAAGGTAGGCATCGGTGTGCACGACCTCGTCGGCGGCGAGGGATGCCGGCATCCTGCTCCACGGACCGCTGTAGGCGATGCGCCCCTCGGCGTCGACCGCGAGGGCGCCGTCGCGCTCGGACACGAGTGCGGCGTCCGCGTCCGGCAGCTGCGGCGCCCCGGCGATGTGCACCACGTGTCCTCGATAGACGGTCACGTTTCTCCTCCTCAGTTCTTTCCGCTCCCATTTCGCTGAGACGACTTCTGCAGGTCGAGACGATGGGTTTCACCCACAGTCTCGACGTGCAGAAGTCGTCTCACGGTAAAGGGGGAGGCAGCGAGCGAGCGCGGGTCAGACGAAAGCGGGCAGATCCAGCCAGGCGTCGGGGGCGGATGCCGCGCCGTCGCGCGTGATCGTGCCCTCGATCAGACCATACGGGCGGTCGGCGGCGTAGAACACCTCGCCCGGGTTCTCCAGCCCGAACGGCGTGAAATCGCACAGGAAGTGGTGCTTGTTCGGCATCGCGAACCGCACCTCGGCGATCTCGGGTCGCGCCTCGATCACCGCCTTCCCCATCGCGAACAGCGTCTGCTGCAACGCGAGCGAGTGCACGGTCGCGAACGTCGACAGCAGTACAGCGGACACGTCGGCGTACAACGTGTTGTAGTCGATCCCCGCGTCCACCGCTTCGGGCAGGAAGCGCCAGCGGCCCGTGACCGACGTCGCCATGATGCGGTCATCGGTCTCGACGAGGGTCGTGTACCTGTCGCGGGGGAAGCCGGCGAACTCGCTTCCCGTGGACTTCAGCACCGTCAGGTCTTTCACGCCGCCCGTCACGTGCGTCGCCCCGTCCACGACCTGCACGGCCGCGAGCCGGGTGGCCTGCCCGCGCCGCACGAACGAGTGGTCGTGCGGCCGGCCGTCCACGATGATCCGCTCCCACTCGTACTGCTCGGCCTGCCAGAGCCCGCCCTCGATCCACTCGAACCCGCTCACGAAGTGGTCGGCGAGGGCGAGCAGGTATTCCTCGGGCGAGGTCACGCCGTGCTGCTTCGCGAACGCGAACGCGGTGTTCTTCTGCGTGTCGGTCGCGACGACGAGTGCGTTGTCGCCGGTCAGGTAGGAGTCCACGAGAGCGGCACCGCGCAGTTGGGACGTGACGTTCAGGTCCACGATCTCGTGCCGCGGGGTGTCGCGGTAGATCCGCACGATCCGGTTCTCGGCCTTGCCGTACTTGTTGGCCCCCAGGCTCACCGACACCATGCTCAGCTCCCTCGATACGTCGAATACGCGAACGGACTCAGCAGCAGCGGGACGTGCAGGTGGCGGCCTGAGGCGTCGACGGTGAAGGTCACGGTCACGAGCGGATAGAAGGTCTCCACGTCGCGCGCCGCGAAGTAGGCGCCGGTACGGAACGCGAGCGTGTAGTCGCCGGGGGTCAGCGCGTCGGGGCCGATCGCGGCGCGGCCGTCGGCGTCGGTGACCCCGGCGCCCACCGGAAGGCCGCGCGGGTCGGCGAGCTCGACCTCGATGCCCACGGCGGGCCGCCCGGTGGCGGCATCCAGCACGTGCGTCGTGAGATGGGTCATGGGACGATCCTCTCGCTCAGGTCGTCGGTCACGGAGGAGCGCAGCCGCAGCAGCGCGATCTCGGCGAGCTGGCCGAGTGCTTCGGCGGCCTCCGACGCCTCGTCGCCCTGAAGCCTCCGGCGCAGCTCCGCGAGGATCTGCTCGGGCGTCCGCCCTGCCGCGCGGATCAGGAAGACCCGTCCGAAGCGCTGCTCGTACGCGGTGTTGCCGGCGGCGATCGCGTCCGCGACGGAGGCGGCGGCATCCGCCATCGACGCCTGCTCGCGACGGGATGCCGCGGCCTCGGCGCCCGGCCCGACCGGGCGCTGCCCGATGCGCGGATGCGCGGCGAGGGCGGTGTCCAGATCGGTCACCGTCCACTCGTCCGCGAGGTCGGCGGCGTACGCGGTCAGCGCGTCGACGGACCGGTACGGGCGGGCGGCCACGACCGCGTCGACCCAGTGCGGTACGGCCGCCCAGACGCGCACGACGGATGCCGCGGCATCCGGATCCGCGCGGTTGAACTCGTCGAGCAGCATGCAGCCACGCTAGCCCGCGCGCGTTTCGCCGTGATTACGACCGTGGATCAGCGCTCGGCGTGCACGATGAGCCACTGCGCGACGGCGTCCGTGCCACCGGTGTTGTGGATGCGGTGCGGGCGCGAGCACGGGAAGCTGATCGCGTCGCCGGGGCGCAGGATCACCCGCTCCTCGTCGAAGTCGATCGTGAGCTCGCCCGAGATCATCGTGCCGACCTCGTAGCCGTCGTGGCGGAACAGGTCGTCCTCGCCGTGCGCGCTCGCGCCGGGCGGGTAGATCGACTCGAAGTAGTCCACGCCCGGGGTCCGACCCGGCGAGAGGCGTCGGAACGTCACGCCGCTCTCCAGCACGACGCTCGATGCGTGCTGAGCGCGCTGCAGCGCGAAACCCCCGGCGGTCGCCTCCACATCGGCGACGACGTCGGAGCGCGCGTCGAACACCGAGGCGAGCGGGATGCCGAGGGCATCGGTGATCGCGATGAGCCGCGACACGCTCGGCTGGAGCACCCCCCGCTCGATCTGCGACACCGCGCTCGGCGAGATCCCGAGCTTCTTCGCGAGGGAGCGGGCCGACATCCCCTGCTGCTCGCGCAGGTCGCGGAGGCGCGCGCCCACGTCGGGCGGCGAATCGACGGATGCCGCGCCCTCGCCGGTGGGGGTGAGGACGGCATCCGACATGACGGCATCCTAACCGGCGCCCGTCCGGACTCGTGCACTCCGTGTGAAGTCCTAACTTCACACGGCTGTTACAGAAGGGAAACCTCCGGAGCGATGTGAAGCAATAACTTCACATCTACGTACCACCAGGCCGCGGACTCCACGTCGCAGCTCGCTCCGCCCGTTCCGGGCATCCGCTCCTCACCTGGAAGGTTCCACCCCCATGACCGAGATCGCCGCGCCTCCGGGCGCACCGCTGACCAAGCCGCAAGACATCATCGAAGCCGCCGGGCACCCGGTCGGCTCGGGCAACATGAAGCCCGAATACGACGTCCGCCTCGCGAACGAGGACCTCGCGCCGCTGCGCAAGCAGAAGTGGTCCTGGTACAACATCTTCGCGTTCTGGATGTCGGACGTGCACTCCGTCGGCGGATACGTGACCGCCGGTTCGCTGTTCGCCCTCGGCATCGCCGCGTGGCAGGTGCTCGTCGCGCTCCTGGTCGGCATCATCATCGTCCAGGTCTTCACGAATCTGGTCGCCAAGCCGAGCCAGAAGACCGGCGTGCCCTACCCGGTCGTGAACCGCGCGATCTTCGGCATCAAGGGCGCGAACATCCCCGCGATCATCCGCGGCATCATCGCGATCGCCTGGTACGGCGTGCAGACGTTCCTCGCCGCGCAGTCGCTCAACATCATCTTCCTGAAGTTCATCCCCGCGAGCGCCCAGCTGCTGGAGTACAGCTTCCTGGGGCTGTCCGCCCTCGGCTGGATCTCGTACGGCATCCTCTGGGTGGCCCAGGTCGCCCTGTTCTGGAACGGTATGGAGGTCATCCGCCGCTTCATCGACTGGGCGGGTCCCGCGGTCTACGTCGTGATGATCATCCTCGCGGTCTACCTCGTCTCGCAGGCCGGGTGGGAGAACATCGACTTCGACCTGTCCGACCCGAACCTGCCCGACGTCGGATTCTGGGGCTCGATCGGGCTCATGTTCATGGCGATCGGCATCGTGGTCTCCTACTTCTCCGGTCCGATGCTCAACTTCGGCGACTTCGCCCGCTACGGCCGCAGCTTCAGCGCCGTGAAGAAGGGCAACTTCTGGGGCCTGCCCGTCAACTTCCTCTTCTTCTCGCTGCTGACGGTCATCACGGCATCCGCCACGATCCCGGTGTTCGGTGAGCTCATCACCGACCCGATCCACACGGTCGAGCGCATCGACACCCCGTTCGCGATCCTCCTCGGCGGACTGACGTTCGTCACCGCCACGGTCGGCATCAACATCGTCGCGAACTTCATCTCGCCCGCGTTCGACTTCTCCAACGTCGCGCCCAACAAGATCTCCTGGCGCATGGGCGGCATGATCGCCGCGGTCGGGTCCGTCTTCCTCCTGCCGTGGAACTGGTACTCCAACCCGACGGCGATCCACTATTCGCTCGGCGTGCTCGCCGCCCTCATCGGTCCCCTGTTCGGCATCCTGATCGCCGGCTACTACATCGCCGCCCGCCAGCGCATCAAGACGGACGAGATGTTCACCATGTCGGACAAGGGGGCGTACTGGTACCGCAAGGGCTACAACCCGAACGGCATCAAGGCGCTGCTGTGGGCGGGCATCCCCACGATCGCGATCGCGATCCTGCCGAAGATGATCGCCGACCTGGGCGGGTTCGACATCTCGTGGATCGGCAACTTCACCTGGTTCATCGGCTGCGGGCTGGGCTATGGGCTGTTCGTGCTGTTCGAGAAGCTCGACCCGCGCGTCCCCTCCTTCGCCGGCGAGACCGACGGCATCTCGGACGGCACGATCGACGGCGCGGCGGCGACCTCGGACGCCGAGCCGCCGGCGATATCGGCGGAGATCCCCGTCGTGACGGACGCGAAAGCGTGAAGATCACCCTGCTCAACCCGAACACCTCCCGGGCGATGACCGCGAAGATCGCGGCCGCCGCCCGGGAGGTGGCGGGGCCGGATGTGGAGATCGCCGCGGTGTGCCCGCTCGACGGTCCCGCCGCGATCGAGAGCCACCTCGATGAGGCGTTCGCCGCGGTCGCGGTGATCGAGCTCATCCGCCGCGATCAGCTCGAGGGCGGCAGCGACGCGTACGTGATCGCGTGCTTCGGGGACCCGGGGCTGGATGCCGCGCGCGAGCTCGTGGACGTGCCGGTGATCGGCATAGGGGAGGCCGCGATGCACGTCGCGGCGATCTCGGGGCGCTCGTTCGGGATCGTCACGACGCTCTCCCGCACCCTCGGCCGGGCGCAGGATCTGCTGCACCGGTACGGCTTCGACCGAACCTGCGTCGCGGCGTACGGGAGCGGCATCCCGGTCCTGGATCTGGAGGACGTGAGCGGCCCCGCCTTCGACGCGCTCGCCGGGTGGTGCGAGCGTGTCGTGCGGGAGGACGGTGCGGATGTCGTCGTGCTCGGCTGCGCCGGCATGGCCGACCTGTGCGACCGCCTCGCGGACCGGGTCGGGGTCCCGGTCGTGGACGGCGTGGCCGCGGCGGTCGGTCTCGCTTCGGGGATGGCACGCATGCGCGTCGGCACGAGCAAGCGCGACGAGTACGCGCCGCCGCCGCGCGAAACCGTCGGGGTGTGAGTCCGGCCGATTTCACCGCGGCGAAACACGCATGGGGGAGGCTGGGCAGCAGCATCCGATCGACGAGAGGCATTCGATGAGCGATAGCGGGACCACGGTCTTCCGGGCGCAGCGCGCGTTGGTCGACGGGGCGTTCGTCCCCGCGGCGGTCGTGGTCCAGCGGCGACGCATCGTCGATGTCGCCGACGTGCGCACGAAGGCCTCCGGCGCGAAGGCGGTGCTCGTCCCCGATGACGCGGTTCTCCTCCCCGGCCTCGTCGACTCGCACGTGCACGTGAACGAACCGGGCCGCACCGAGTGGGAGGGCTTCCGCTCGGCGACCTTGGCCGCCGCGGCGGGCGGGGTCACGACGATCGTCGACATGCCGCTGAACTCCCTGCCGCCCACGACGACCCCGGACGCGCTCGCGATCAAGCGCGCGGCCGCCGAACCGTCGGCGTACATCGACGTGGGCTTCTGGGGCGGCGCGGTCCCCGGCAACCTGGGTTCGCTCGGCCCCCTGCACGACGCGGGCGTGTACGGGTTCAAGTGCTTCCTCTCGCCGTCCGGGGTCGACGAGTTCCCCCACCTGGACCGGGCACAGCTGGATGCCGCGATGGAGGAGGTCGCCGCGATCGGGTCGCGGCTCATCGTGCACGCGGAGGACCCCGACCTCCTGGCCGCCGACGGCGCCCTCGGCCGCGATTACGATGCGTTCCTCGCGTCACGGCCGGCGGCGAGCGAGGCCTCCGCGATCGACGCGGTGATCGCCGCCGCGCGGCGCACCGGCGCCCGGGCGCACATCCTCCACCTGAGCGATGCCGGATCGCTGCCGGCGATCCGTGCGGCCAAGGCGGACGGTGTGGCCCTCACGGTCGAGACGTGCCCGCATTACCTGACGATCGTCGCGGAGGAGATCCCGGACGGAGCGAGCGAATTCAAGTGCTGCCCGCCGATCCGCGGCTCCGCGAACCGCGACCTGCTGTGGGACGGCGTCGTGGACGGCACGATCGATGCGATCGTGAGCGATCACTCGCCCTCCACCGTCGACCTCAAGCGCTCCGGCGGCGGTGACTTCGGTCTCGCGTGGGGCGGCATCGCGGGGCTCCAGGTGGGGCTGTCGGCGGTGTGGACCGAGGCACGGGGGCGCGGCATCCCGCTCGAAGCGATCCTGCCCCTGTTCACGACCGGTCCGGCCGCCGTCGCGGGGCTGGCCGCCGGAGTGATCACACCAGGGGCACCCGCCCACCTGACGGTGTTCGGTCTGGACGACGCCTACCCGATACAGGCAGCGCAGCTCCTGCACAAGAACCCGATCACGGCGTACGAGAACCGCGTGCTTCACGGCCGCGTGCGGCGCACCTGGCTGCACGGCAAGTCCATGTTCAACGTGACCGAGGGCGGCGCCGGCGAAGCGCCGCGCTTCCGCGGGACGCCGCGCGGGCGGCTCCTGTCTCGCACGGCCGGGTGATGCAGTTGGATGGGGGCATGCCGATCCAGATCCTGCAGCCGGGTGTCGGCGAGATCCCGGGCGATCACTACCTGCGCGCGACGCCCGAGACGGTGCTGTGGGGGCGGCTGCCGTGCGAGACGGATGCCGCCGTGCTCGGCATCCGATCGGGCGAGAGCGTCACGATCGACACCGTCAGTCACGAGGGCATCCTCGAAGATCACGGCAAAGACCCGCTCGGGTACTTCACGGGTCAGGGCGTGGCCGCGGACGCCGTGCTCGAGGACGCGATCGCGATCGCCGCGAAGCTCTCGCGCGATCCCGCCGCGGACGGGCCGCACGTCGTGACCGGGCCGATCCTCGTCGAGGGCGCCGAGCCGGGGGACGTGCTGCGGATCACGGTCGAGAAGCTGTCGCCGCGCGTGCCGTACGGCGTGATCTCGAACCGCCACGGCAAGGGCGCGCTCGTGGGGGAGCTGCCCCGCGGGGACTATCACGTGAGCGTGTTCACGCCCGTGGAGGAGCGCGACGGGGCGCTCGTCGGCCTGCTCCCGATCGTCGACGACGGACCGCGGGCGGTGTCGTTCCCGCTCGCGCCGTTCCTCGGGACGATGGGAGTCGCCGTGAGCGGCGCGGAGCGTCCGCACTCCGTGCCCCCGGGGTCGCACGGCGGCAACATCGACATCAACCTGCTCGTGGAGGGCACGGCGCTGTACCTGCCGGTGCAGGTCACCGGGGCGCTCGCCTACGTCGGCGACCCGCACTTCGCGCAGGGCGACGGCGAGGTCGCTCTCACCGCGCTCGAGGCGTCGCTGCGGGCGACCCTGCGCTTCGATGTGATCCCCCGCGCCGAAGCGCTCGCCGAGTTCGGCGAGCTTCGCGGACCCCTCGTGCGCACCACGGAGTACCTCGTGCCGACGGGCCTGCACCCCGACCTGAACGAGGCGATGCGGGCGTGCGTGCGCTCCGCGCTGACCCTGATCGAAGCCCGGTGGGGCGTGCAGGAGCACCTCGCCTACGCGTACCTGAGCGCCGCGACGGACTTCGACATCTCGCAGGTGGTCGACATCGTGTGCGGTGTGCACGCGCGGATCCGCGAAGCGGACTTCGCGGAGGTCGACCGGACGCGGGGACGCGGCCATGGGTGAGCCGATCGGCGCCGAGGCCGTGCCTGCCGACCTGCTCGCGGCCTTCACGGCGTACGAGAGCGCCATCATGGCGAACGACCTCGACGCGCTCGACGCCGCCTTCGCGCCCGGACCCGACACCATGCGGGGGGATGCCGCGGGCCTCCTGATCGGACACGACGCGATCAGCGCGTTCCGCGGCACCCGCGGCGGCGTGCCCGCGCGGGTGA
>JASBUD010000103.1 GCA_030148105.1 Microbacterium sp. | reverse complement strand
CCAGGAGATCGCCGATCTCGACGAGCCGACCCGCGCCCGCGTCGCGGCCACCGCGAAGACGGTTCCGGCGCTCGTTCCGACGGATCCGCTGCGCCTGCACGACGAGCGACGGCGGAGGGTGCCGGTGACGATGCTCACCGGCACGGTTCCGGCTGCGGAGATCCGCGACATCATCGCGTCGGCACCGGACTGGGCTGAAGAGCTCGCGGCCGTGCAGGATCTCGACATCGTCGAACTGCACTCCGGTCACTGGCCGCAGTTCTCGCAGCCCGACAACCTCGCCGCAGAGATCGCCAGCGCTGCCGGTCGTTGACGCTGCCGGTCGTTGGCGGCCGGGTCAGTGCCCCATGCCGAGTCCGCCGTCCACGGGGATCACGGCGCCCGAGATGTACGCCGCATCGTCCGAAGCGAGCCAGGCGACCACACCGGCGACCTCGTCGGTGGTCGCGAACCGGCCGGCGGGGATGCTCTTCTTGTAGTCGGCCTGCACCTGCTCGGGCAGCGACGCGGTCATGTCGGACTCGATGAAGCCGGGCGCCACGACGTTCGCGGTGATTCCGCGCGCGCCCAGCTCGCGCGTGAGGGATCGCGCGAAGCCGACGAGGGCGCTCTTGGACGAGGCGTAGTTGATCTGCCCGGCCGACCCGTAGAGCCCGACGACGCTCGAGATGAGGATGACGCGTCCCCAGCGCGCGCGGAGCATGCCCTTCGCCGCCCGCTTGACGACGCGGAAGGACCCGCCGAGGTTCGTGGCGACGACGCTGTCGAAGTCGTCCTCGCTCATACGCAGCAGGAGCGTGTCCTTCGTGATGCCGGCGTTCGCCACGACGATCTCCACCGGACCGAGTGCCGCCTCGACCTCGGTGAACGCGGCATCCAGTGCGGCGGCATCCGTCACGTCGGCCCGCACGGTGAGCGTGCCTTCCGGCCCCTCGCCGGAGCGCACGGTGACGGCGACGCGGTAGCCGTCCGCGACGAAGCGCTCGGCGATCGCGCGACCGATGCCGCGGTTGCCGCCGGTGACAAGGACGACGCGTTCATTCGACATGTGAGGACTCCCGGATGCGGCGAGGACGTGGACCGCACCAGCCTAGTCGCGCGCGGTTTGACACCCCCGGCCCGCACTGGGACGCTGGGAGTGACCCGATGAAAGGCACGCCCGTGAGCGACACGAACCCCGACGGCACCACTCCCGGTCAGGCCGGCGTACCGCCCGTGCCGCCGGCGCCGAGCGCGGCACCCACCGCCCCGCCCGCCTACGTGCCCCAGGCTCCGCAGCCGCCCTCGTACGGCGCCGCGCCGGCATACGGCTCCGCTCCGGCGCCCTCCTACGGCACGGCCCCCGCCTACGGCCCCGGGGCCGGTTACGCACCCGCACCCTACGGTGCGTACGCCCCGGTGAAGACGAACACGCTCGCGGTCATCTCGATGATCGCCTCGATCGTCGGCTTCATCTGGATCCTTCCGTTCATCGGATCGCTGGGCGGCGTCATCATGGGGCACATCTCGCTGAAGCAGATCGCGACGTCCGGCGAGAAGGGCCGCGGCATGGCCCTGGCGGGACTGATCGTCGGCTACGTCGGTCTCGCACTGTTCGTGATCGGCGTCATCGCGTTCTTCGCCTTCTTCGCGTTCGCCGCTTCGCAGGGTGTGCGCTACAGCAGCTGAGCCGAAATCGGCCCAGCGATCCGGGCTGAACCGGCCGACCCCCCTCGCAGCGGGCGTACCCTGGTCTCACCGTGAAGACCACGCCGAAGCCCCAGTCCGCGACATCGTTGCCGGAAGCACCGCGCGACGACGAACATCGTCGTTCCAGCCGCTATCTCGTGATGATGGGCATCCGCGTCGCGTGCTTCATCCTGATGGTCGTGGTGACGCCGGACAGCTGGTACACGTGGGTGTTCGCGGCCGGCGCGATCGTGATCCCGTACATCGCCGTCGTCGTGGCGAACGTCGGTCCGGACACCGCGCGCACCGAGGTGATCCGTCCCGAGCGGGCACTGCCGTCCGCCCCGACGCCGCAGCCGACGCCGAGCTCGGACGGGGCGCCGCCGGTTCTGCGCATCCAGGAGACCCGCTCGATCGACGAACGCCGCCCGGGCGCCCCGGAGTGACCGTCGCGCGCCCCGACGCGCGAGAGGTCGCACCCCGAGTGGACTGCTCACGAGCCGGCTGCCGGGAAGCGGCCCGATGGCGCGTGGAATGGCGCAACCCGCGGATCCACGCCGCGGACCGTCGCAAAGTCTGGGTCGCGTGCGACGAACACCGTGAGTTCTTGAGGGATTATCTCGCCGCGCGGGACTTCCCCGTCGCAGTCTTCCCGCTGGAGACCGGCGGAGCGGAGGTGCCGTCATGAGCGGGCGGCGGGATGCCGCTCCCGCGGCGGTGCGATGGACCGCGTACGTCGCCGTGGCGATCGTCTTCGCGATCGCGTGCGGCTTCCTGTCGAACTGGCAGTTCACCCGGAATGCCGACCGATCGGCGCAGCTGGAGCTCGTGGATCGCAACTACGACGCCGACCCCGTTCCGCTGGCCGAAGTGATTCCCGAGGGGGGCGCACTGGACCCCGCCGACGAGTGGCGCCCGGTCGCGCTCGAGGGCGAGTACCTCGCCGGACAGCAGCTGCTGGTCCGCAACCGGCCACACGGCGGGACCGCCGCGTTCGAAGTGCTCGTGCCGTTCCGCCTCGACGACGGCCGCGTGCTGCTGATCGACCGGGGCTGGGTCCGACCGGGTGAGTCTCAGCCGCTGCCCGACACCGTGCCCGCGCCCCCCGAGGGCGAGGTCACGGTCATCGCGCGGCTGCGGCCCGCCGAGGCGGTGCCCGCATCCGGGCGCTCGGCACCGGACGGGCAGGTCCCCTCGATCACGCCCGACCTCGTCGCCGCGCAGACCGGTCTGGACGGGGTGCTCGAGCGCAGCGCCTACGGCGTGATGGTGACCGAGGACCCGGCGCCGGCGACGCGTCCGGAAGCACTCACGGCGCCGTCGGATGACCCCGGGCCCTACTTGTCGTACGCGATCCAGTGGATTCTCTTCGCCGTCATGGGCTTCGTCTTCATCGGCTATGTGATCCGCACCGAGCGGCGCCACCGGCGCGAGGATGCCGAAGACCGCGCGAAGGGCGTCGAGCCGCGTGAGCGGAAACCCGCCCGCCGGACGGACCGCGACATGGAGGAAGAGGACTCGATCCTGGACGGCGCCGGGCGCTGACGCACGACCTCATGCGAGCGAGATGAGCTCCTGGTACTCGCGGTTCCAGAGGTCCTCGACGCCGTCGGGGAGGATGAGCACCCGCTCCGGATTCAGCGCCTCCACGGCACCCTCGTCGTGCGAGACGAGCACAACCGCTCCCTCGTAGTGGGCGAGTGCCCCGAGGATCTCTTCCCGGGATGCCGGGTCGAGGTTGTTCGTGGGCTCGTCGAGCAGCAGCATGTTGGCCGAGGAGACCACGAGCGTCGCGAGCGACAGGCGCGTCTTCTCTCCGCCGGAGAGGACGCCGGCGGGCTTGAGCACATCGTCGCCGGTGAACAGGAACGAGCCGAGCACCTTCCGCGCCTCGGTCGCGCTGATGTCGGGAGCGGCGGACATCATGTTCTCGAGCACCGACCGCGAGACGTCGAGGTTCTCGTGCTCCTGCGCGTAGTACCCGATCTTCAGCCCGTGGCCGGGCTCGAGCTGCCCGGTGTCGGGCTGGTCGACGCCGGCGAGGATCCGCAGCAGCGTGGTCTTGCCGGCACCGTTCAGACCCAGCACGACGACTTTCGATCCGCGGTCGATCGCGAGGTCGACATCGGTGAAGATCTCGAGCGAGCCGTACGACTTGGACAGACCCGACGCCATTAGCGGCGTCTTGCCGCAGGGGGCGGGCTTGGGGAAGCGGAGCTTGGCGACCCGCTCGACCTGGCGCACGTCGTCCAGGCCGGACAGCATCTTCTCGGCGCGGGCCACCATCTGGTGCGCGGCCGCGGCCTTGGACGCCTTCGCGCCGAACCGGGCCGCCTGCAGCTGGAGCTGGGAGGCCTTCTTCTCGACGTTGACGCGCTCCTTCTTGCGGCGCTCCTCGTCGGCCACCCGCTGGCGCAGGTAGTTCTTCCAGTTCATGTTGTAGACGTCGATGACCTGGCGGTTCGCGTCGAGGTAGAAGACGCGGTTCACGGTCTCCCCCACGAGCTCGACATCGTGACTGATCACGATGAGCCCGCCCTTGTAGTTCTTCAGGAACTCGCGCAGCCACACGACGCTGTCCGCGTCGAGGTGGTTCGTCGGTTCATCCAGGATCATCGATTCCGCATCCGAGAAGAGGATGCGCGCGAGCTCGATCCGGCGGCGTTGGCCACCCGAGAGGGTCTTCAGCGGCTGGTCGAGGATGCGGTCCGGAAGCGACAGGTTGTGCGCGATCGACGCGGCCTCCGCCTCCGCGGTGTATCCGCCGAGCGCCTCGAAACGCTCGGTCAGACTGCTGTAGCGCTTCATCGCCTTCGCGGCGACAGCCGGGTCGTCGTCACCCATCTGCATCGACGCCTCGTGCATGCCGATCGCAAGGGTGCCGAGGCCGCGCGCGTCGAGGATGCGCGTACGGGCCAGCATCTCGGGATCGCCCGTCCGGGGGTCCTGCGGGAGATATCCGAGCTCTCCGGACCGGTCGACGCGGCCGGCAGCGGGCAGCAGGTCTCCCGCGAGGACCTTCGTCAGCGTCGTCTTGCCGGCGCCGTTGCGGCCGACGAGCCCGACCTTGTCGCCGTTGCTGACGCGGAACGAGACGTCCGCCATGAGCACGCGGGCGCCCACGCGGATCTCGAGGTCGTGCACGGCGAGCACAGCGAAGGTCCGTTTCGTCGAAGTGGAGGATGGCCGAGTGGCCGACATCCCAGTCTACCGGCCGCGAATACTGCACGACACCGACAAAGAGCGGGGCAGACATAGTGGACGGCATCCAAGAAGTGCCGCGATCGCTCCCCTACGCTGAAAATCAGCGGCCCGTGCCGCTTCCCACCGTCGTCCCCCTGCAGAGGAGCGCCATGTCCGTCGCCGCCATCCCCACCCGTCGCGTGCTCGCCGACGTCATCGCCCGCCCCTCCACCCGCGCGCGGGCGTTCGCTCTGGATGCCGCACTCGTGCTGACCGGGGCCGCGGTCGTCGCCGCGCTCGCCCAGGTCGAGATCCCGCTGTGGCCGGTCCCGATCACGGGCCAGACGCTCGGTGTCATCATCGTGGGCGCTTCGCTCGGCGCATGGCGCGGAGCCGCCGCCCTGACGACCTACATGGCTCTGGGCCTCGCCGGCCTGCCGATCTTCGCCGGGTTCACCGGCTCGCTCGCGGCGGTCGCCAAGCCCAGCTTCGGGTTCGTGATCGGCTTCATCGTCTCCGCTTTCGTCGCCGGATGGTTCGCCGAGCGCGCGTGGGACCGCCGCCCGCTCCTCGCGTTCGCCGGGTTCGCCCTGGCGAGCGCAGTCCCCTTCGTCTTCGGCATCCCGTACCTCGCGTACGTCCTGAACGTCGGGATGGGTCTGGACCTGACCTTCTGGCAGATCCTCGAGGCGGGGCTCTTCCCGTTCATCGTCGGCGGAATCGTGAAGGCGGCCCTCGCGGCGCTCATCGTCCCGGGCGCCTGGGCCCTGGTCCGGCGGATCGACGCCACCAAGCGGAGCTGATCCGCGGGCGGATTCGGGTTCCGGGGTCCGGTTCGGTAATGTGCTGGGTAATGTAAGGCTTACCTAACAAGTCTTTCACCACACCCTGCCGACACCCGACTCATCCGGAGTATCCCGTGCCTCGCACCCGCATCGCCCCGTCATCCGCCAAGGTCGCCGCCGCGACGATCCTCACCGCCGCCACCGTTCTGCTGGTCACCGGCTGCGCGTCCGACACGAGCGGATCCTCCGCCGGAGGAACCGCGGCGGCAGATGACGGCGCGTTCCCCGTCACGATCGAGCACGCGTTCGGGCAGACCACGATCGAGTCGCAGCCCGAGCGTGTCGCCGCCGTCGCGTGGGGGAACCACGAGGTGCCGCTCGCGCTCGGCGTGGTCCCGGTCGGCATGAGCAAGGCGACATGGGGCGACGACGACGGCGACGGCGTGCTCCCGTGGGTGGAGGACCAGCTGACCGAGCTCGGTGCCGAGACCCCCGTCCTGTTCGACGAGACGGACGGGATCGATTTCGAGGCCGTGGCCGACACCGAGCCCGACGTCATCCTCGCCTCGTACTCGGGCCTGACACAGGAGGAGTACGACACGCTCTCCAAGATCGCGCCCGTCGTGGCCTACCCCGAGGTCGCGTGGGGAACGTCCTACCAGGACATGATCCGCATGAACTCCGCCGCGATCGGACTCTCCGAGGAAGGCGACGCGCTGATCGAGGACCTCGAGGCGCAGGTGCAGACCGCGCTGGATGCGAACGCCGAACTCGCCGACGCGAAGGTGCTCTTCTCGTATCTCGATCCGTCCGACCTCAGCCAGGTCGGCTTCTACACGAGCCTGGACACCCGTCCCGGGTTCCTGGCGAGCCTCGGTCTGCCCGAGCCCGAGATCGTGACCGAGGAGTCGGCGGGGACCGACCTGTTCTACGTGACCGTGAGCGCCGAGCAGGCCGACCGGTTCTCGGACGTCGACGTGTTCGTCACGTACGGCGATCCCGACGGCGCGATCATCGAGCAGCTGCAGGCCGACCCCCTGCTCTCGCAGATCCCCGCCATCGCCGAAGGGCGCATCGCGGTGCTCGAGAACTCGACTCCGCTCGCGGCATCGGCCAACCCCTCGCCGCTCTCGATCGGCTGGGGAATCGACGAGTACTTCGCCCTGCTCTCCGGCGCGCTGCGCTGATCCGCCGCACGATCGACGGAACGTCCGAGTGACCCTCGCCGCGACGCGTACGCCGTTGCCGGATGCCGCTTCCCTGCGGCGCCCGGCGGCGGTGCGCATCGCGTGGCTGGCGGCCGGCGCCGGCGTGCTGACGGTGCTGTGTGCGCTGTCCGTCGCGTTCGGCGTGCGCGAGGTGACGCTCGCGGACCTCATCGCGGGGCTGGGCGGCGGCGCGGACGGCATAGCCCAGGCAGCCGTCCAGGCCCGCATCCCCCGCACGGTGCTCGCCCTGCTCGTCGGCGCCGCCCTCGGGATGGCCGGCACCGGAATGCAGGCCGTCACACGCAACCCGCTCGCCGATCCCGGGATCCTGGGCGTCTCCGGCGGCGCCGCGCTCGCGGTGGTGTTCGGCATCGTCTTCTTCGGGATGTCGGATCCGGTGGCGTACATGGTCGTCGCGATCATCGGAGCGGCGGCCGCAGCGGTCTTCGTCTACGCGGTCGGGTCGCTCGGCCGCGGCGGCGCGACGCCGCTCAAACTCACCCTCGCCGGCGCGGCGATCTCAGCCGCGTTCGCGTCGCTCACCAGCGCGATCCTCCTCCCCCGCGTCGACGCGATGGAGACGTTCCGCTTCTGGCAGATCGGCGGTGTCGGAGGTGCGACGTGGGACCGGATCGGCCTCGTCCTGCCGGCCCTGGCCGCCGGCGCGCTCATCTGCGTGCTGTGCGCGAGGGGGATGAACTCGCTCGCCCTCGGCGACGACCTCGCCGCCGGGCTCGGCGAGAACGTGTTCCGCACCCGGCTGCTCGCCGCCGCGGGCGCGGTGATCCTGTGCGGCGCGGCGACCGCCGTCGCCGGTCCCATCGCGTTCGTCGGACTCGTGATCCCGCACATGTGCCGGCTTCTGGTCGGCACCGACCACCGCTGGCTGCTCCCGTTCACCGCGATCTCAGGCGCCGCGCTCCTGGTCGCGGCCGATGTCCTCGGCCGAATCGTGGCGCGCCCCGAGGAGATCGAGGTCGGCATCATCACCGCGTTCATCGGCGCGCCCCTGTTCATCTGGATCGTGCGTCGGCAGAGGGTGCGCGAGCTGTGACCGCGCTCACCGTCGCCGCCGGCATCCGTGCCCGCCGCCGCTCCCGCACGTTCGTGATCGCCACCCTCGCCGTGCTCCTGGTCGTGACGTTCGCGCTCACGCTGATGGTCGGACGATCCTTCTACACTCCCGTCGAGGTCTTCAGCGTCGTGCTCGGCGAGACGGTTCCGGGTGCGTCCTTCACGGTGGGCGAACTGCGCCTGCCACGCGCGACGATGGCGATCCTCGCGGGCTTCGCGTTCGGCATCGCGGGAACGACGTTCCAGACGCTGCTGCGCAATCCGCTCGCCTCCCCCGACATCATCGGGATCAGCTCCGGGGCGAGCCTTGCGGCCGTGTACGGGATCATCGTGCTGTCGCTGAACGAGACGGCGGTGTCCTTCCTCGCCCTCGCCGGAGCCCTCGTCACCGCCGCGGTGATCTACCTGCTCTCCCATCGCGGCGGATTCGCCGGCGCCCGCCTGATCCTCATCGGGATCGGTGTGGCGGCGATGCTGGACAGCGCGATCACGTATGTCCTCTCCCGCGCGGCCGCCTGGGACCTGCAGACGGCGATGCAGTGGCTCACCGGGAGTCTCAACGGCGCGACGTGGCAGGCCGTCCTGCCGCTCGCGATCGCGACCGCCGTCCTGGTCCCCCTCCTGCTCACGCAGGGACGGGGGCTCGGGATGCTGCGCCTGGGCGATGACTCGGCAGCGAGTCTCGGCGTCGAGGTGACGCGGACCCGGGTCCTGCTGATCATCGGCGCTGTCGCGCTCCTCGCGTTCGCGACGGCCGCGACGGGACCGATCGCGTTCGTCGCATTCATGGCCGGTCCCATCGCGGCGCGCGTCGTCGGCTCGGGCGGCTCCCTGCTCCTCCCCGCAGGACTCATCGGAGCGCTTCTCGTGCTGCTCGCCGACCTGATCGGTCAGTTCGCCTTCGAGAACCGGTACCCGGTCGGGGTGATCACCGGCGTCCTGGGCGCGCCCTACCTGGTCTTCCTGCTCATCCGCATCAACCGCTCGGGAGCGTCGATATGACCGAACCGCATCGGCTTTCCGCCGAGTCCCTCTCCCTCGCCTACGGCGACCGGGTGATCGTCGACGGACTGGATCTGACGATCCCCTCCGGTGCGATCACCGCGATCGTCGGCGCGAACGGATGCGGCAAGTCCACGCTGCTGCGTGCGCTGGCCCGGCTGATCAGTCCCCGCTCGGGCCAGGTGATCCTGGACGGCAAGGCACTGCACGGCCGGCCGACGAAGGAGATCGCCCGTACGCTCGGTCTTCTGCCGCAGAGCCCCGTCGCGCCGGAGGGGATCGCCGTGGCCGATCTCGTGGGCCGCGGCCGGCACCCGCACCAGCGGATGCTCGCCCGTTTCACCGCCCACGACTACGACGTCGTCGCCCGGTCGCTGGCCGCCACCGGGATCACGGAATTCGCCGACCGCTCGGTGGACGAACTCTCCGGCGGCCAGCGTCAGCGGGTGTGGATCGCGATGGCGCTCGCGCAGGAGACGGACATCCTGCTGCTGGATGAACCGACGACGTTCCTCGATCTGACGCACCAGATCGAGGTCCTCGACCTGCTCACCGACCTCAATCGCGAGCAGGGCACGACGATCGTGATGGTCCTGCACGACATCAACCTCGCCGCGCGCTACGCGGATCATCTCTTCGCCCTCCGCGACGGACGCGTGGTCACCGGCGGGCGGCCGGCCGAGGTGCTTACGAGCGAACTCATCCGCGACGTGTTCGAGCTCGAGGCGCTCGTGGTGCCCGACCCCGTCTCCGGAACGCCGATGGTGCTCCCCCGCGGCCGCCATCACGTGATCAGCCCCGCCTGACCCCGCCGAACGCTCTCGACGAACGAGGAACCCATGACAGCCGTCGCCGCTCCCCCGGTCACGAATCGCTTCTTCCACGCCACGGTGACCGCCGTCACCGACCTCACGCCGAGCTTCCGCCGGTTCACCTTCACCGGTCCGGACCTGGCCGAGTACGGTGACCCGGGCTTCGACCAGCGCGTGAAGGTCGTCTTCCCCACCGTCGCCGCTCCGCTGGCCGCGATGCCGCTGGGTGAGGACTGGTACTTGCGCTGGCGCGACCTCCCGGAGGATGCCCGGCCGCCGTTCCGCACCTACACGACCCGGCGCGTGCGCCGGGAGGAGGCCCAGGTCGAGATCGACATGGTCGCGCACGACGTCCGTGGTCCGGCATCCGCCTGGATCGCCTCGGCGTCCGTCGGCGACGAGGTGCTGATCTTCGCGCCGACCACCGCGCACACGGGGGTGAGCTACGGGATCGATTTCGTACCGCCCGCACACGTGGACACGCTGCTCCTGGCCGGAGACGAGACGGCGGCGCCGGCGATCGCCGTCATCCTCGAGCAGCTCCCTCGCACGGCGACCGGAGTCGTGGTGATGGAGCTGCCGCACGAGCGGGATGCGGACTACCTGCCGGTGCATCCCGGCTTCGTCTACCACGTGCACGCCCGCGAAGACCGCGACAGGCACTCGCACCTGATCCCCGCCGTGGAGACCGTCGCGGACGCGCTCGTCCCCGCCGGGGCGGCCACCCCCGTGGAAGAGGTGGACATCGACGCCGGCATCCTGTGGGAGGTCCCGCGCACGGCGAAAGGCGGGGCCGCGCTCAAGCGTGCGCCGCTCTACGCGTGGCTCGCGGGCGAATCCGGCGCGATCAAAGCCCTCCGCCGACACCTGGTCGCCGAGCACGGTGTGGACCGGCGCGCCGTGGCATTCATGGGCTACTGGCGCGACGGCCGCGCCGAGAACTGATCGGTCAGCGTCGCTCGCTCGCGTGTCCCAGCCGCAGGCCCGGGATCAGTCCGGCCAGGGCCAGCGCCGCGGCGACGGCGAACACCGCCGGGAAGGCCGCCGACGTCCCCGCCAGCGCGACGAACGTGAGTCCCATCGCGGCGATCGCCGCCGACGCGCCGATCGCGTCCGAGATCGACAGCGCCGAGGAGTTGAATCCCTGGTTCTGCGGCGTCGAGTACGCGAGCGTGAGCACCGTCAGCCGGGGGTACATGAGCCCCATGCCGGCACCGGCGAGAGCCCATCCCGCGATCAGGACGACGGGGCTCAGGTGCCAGGCCGCCGTCGCCGCCGCGCTGAGCACCGCAGACAGCAGCAGCGTCGTCCCGATCAGGGTGATGCGGCGGTTGCCGATGCGGTCTCCGAAGCGGCCCTGCACATAGGCGGAAGCCGCCCAGAGGAGCGCCGCCGCGGTGAGCCCGAGCCCCGCCCAGGTCGGTGAGAAGTCGTAGTCGGCGATGAGGAGGTACGGCACGTAGATCTCCGCGCCGAAGAGCGCCCCCGCGATCAGGCCGCGCATGAGGATCACGCTCGGCAGGCCTCGTCCCGACAGCAGCGTCCGCCGCGGCAGGAGCGGGCGGGCGGCGAGGGCGATCACGACGACGGATGCCGCGACCACGCCCGGCGCCCATCCAGCGGCCTCGCCCGCCAGGCTCAGACCGAGCGCCCCGAGCGCCAGCGCGACGGCACATGCCAGCCGCGCGGCGACGGCACGCCTGCCCCCCTCGGACGGCTCGTCGGTGTGCACCGGGGTGTGGTGCAGGCGCAGTGCCACCATCGCGAAAGCGACGGCGGTGAGGACCGCGACGCCGAGGAAGACCCACCGCCAGTGCAGGTACTCGGCCACCGCGCCCGCGAGGAACGGTCCGATGAGGGAGGGGACGACCCAGGCGGCGGAGAACGCGGCGAAAACCCGGCCGTGCGTCGCGGGCGGATACACACGCGCCACGACGACGTACAGCGCGACGGTCTGTCCACCTGTCCCGAGACCCTGAACGAGGCGTCCCACGACGAGCATCGGCATCGTCGTCGCGAGCCCTGCGATCACGAGCCCGATCACGAACAGCGCGACGGACACGTACAGCGGTCCGCGCGGCCCCGACCGATCGCTCCATGCCCCCGCCGCCACCATCCCGATCACGCTCGTCGCGAGGGTGCCCGCGAAGGCGACGGCATACAGGGCGTCTCCGTCCAGATCGGCGCTCACGACGGGCATGACCGTCGTGACGGCCAGCGCCTGCATCGCCGCGAGGAAGATGAGCGCGACGGCGCCGATCGTGACCCAGACGTATTCGGGCGACCAGATGCTCGCGTCGGTTCGCGGGTGCACCCGGCTCACGCCGGCACGATCCCGGCGACGCGGCGGACAGCCTCCGTCAACACGTCGGGCGAGCATCCGAAGTTGATGCGCACGTGACCCGCGCCCTCGGCCCCGAAGAGCGGGCCGTGGTGCAGCGCCACCTTCGCCTGACGGCGGATGTGCGGAGACGGGTTCTCGCCCCACCCGTACGCCGACACGTCCACCCACGCGAGGAACCCGGCATCCGGAGCGTCGAAACGTGCGAGCGGAAGATGCTCCGCGAGCAGGTCGACCAGCAGCGCCCGATTCTGCCCGAGCGCCGCGAGCAGTGCGTCGAGCCACGCGTCGCTCTCGGGCGCGTAGGCGGCGACGTTTGCCAGCGCCCCGAAGAGGCCCGTCCGCCACTCGACTTCGGCGGGCAGCGCGCGCAACGTGCGCGCCTGCGGTTCCGCGCCGGCGACCATCACGGCGCACTTGAGGCCCGCGAGGTTGTACGTCTTGCTCGCGCTCGTCACGGCGTACCCGACCTCGGTGGCGGTCGGCGAGGCGTCCAGGAACGGCACGAACGTGTGCCCGTCGTGAGCGAGCGGCCCGTGGATCTCGTCGCTGACGACGACGGCGCCGAATTCCGCCGCGAGGGCCGCGAGGGCCGACAGGCTCTCTCGGGAGTGCACGGTGCCGGTGGGGTTGTGCGGATTGCACAGAAGCACCGCGCGCGCGCCGTTCTGCAGAGCGCTGCGGATGCCGGGCAGATCGATCCGCCAGCCGCCGTCGACACGCTCGAGTGGTACGCGTTCGACGACACCGCCTGCTTCCTCGACCGTATCGAAGAAGGGCGGGTAGACCGGCGTCATCACGACGACGCGCTCCCCCGGCGCGATGACCCTCCGCAGGATCTCGACGACGCCCATCATCACATCGCCTGTCCAGAACACGTGGTCCGGGTCGACCTCCCAGCCGAACCGGCGGCGGGAGAACTCCACGAAGGCTTCGCGGATGCCGGGGTCCGGCGGCGTGTATCCGGTGTCGCCGCGTCGAACGGCCTCCGCGAGGACGCGCGTGATCTCCGGTGCCAGCTCGTAGTCCAGTTCGGCCACGAAGAGCGGCAGCACATCGGCGGGATACTTCCGCCATTTCGTGCTGGACCGCTGCCTCAGCTCGTCGAGGGGAAGGGCCTGGAGGGGGGTGACGCTCACTCCTCCGAGCCTACCGAGCACAGCGCGGACGGCCCGATGGCGTGTCAGAAACCGACACTCAGATGGCGAATCCGAGCGCACGCATCATGTCGCGCCCGTCGTCGGTGATGCGCTCAGGACCCCACGGCGGCATCCACACCCAATTGATGCGGAATCGCTCCACGACCTCGTCCAGGGCCTGCGCGGTCTGCTCCTCGAGAACGTCGGTGAGGGGGCATCCGGCACTCGTGAGCGTCATGTGGATGACAAGGGCATCGTTCTCGTCATCCCAGCTCAGGTCGTAGATGAGCCCCAGGTCGACGACGTTGATCCCCAGCTCGGGGTCCATGACGTCCTTGAGGGCTTCCTGGACCTCGTCGTACTTCTCGGGTGCGAGCGTCGCGGTCATGCTCGAAGCCTACGCTTCACCCTCGAGGACGGGCTCGATGAAGCGGTCGTAGCCCTCGTCCTCCAGGCGGTCGGCGAGCTCGGAGCCGCCCTCCTCGACGATGCGGCCGGCGACCATGACGTGGACGAAGTCCGGGCGGATGTAGCGGAGGATGCGCGTGTAGTGCGTGATGAGCAGGACACCGAGGTCGGTGCTCTCCTTGGCCCGGTTGACGCCCTCGGAGACGATCTTGAGCGCGTCCACGTCCAGACCGGAGTCCGTCTCGTCGAGGACGGCGATCTGCGGCTGCAGCAGCTCGAGCTGCAGGATCTCGTGGCGCTTCTTCTCGCCGCCGGAGAACCCCTCGTTCACGTTGCGCTGAGCGAACTTCGGGTCCATGCGCAGGTTCTTCATGGACTGCTTGACGTCCTTGGTCCAGGTGCGGATCGCGGGCGCTTCGCCGTCGATCGCCGTCTTGGCCGTGCGGAGGAAGTTCGTCACGGTCACGCCCGGGATCTCGACGGGGTACTGCATCGCGAGGACGAGTCCCGCGCGGGCGCGCTCGTCCACGCTCATCGCGAGGACGTCCTCACCGTCGAACGTGATCGACCCGGAGGTGACGGTGTACTTGGGGTGGCCGGCGATCGTGTACGCCAGCGTGGACTTGCCGGAGCCGTTGGGACCCATGATCGCGTGGGTCTCGCCCTTGCGGATCGTGAGGGTGACGCCGTTGAGGATGGGCGTGGTTCCGGCATCCGTCTCGACCGTCACGTGGAGGTCGCGGATCTCGAGGACTGACATGCAGGCTTCTTCCTTCAGACTTCTTTTTTCACGGCAGGGTCGATGAGCACATCGTCGCCGT
>JASBUD010000117.1 GCA_030148105.1 Microbacterium sp. | reverse complement strand
GATCGGGTTGGCCGTCGCCTCGGCATCGGTCTTGAACGACGTCGCCACCTGCACCAGGACCGGGTAGAGGTAGATGAGCGCCAGGACGATCAGGGTGAGGTACAGCAGCACCTGCGCGGTGCGAACCCCCGGCGTCCAGCGCCTGCGGCGCGTCGGCGCGGCGGGGGAGACCTCCTGTACGGCGGTCTCGCCGATCGCGGTCGTGGTCATGGCTGCTGTCCCTTCACCTGGTACTGCCGCGCTCGCCGCTTGGAGACCGGCCGCTCGCGCAGCACCCAGCGCTGGAAGATCGTGAACACGATGATGATGACGAACAGGATGAACGCGATCGCCGACCCCTGACCCCACTCCTGCCCGTTGAAGGCGGACTGGTAAGAGAGGAACGCGGGAGTGAGCGTCGTCTTGCCCGGTCCGCCCTGCGTGCCGGTGTAGATCTGGTCGAACACCTGCCAGCAGCCGATCAGGCCCAGCGTCAGAACGGTGAACAGGGTCGGGCGCAACTGGGGCAGGGTGATCCGCCAGAACCGCTGCCAGCCGTTCGCGCCGTCCATCATCGCCGCTTCGCCGAGCTCGGCGCCGACGTTCTGCAACGCCGCGATGAACAGGAGCATCATCGTGCCGCTCGTGGTGAAGATCGCCATCAGGATGAATGCGCTCATCGCGAAGGAGGGACCCGCGAGCCACTCCCACCAGGAGATCCCGAGGAAGCCGCTCGAGGTGAGCGCCTCCGGTCCGGACGTGATGCCGACCGAGGCGAGGGCGGCGTGGATGATGCCCTCGGGTTCGTTGAACCAGTTCGGTCCGGCGATGCCGACCCAGGACAGCACCTCGTTGATCACACCCGTCGTCGAGAAGAGGAACAACCACAGCACCGTGATCGCCACCGAGCTCGTCACCGACGGGAAGTAGAAGGCGGTGCGGAAGAACCCGCGCCCGCGGAGGATCGCGCGGCTCACCAGTACCGCGAGGAAGAGGGCGAGCGCGGTCTGCAGGGGCACGACCAGCAGCACGTACCAGGCGTTGTTGCGCAGCGCGATGCCGAAGTTGCGCTCGGCGAGGCCCCCGCCGGTCGTGACGGCCGCGTAGTTGTCGAGGCCGACGAAGCCGACCGAGGGGGAGAGGGGGCTCCCACGTCCGGACCAGTCGGAGAAGCTCACCCACAGCGCCATGAGCACCGGGATGAAGAGGAACACGCCGAGGATGAGGATCACGGGGGCCGTGAAGATCCATCCGGCGACCCCCTCGCCGCGGCGGATCCCGGAGGATGCGCCGCGACGAGGGGTGCGGACCTGGAGGGTCATGGTCAGCCGACCACGGCCTCGAGGTTGGCCTGGACCGAATCGAGGATCTGCTGCGGGTCACCCGTCTTCAGCGACTCCAGCTGCGCGTTGAAGTCGGAGACGACGTCGGCGGCGCCCTCCTGGTTCGGCGGGAACTGCGCGTAGTCAGCGCCGGTGAGGAACGCGGCCAGGTCGGGGTTGGCCTGCGTCCACGCGTCGGCGGCGGAGGTGATCGACGGCATCGGTCCGAACGCCTCGGAGAAGGCGAGCTGCTGCTCGGTCGAGGTCAGGTACTCGACGAGATCGAGCGCGGCCTGCTGGTTGGGGCTGTCCGCGGCCATTCCCCAGCAGTTGGTGAACTGCAGCGTGCCCTGGCCCGCGGGACCGGCCGGGAGCTCTGCCACGAGGTAGTTGACATCCGGGTAGTCCGCGCTCATCGCGCCGCCGATCCAGTTGCCCTCGATCACCATGGCGGCCAGCTGCTTGCCGAACGCCTCGCCGCCCCACCCGGCGCCCACGTCCGCGGCGTACGCGAACGTGCCGTCCTCGAGGTGGGACTTGACGTACTCGAGAGCCTCGACGTTCTCGGGGCTGTTCGCCGCCGCCTGGCCGTCGACGACCATGCCGCCACCGGCCTGCGCCATGAACGTTCCGACACGCTGGTACTCGGCGCCGAACGCGAGACCCACGCGACCGTCGGTGGTGAGGGTCTTGCTGACCGCGGCCAGCTCGTCCCACGTGGTCGGGACGTCCGCCTCGGTGAGACCCGCCGCCTCCCACAGGTCGGTGTTGATGATGAGCGCGAGGGTGGAGAAGTCCTTCGGTGCGCAGTAGAAGTCGCCGTCGACGGTGAAGTTCTCCACGAGCGACGGGTAGAAGTCGTCCTTGTTGGCGAGCTCGTCGCCGTAGGCGACGAGGGAGCCGTTGCCGGCGTACCCGGCGATCGCGTCCGTGGACAGGTAGAAGAGGTCCGGCGGCGAGCCGGCGGCGAAGCCCTGCGACAGCTGCTGGGCGAGGTCGTTCGCGACCGATACCTTCGCCTCGACGCCGGAATCCGCCGACCACGCCGCGACGGCGTCCTCCACGGCCTTCGTCTCGGCTTCGCCGCTCGAGCCGATGAGGATGTCGAGCGCGTCGTCCGAAGAGGTCAGGCCTCCCTGCGTGTCACCGCTCGAGTCGTCGAAGCCGGAGCCGCCGCATCCGCTGAGGATGAGCGCACCGGCGACGGTGAGCGCACCGGCGCCCGCGATCGCGCGAGTCTTCCTTGTCATGTCTGTCTCCTTCGATAAACACCGCTGTGTGAAGCGCCGCGGGGGGTGACGCGGCCGCCGCGCAGGGTTTGATCGTTCAAACTTTGAACGATCAAATTCCGCCGCTATGAGAAAGTTACGAGCCGGGAACCGTTGCTGTCAACCCTTCGGCCGCTACTGTGACCATGATGATGTGAACGTTCAAGCCGAGACGGAGAGGGGATGCGGATGGCTAAGCCCGCGACGGTCGAAGACGTCGCACGTGTCGCCGGCGTCTCTCGACAGACGGTCTCGAACGTCCTGAACGCGCCGGACATCGTGCGCGAAGAGACCCGGGAGCGCGTGCAGCGCGCGATCTCCGAACTGGCCTACCGCCCGCACGCGGCGGCGCGGCGTCTGCGCACCCGGCGCAGCTCGACGATCGGCATCCATCTCGACCCCTACCTCGGCGGCATCTCCGGGGTGATCCTCGACCGTTTCGTGCACGCCCTCACCGAGCGCGCGAGCGAACGCGGCATGCGGGTGCTCATCTACAGCGCACGCACTGCCGAGGAGGAGATCGAGCGCCTCGCCGACCTGATCGACGGCGCCGAGATCGACGCGGTCGTCGTCACCGGCACGTTCTTCGGCGATCCGCGCACCGGATGGCTCCTCGAGCGCAACGTGCCGTTCGTCTCGTTCGGACGCCCGTGGGGTGGGGAGGACGTCTTCGATTCGGCGCACACCTGGGTGGACGTCGACGGTGCGGCAGGGACGCGGGCGGCGACGCGGTACGCCCTGTCCACGAACGGTCCGCGCGTCGGCTTCTTCGGCTGGCCGCACGGCAGCGGCACCGGCGACGACCGCGAACGCGGGTGGCGCGAGGCGATGACGGATGCCGGGGCCGCCGGCCCCCGGTTCGAATCGGTCGACGGCCTCGCGGCGGCGCGCGAAGTCATGGCCGCGGCGTTCGCGGATCCCTCGGTGCTGCCGGGTCTGGACGCCCTGATCTGCGTGAGCGACGCGCACGCCGTGGGCGCCCACCTCGCCGCCGCCGACGCCGGGCGCCGCGACCTGCCGGTGATCGGCTTCGACAACACCCCCGTCGCGGAGGCGCTCGGCATCTCGAGCATTGAGCAGTCGCCCGAACTCGTCGCCTCCGCCGTGCTCGATCTGCTCATGGGACCGTCGGGGCACTCGGTGACCGCGCCGGCGGCGGCTCCCGAGCACGTGCTCGTCGAGCCGCGTCTGATCGTGCGCTGACGCCGTCCCGGACTCCGATCTCCTGACGACGCATGGTGTCGCGCGTCGCCGTGCGACGAGCGGCCCTTTCGCCTTGCGCCGGAGGGGGCGGGTCACCGGCCTCCGATGCGGCGGCCGAGCTCCGCGGCGGACGGCGTGATCGCGGCCGCGACGGTCGCGGCATCCACCGTCGACTCCTCGGGATAGGTGACGGCGATCGCGGCGATCGGCCAGCCGGTGTGATCACACACCGCAACGCCGACTGAGCGCAGCCCGAGCGTGACCTCGCCGTCCTCGGTCGCGTAGCCGTCGGCGCGCACGCGGCGCAGGAGCTCGCGCAGCTCGCCCGGTCGGGCCGGGCCGCGGCCGGTGCGATCGGCGAAGGACGCGGCATCCGGGTACAGCGCGCGCACCTGCTCGCGAGGGAGTGCGGCGAGCATCGCGCGTCCGGTGGCGGTGAGGTGAGCCGGCAGTCGCACACCCACATCGCTCACGAGCGCGGGCCGTCGCGGTGCGCGCTCCTCGACGATGTAGAGCACATCGCGACCGGTCATGACGGCGAGGTGCGCGCTCTCGCCCGTGCGGTCGGCGACCGTCGCGACAAGGCTCCGCCCGAGTCGCGCGAGGGGTTGCTGGCGGGCGAAGCCGCCGGCGAGTTCGAATGCGGCGGTGCCGAGTCCCCAGCGGCGCTCAGCGGGTAGGTGCACCACGAACCCGTGCTCCTCGAGCGTGGCGAGGAGGTGGTAGACGCTCGAGCGCGGGATGCCCAACTGCGTTGCGATCGTGCGGGCGGCGACGGGACCGCGCTGGCGCGCGAGGAACGACAGCATCCGCAGCGTTTGATCGGCAGCGGGCACCTGCGGGCGGGAATCGTCGTGCGCGGTGGCCATGGCGCCCCAGCATGCCAGATCGATCGGACTGCGCACGGTTCGACCGACGGCCGGACGGCCACCCTCGTTCTCGCTTGACAAGACCTTATAAAGGCTTATAACGTTTGATCCGTCGCCACCGACCTCGCGTTCCCGAAAGCGCGATCACCACGAGGAGTCACCGTGCACTTGACCATCACCGCAGAGGCAGACATCAGGACCGTCGCGGTCTCCGGGCGCTTCGATGCGCACGGCGTCGACGCCTACGACCGCGAGGTCATCGATCAGATCGACCGGCAGCATCCGCACGTCGCGGTCGACCTGTCGGACGTGGAGTTCATGGACTCCAGTGCGCTGGCGGCGCTGGTGCGCACGCTGAAGGCGACCGTCGCCTGCTCGGGCACCATGACGGTCGTCGGCGTGTCCGACGCGGTGCGCATCATCCTCGAGCTGACCCGGCTCGATGCCGTCTTCGCCGTGAACGCCGCAGCCAGGCCGCAGGTCCGCACGGCAACGGCGGCCGGACGATGACGCTCCTCCTCGAACGTCCGTCGGTCGCGAGCCCGCGCCGCTCGCACAGCGACGCCGAACGTGTGCAGCGCGCGCTGTCGACCGCGCACGAGCTGACCGTGGGCTCGACGCGAGCCGCGTGCGATGTCCGTGAAGCCCTGGGTGTCGGAGGGGACATCGTCGATCTGCTCGAGGTCGACGGACAACTGCTCGCGGTGCTCGGCGACGTGTCCGGCAAGGGCAGCGCCGCCTCGCTGGTGGCCGCCATGCTGCTCGCGAGCGTGCAGCATCATGCTGCGCAGATCGGACCCCGCCCCGGCGCGCTCCTGGTCGCCGTGGAAGCGTCGATGCGGGGCGTCCTGGAGCGTACCGGAACGATCGTGACGCTCGTCGTGGCCGCCGTCGACCCCGCCGACTCCACGCTGCGCATCGCCTCGGTCGGTCACCACCCCGTGGTGATCTGGTCGGCCGGCGGCGGCGCTCCCGTCCTGCCCACGTGCCCTCCGCTGGGGACCGTTCCCCCGTGCGGCGCCGAGCACGCTTTCGCGTTCCCGCACGGCACGGTGCTGGCGTTGGTCAGTGACGGCATCACCGATCAGCCCGGTGCCGACGGAGCGGAGTTCGGCCTGCACGGTCTCGACCGCACGCTGGCAACAGCGCACCTCGACCCCCGCGCCGCCGTCGCCGCAGTGATGGATGCCGTCGATCGCCACGCCGGCTCCACGCCGGTCTTCGATGACCGCGCGGCCGTCATCGTCCGATCCGGGGGCGCGTGATGAGGACGCATGACTTCCTCGTGGACGGAGGCGTGGACTTCTCGCACATGGATGCCCGCATGATCGGCCTCCTCGCGCGATCGGCCGGCTGGCTTGCGGGCGATGACGCACATCGCGCCCGGCTCGGGCTCCACGAGCTGCTGGTGAACATCCGTCGGCACGCCTACCGGGGCGAGGACGGGCCGATCAGCGTGGCGATGACCGCCTCGTCGGCGGGACTGACCGTCCTCGTCACGGACTGGGGCGCCACCCTCCCGGCCGACCTCGACCGTCCCGCTCCGCGCCTGTCGGAGTGGGGCGGCTACGGGCTGGGGATCATCGACCAGGCCTTCAGCGACGTCGAATACCGGCGTGCATGCGGACGGAACGAATGGGTTCTGTCCGTGCATGCCGCAGACGTGACTGGGCGGTGATCGCCCGAGCGCTCGCGCCCGATCCCGCGCGCGAGGCAGAGCTGCGCACGTCGCGCCGGATCGTCCACGTCGTCTCGATCGTCTATGTCGTCGTCGCCTTCGTCATCTTCCGTGACGTGCTGCTGGGCATCCCCGCGGTTCTGCGAGGCGAGAGCGTCATCGTCGGCGACGAACTCGTCCCGTTCTTCAACGTCGACAGCCAGCTGCTCGAGCAGGCTGCGGGTCAGTTCAACGAGCTGACCAACGGCTACGAGTTCCGCGTGCGCTACGCCTTCCTCACCACGTGGGTCCGCTACTTCCCGGTGCTGCCCTTCGCGATCCTGCTCGTGATCCCCGGCATCGTGATCGTCGCCTACCGCGTCTTCGTCTGGTTCATCACCGATGTCTTCCGCACGCTTTCGCCGGTGACCGTGGCGCTGGCCACCGCACTGCCGGTGGGACTGATCTACGCGATCATGATCTACGCCAAAGTGACGCACTTCTACACGCTGGTGCTGGGGCTGGCGATGGTCACCGTCTCGATCCTGCTGATGCTGCACGCCCTGCTCTTCGCGCAGCGGCGCTGGGTGCTGCGTGCGACGATCGCCTCCGCGGTCGTGCTGCTCAACCCGGCGGTGCACTATCTCGTGCTGTTCGTCGTGTTCGTGGCGATCGCCGGCGTCACTCTGCTCCTGGGCGAGCTCGCGCGCTGGATCCGCTCGGCAGGGCCCCGTCGGCTGCGCACCCTGCCCGGGCGGGTGCGCGCCGCGCTGCGATCGCGGCCGCTCATGCCCGTTCTGGGGAGCGCCCTGCGCCGCTGGAGCGGCACGACCATCGGTCGCGGGGTCGTGGTCGTGGTCATCTTCGTCGTGGTCACGCTGATCCCGTACATGCTCTTCGTGAAGTTCGTCGCCCTGCGCGGAGTGCCCAACCTCTCGGAGACCGTGCCGGGGGACTACTACTTCATCCGCGACGCGTCGGTGTCATGGCTCCACGTGCTGAGCTGGGATCTCGCGGGCATCATGGACAAGATCCTCTACGGCGACTACCTCGCCAAGATCCCGCGGGTCAGCAACCTCGTCTACTCGGTCGTCTTCCTGGTCCCCTTCGTCGTCCCGCAGGTGCGGCGTTCCCTTCTGACCTCGCGGGCGCACCGGCAGCTGTTCGGCGTCCTCGCCGTCGTCTCCGCGTTCGCATTCTGGGCGACCATCGGCTACGCCGAGCCGCAGTGGTTCCCCAGCTTCCACCGCACGCTCGCGGCCGTGACCCGCACGGTCGCCTCGAACGACGGCCCCATCGGCTCGATCGGGTTGATGATCTCTTCGACGATCGTGCAGGTGCTGCGCTTTCCGCACCGCTTCCAGCTTCTGCTCTTCGTCATCGCCCCGCTGATCATGTCGCTCGCCCTCGCGTGGGGCGTGGACGCGCGGTCCCGACGGTGGATGCGTCGTCGAGACGCGGCCGGACGCGACGACGCCGGTCGCCGACGGGACGCCGCGCTGCTGCGGGGCGCCGCGCTCGTGGCGATCGGAGCGGTCTTCTTCGCCCCACTCCTGTCGAACACGAACTATCGCACCGTCTTCGGATCGGGGAACTTCG
>JASBUD010000109.1 GCA_030148105.1 Microbacterium sp. | reverse complement strand
TTCACGATCTTCCAGCGCTGGGTGCTGCGCGAGCGGCCGATCTCGAAGCGGCGAGCGCGCCAGTACCAGGTGAAGGGACAGCAGCCATGACCACGACCGCGATCGGCGAGACCGTCGTCCAGGAGATGGCGCCGCCTGCTCCTCCGCGCCGGAGGCGTGGGACCCTCGGCACCCGGGCCGCACAGGTCGCGCTGTACCTGACGCTCATCGTCCTGGCGCTCATCTACATCTACCCGTTCCTGGTGCAGGTGGCGACGTCGTTCAAGACGGATGCCGAGGCGACGGCGAGTCCGATCTCGCTCATCCCGTCGGTCTTCTCGTTCGCCGCGTACGAGCTGCTGTTCACGCGGAGCGACTTCCCGCTGTGGTTCATGAACTCCGCGATCGTCACGGTCTTCGTCACCCTCGTCGCGTGTTCTTCGTGTCGCTCGCCGGGTACGCGCTGGCGCGTCTGACCTTCCGGGGCCGGGGTGTGATCTTCGCGCTCGTCGTCGCCGTGATGGCGGTGCCCGGCGTCGTGCTGCTGATCCCGAAATTCCTCGTGCTGAATCAGATCGGCATCTACGACTCGTACATGGGCATGATCCTGCCGCTCCTGGTGGATGCGGCCGGGGTGTTCATCATGAAGAACTTCTTCGAGTCGATCCCCGTCTCGATCGAGGAGCAGGCCCGCATCGACGGCGCCGGGACGTTCCGCGTGTTCTGGTCCGTCGTCCTGCCGATGGCGCGCCCGGCGCTCATCACGATCATCATCCTGTCGTTCCAGGGGTCGTGGAACGAGCTCAGTCACTTCATCGTGTCCACGCAGTCGCCCGAGCTCACGACGCTCACGAAAGGCGTCGCGTCGCTCGCGTCCGGGCAGCTCAGCCAGGGCAACCAGTTCCCGCTGAAGCTCGCCGCCGCCGCCATCATGACGATCCCCGTCGCCGTGATGTTCTTCATCTTCCAGAAGCGCATCATGAACACCACAGAAGGAGCCCTCAAGGGATGACCGACTCGACCAGCCCGCCCGTCCAGCCGCTGCTGAGCGATGCCGTGATCGCGCTGCGCGCCCCCACCCAGGTGTGGTCGGGGCGCAGCGGCGACCTCGGTGCGAGCGCGATCGACGGGGTGTACCACGGCGACGTGCGGCACGTCCGGGCGGTCGCGCTCACTGTCGACGCGGCGCGTCCCGAGTGGATCTCGGTCGCACCGCGCGGCGCGTCGGCCGTCGTGTTCGGCGGCCTGCTGCGTGCGCTCGATGATCCGACCCCCGACCCGAAGGTGCGCGTGCGACGCGAGCGGATGGTCGGGGACGGCGTCGTCGAGGAGACCCTGACGGTGATCAGCCACCTCGACGAGCAGGTCGAGGTCGGACTCCGTGTGCGCATCGAGCCCGACTTCGCGCCGCTGCAGCAGATCAAGGCCGGCATCGCCGGGCCCGAGGTGTGGACCGCGGTGACCGAGGCCCCCGGCTCGGTCACCGTCCGCGCCGCCGAGCGGTCCTTCGTGATCGAAGCGCCGGACGCGGGCGTGGAGGTCGACCAGCACGGAATCACCCTTGTCTGGCGGGTGACCGCACTCCCCCGCGCCGCGGTGGCGGCATCCTGGACCCTGCGACTGGACGACCCGGGTCTGGTCGTGCGCGGGACGACCCGACCGGTGTCGTGGACGGTGCCGCACGTCGGCGGCGACCCGCGCGTGCAGCGCTGGATGGATGCCGCGCTCGGCGATCTGGACGCGCTCCGGCTCACGCTGCCCGACCTGCCCGGCGAGGAGTTCTACGCCGCCGGGGCGCCGTGGTTCCTGACGCTGTTCGGTCGGGACTCACTGTGGGCCGCGCGCCTCGCCCTGCCGGTGGATCACCGCATGGCGGCGTCGACGCTGCGGGTGCTGGCGCGCTTCCAGGGGACGCGGACGGATGTCGGCACCGCCGAGCAGCCCGGCAAGATCCTGCACGAGCTGCGCGGCGAGCCGCTCGTGATCCCCGGCGAAGACGTGATCCTGCCGCCGGTGTACTACGGGACGGTGGACGCGACGGCGCTGTGGGTCTGCCTGCTCGCGGACGCGTGGCGCGCCGGGATGCCCGAGGACGAGGTGCGGGCGCTCCGGCCGGCACTGCGCGGAGCGCTGGACTGGCTGCTGCATCACGGCGACAGCGACGGCGACGGCTTCATCGACTACATCGACGAGACGGGTCACGGGCTCGCCAACCAGGGCTGGAAAGACTCCGGAGACTCGATCCAATGGCGCTCCGGCGAGCTGGCCGAGGGGCCGATCGCGCTGTGCGAAGTGCAGGGGTACGCGTACGAGGCGGCGCGCGCCGGGGCGGACCTGCTCGATCATCTCGGAGAGCCGGGATCGGCGGAGCTCCGCTCGTGGGCAGCCACGCTGAAGGCCCGCTTCGCGGAGGCGTACTGGGTCACGACGGAGGAAGGGCGCTACCCCGCGATCGCGCTGGACCGGCACAAGCAGCCGGTGGACACCCTCACGAGCAACATCGGCCACCTGCTCGGCACCGGGATCCTCGAACCCGACGAGGAAGCCGAGGTCGCGGCCCTGCTGACCGGCCCGTCGATGCTGTCCGGCTACGGCGTGCGCACGATGTCCACGGGCGCGCGCGGATACTGGCCGCTCAGCTACCACGGAGGGAGCGTGTGGACCCACGACTCGGCGATCATCGCGCGCGGGATGGCACTCGCGGGGCTGCACGACGCGGCTGCGACCGTCGTGGACGGGCTGCTCGCGGCCGCGGAGGGCTTCGGGTTCCGCATGCCCGAGCTGCACGCGGGCGACTCCGCCGCCGAGACGTCGGTGCCGACGCCCTACCCGGCCGCGTGCCGGCCGCAGGCGTGGTCCGCCGCGGCGGCGATCACCGCCGCGCAGATCGCGGGCGCTCAGTCGACCTTGACGACCTGACCGCCGGTGAGGGCGACGAGTTCGTCGAAGGTCATCGGGAAGACGGTGTGCGGCGTGCCGCCCGCCGCCCAGATCTGCGGGTAGTCGGCGAGGTCCTCGTCGATCAGGGTGGGCAGCGGCGCCGGGTGGCCGGTCGGGGCGACGCCGCCGATCGCCTGACCGGTCGCCTCGCGCACCTGCTCGGCGCTCGCCCGTCGGATGCTCCCCCGTCCGGTGCGGGCGGCGAGCGCGGCGGTGTCCACGCGGTGCGCGCCGCTGGTCATGACCAGGAGGGGCGCGTCGTCGGACCAGAACACCAGGCTGTTCGCGATCGCGCCCACCTCGATGCCGAGCGCCGCGGCGGCGAGGGCCGCCGTGGACGCGGCATCCGGAAGCACGACGATCTCGCCCGTGATCCCCGCGGCGCGCAAGGCGTCGTGGACGAGGCGGCTGCGGGCGGGGAGCGCGTCGGTCATCCGTTCAGGATAGGTCCCTGCGCTTGTCCTGCGGTCCCGCGAGAGGGCACACGTGTCGGGCGACACGCCGTGCGCTGCATTCGTGCCCCTTTCGCCAGCGGCAGGGCGGGCTGGCGCGCAGGGACGGCGCACGCCAGGCTGAGAGCGTGCTCCGCGTCCTGACGCGCTACCCCGCCATCACGGCCACCGTCGCCGTGGGGCTCGTGGTGCTCGGCCTCTCGCTCGCCGGCCAGGCCGCGGCCGGCCGATGGCTGGCCATCCTCTACGTCTCCGGCTTCATCGTCTGGACCCTGATCGGCATGGTCCGCGATGTCCTCCGCGGACACGTCGGTCTCGACATCCTCGCCGTCGTCGCGATGGTCGCCACCCTCGCCGTCGGCGAGTACGTCGCCGCGCTCATCATCGTGCTCATGCTCGCGGGCGGCGAGGCGCTGGAGGACTACGCCGGACGCCGCGCGAAGCGCGAACTCACGGCCCTGCTCGACCGCTCGCCCCGCATCGCCCACGTGATCGTGCGCCCCCGGGACGAGACCTCTGACGAGGTGCGGGATGCCGCCGCCGACGAGGTCCGTGTCGGCGACGTCCTGCTGGTGCGGCCGTCGGAGATCGTCCCGGTCGACGGGGTTCTGCTCACGGAGTCCGGCACGTTCGACGAGTCCTCGCTCACGGGCGAGAGCATGCCGGTTTCGCGCGCGGCGGGCGAGGAGGTGCTCTCCGGGGCGGTGAACGGGTCGCGCGCGGTGCGCATCCGGGCCGTGCGCCGCAGCGCGGACAGCCAGTACCAGCAGATCGTGGCGCTCGTCCGCGACGCGCAGGAGTCGCGGGCTCCGGTCGTGCGACTCGCCGATCGCTTCGCGATCCCGTTCACCGCCGTCTCGCTCGTGATCGCCGGTGCCGCATGGGGGCTGTCCGGCGACCCGGCGCGATTCGCCGAGGTGCTCGTGCTCGCGACTCCGTGCCCGTTGCTGATCGCGGCGCCGGTCGCCTTTCTCGGCGGACTCTCGCGTGCGGCGAAGGCCGGGATCATCATCAAGGGCGGGGCGGTGATCGAGCAGCTCGCGCGCGTCCGCTCGGCGGCGTTCGACAAGACCGGCACGCTCACGCAGGGAAGACCGGACCTGGTGGCGGTGCGCCCCGCCCCGGGCTTCGACGCCGACGAGGTGCTCGCACTGGCGGCATCCGCTGAGCAGTACTCCAGCCATGTCCTCGCCGACGGCATCCGCCGGGCCGCGGCGGAGCGCGGACTCGGCGTCGAAGCGGCCACGGAGGCGCGCGAGGTCGCGACGAACGGCGTGACCGCGCTGATCGGGGCCCGCACGGTCGTCGTCGGCAAGCCCGCGTACATCGCCGCCCTCGCTCCCGACACCGAACGCACATCGCTCGAGCCCGGGCAGGCCGCCGCCTACGTCGCCGTGGACGGGCGGTTCGCGGGCGCGCTCGTCCTCGCCGACGACGTGCGTCCGGAGTCGCGCGACGTCGTCGAATGGCTCGCCGCGCACGGCGTCGAGCGGATCGTGATGCTGACCGGCGATGCCCGCGGGACCGGTGAGAGCATCGCGCACGAAGTCGGCATCACCGACGTGCACGCGGAGCTGCTTCCCGCCGAGAAGGTCCATCTCGCCGCGCAGCTGCGCCCGCGCCCGGTCATGATGGTGGGCGACGGCGTGAACGACGCCCCGGTGCTCGCGGCCGCGGACATCGGCATCGCGATGGGCGCGAAAGGCGCGACCGCGGCGGGCGATGCCGCGGATGCCGTGATCCTGAAGGACTCCCTCGCGAAGGTCGTCGACGCGGTCTCGATCGGACGGCACACGCTGCGGGTCGCGTACACCGCGATTTGGATCGGCATCGCGATCAGCATCGCGCTCATGCTCGTCGCGACGACGGGGCTCATCCCGGCCGTCGCCGGCGCGCTGATCCAGGAGCTCGTCGACCTGACGACGATCCTGTACGCGCTGCGCGCCCTGACCGGTCCCGCGTCCGGTCTGCGGGAGTCCGAGTCCCGGGCGCCGGCTGCAGCGGCCTGAGTCCCGGGTGCCGGCCGCAGCGGCCTGAGTCCGGGTGACCGTTGCCCCCCCGCGTGCCGAAACACTGCTGCATGGTTCCTATGTAGCCCCCGGCGCGGCGACACGCCGACAGCCGCCACAGCCAGCAGTAGTTCGGCACGCCGCAGGCCTCAGCCGCGGCCGGCAGCGCCGGGGAACCCCCGGAGTCGCGCCTCACGAATGCCGCGCAACGACGCGACGACCCGCTCGGGGTGATAGAGGATGTCCTCGGCGATGACATGCAGCGATGCCAACCCCATCGCGGCGAGAGCGACGTCTCGCCGCCGATCGCGCTTCTGCGCCTCCCACCCGGAATGGAACTGCGCACTGTCGCACTCGACGACCAGCCACCCGTCGAGCACCAGATCCACCCTCCCCACCCCGGCGAACCACTTCTGAAGCTCGACCTCGAACCCGAGCATGAGCGCGATCAGCCGCACGAGCGTCTCCGGGCCCGACTCGGCCCGACCGTCGACGAAACGTCGCAGCACCCGCCGTCGAGGTGACACCCGGGCGAAGATCTCGTCGAGGTCGTCCTCATCGATCAGCCGCAGCTGCAGGGCCGAGTCGATCGTGGCGATCGCTGCCCGCGGCGGCTGGCACTCGTTGGCCTGCGCGACGGCATCGATGACGTCCACCACGGTCGTCCGCGGGTGCGGGCACCGCAGGAGCGGTCTCCAGTGCCAGATGCTCGCGCCGCGCGCAACGGCTGCCTTGCGCGTGCCGCGCTCGAAGTGCACATGCAGTTCGTCGCTCCCGAGCACGAACACGCCCACGCGTCGCAGCGACGACACGCAGCCGAGTCGACCGGAGTTCCGCGCGGCGAGGATGCAGTCCCGATCGGCCCCGGCGTGCATGTACACGCCGCGGCGCACACTGATGAGGACACCCTCCCGCACCGCGCGCGCGATGTCCCGCTTGCTCCATCCCTGCCGGCGGAGATCCAGCGCACGATAGAGCCTGTCCGGACCGGCCTCGTCTGTCGACATCCCGTCAGGTTGGCCGCACCACCGCCGCTGTGGACCGCGCGCGGTCGCTTCTGTGCACGCCGTGGCGAAGCCGCGGCCTGGGGAGGAACGGTTCCGCGGCCCGAACGACTGCTGACAGTGACTGAAGTCGGCATCCGACGGCCGGAATCGCCCCGTCCGCCCCACCCAGCCGTCGCCGGGGACGGGGCGGCGTGCACCGCACCGTGCGAGACGCACGGTGGCGAGGGCCTTCGAGGAGGGACACTGCGCAGATCGCTCGATTTCATCGACGCACGTTGAACATTCGGGATGCCGGTGGTCGAATGGACCCGGATGCGCGAAGCCGCCCATCCCCCGCACCCGCCGAGTCCCACAAGGACGGTGCTCCCCGGCGCCCGCGTCTCAGGACCGAGCCCGGCGAGGCACCATGGCGGCCGATCGACGAGGACCGACCATGTCTGCGACCCTGCCCCTGCCCGACTTCCGCCACGAACGCGTCGAGACCGTGACCGGTCGCCGCAGCGGCCTGTTCATCGCGGTGGCACTGCACTCCTCCGTGCTCGGCTCCGCCCTCGGCGGCGCCCGCCTGTGGAGCTACCCGCACTGGAGCGACGCCCTCGGCGACGCGCTGCGCCTTTCGGCGGCGATGACGCTCAAGAACGCGGCGGCGGGGCTGGATGCCGGAGGCGGCAAGTCCGTGATCGCACTCCCGGCCGGCACGCAGTTGGACGCCGAGCGCCGTCGCGCGGCATTCCTCGACCTCGGTGACACCGTCGAATCGCTCGGTGGCCTGTACCGCACGGCGGAGGATGTGGGCTCGACGACCGAGGACATGCTCACCGTCAGCGAGAGGACGAGCCATGTCGTGGGTCTGCCCGAGGCCGGCGGCGGATCGGGCGAACCCGCGGGGCCGACGAGCCTCGGCGTGTACGAGTCGCTCCGTGCGACCCTGGAACGCGTGACGGGGTCGTCCGACGTCGCCGGGCGTCGCATCACGATCTCCGGCCTCGGCCAGGTCGGCAGCCGCCTCGCGGTGCGCCTGAGTGCTGAGGGCGCGAAGCTCACGGTCACCGATGTGAACCCCGCCAAGCGCGACCTCGCCGCGCAGCTGGATGCCGCGTGGATCGCACCCGGCGAGGAGCACCTCGTCTCGGCCGACGTGTTCGTCCCGGCCGGCATCGGCGGTCTCCTCACCGACGAGGTCATCGACGCCCTCGACGCGAAGGCCGTCTGCGGCCCCGCGAACAACACCCTGGCCGATCACTCCGGCGCCGACCGGCTCGCCGGGCGCGGCATCCTGTATGCACCCGACTTCGTCGTGAACGCCGGCGGTGTGATCTACCTCGACCTGGAGGCCAAGCAGCTCGGCACCCGTGAAGAGATCATGGACCGCGTCGCCGCGATCGGCGACACCGTCCGTCGCATCTTCGACGAGGCCGAGACGCGCGGGGTCACACCTCTCGAGGCGGCCGAAGGTCTCGCGGCCGAGCGCCTGACCGCCGGCGCGCACGCGTTCGCCGGCTGAGAGGGCGGGACGCAGTCCCGCACCCGGTGACACCCGGTCTCCACGGTGCGAGGATGGGAGCACCGCGTCGTCGAGGGAGACCGCATGTTCCGAAGCCCCATGCCCGATGTCGAGATCCCCGAGGTGGGCGTCTACGACTTCCTCTTCGGGTCGCTCAGCGAAGCGGATGCCGCCGCCACGGCTCTGATCGACCCGGCGACCGGTGCCGAGACGACGTACGGGGCGCTCCGCGCACAGGTGGATGCGTTCGCCGGGGCGCTGGCCGCCCGCGGCGTGGAGACCGGCACCGTGGTCGGGCTGCTCTGCCCGAACGTGCCGGCCTTCGCCACCGTGTTCCACGGCATCCTCCGGCTCGGGGCGACCGTCACCACGATCAACTCGCTCTACACCGCAGGAGAGATCCAGAAGCAGCTGAGCGACGCCGGGGCGACCTGGCTCATCACGGTGTCGCCGCTGCTGCCGCAGGCGGAGAGTGCGGCGGCCGAGGTCGGCATCCCGGCGGGCCGTCTGATCGTGCTGGACGGCGCCGAGGGACACCCGAACCTGCGTGAGCTGCTCTCGGAGCAGCACACGCCGCCCGAGGTGAGTTTCGACCCGGCCACCCACGTCGCGGTTCTGCCCTACTCCTCCGGAACGACCGGCGTCCCGAAGGGCGTCATGCTCACGCACCGCAACCTCGTCGCGAACGTGCAGCAGTGCCGCTCGAACATCGATCTGAAGAACACCGACCGGGTGCTCGCCGTCCTGCCCTTCTTCCACATCTACGGCATGACGGTGCTGCTGAACCTCGCGCTCCGACAGCGGGCGAGCCTGGTCACGATGCCGAAGTTCGATCTGGTGGAGTTCCTCACGAACATCCAGACGCACCGCTGCACGTATCTGTACATCGCCCCGCCGATCGCGGTCGCCCTGGCCAAGCATCCGATCGTCGACCAGTTCGACATCTCCACGGTCCACACGGTCTTCTCCGGAGCGGCGCCCCTGGACGGCGAGACCGCGGAGGCCGCGGCCCGCCGCATCCACGCGCGCATGATGCAGGGCTACGGCATGAGCGAGCTGAGCCCCGTCTCGCACGCGATGCCCTACCAGCGGGACGACGTGCCGGTGAGTTCGGTCGGGACGCTCCTGCCGAACCAGGAGTGCAAGCTGGTCGACACCGAGACCGGCGAGGAGATCACCGAGCTCGGCCCGGACGGCGTGACCGCGCCGGGCGAGATCTGGGTCAGGGGCCCCAACGTCATGCTCGGGTATCTCAACAAGCCCGACGCCACCGCGGAGACGCTCGACGCCGAGGGATTCCTGCACACCGGCGACGTCGGGGTCTACCACGAGGGCGGCTACTTCTCCATCGTGGACCGGGTCAAGGAGCTCATCAAGTACAAGGGCTATCAGATCGCCCCGGCCGAGCTCGAGGCGCTGCTGCTGTCGCACCCGAAGATCATGGATGCCGCCGTGATCGGCGTCCTGGACGAGGACCGGCAGGAGATCCCGAAGGCGTTCATCGTGGCCGCCCCCGACGCGGGGGTGACGGATGCCGAGGTCATGGCGTTCGTGGCGGACAACGTCGCGCCCCACAAGAAGGTGCGCCGGGTGGAGTTCATCGACGCGATCCCGAAGTCCGCGTCGGGCAAGATCCTCCGCAAGGATCTCCGCGCCCGGGAGAGCGCGGCCTGATCCTTCGCATCGCCCACTGAGTGTCCAGGACACGTCGGCGCGTCCGCGGCGTACACGGCGCGTCGTGGACACTCGACGCAGGGCCGGCCCGGGCAAGCGAAATGCCCCGCCGAGGCGGGGCATTTCAGAACGTGGACCTGAGGGTGTCTGGGTTCACGACATAGGTCACACCTGATAGGTCTCTCATGAGTCGGGACATAGGTCTCAGGTGAGTCGCGTCATGGGCGACACTCGTGCATGTCGTCGAAGCACCGGGTCGTCGTGTTGAAGAT
>JASBUD010000108.1 GCA_030148105.1 Microbacterium sp. | reverse complement strand
GCCCCTCGTGGACGCCGTCGTGTACGCACTCGTCCCGCCGACGATGGACTCGCTCGAGAGCTATCAGGTCTGGGGGTACGTCTCGCTCCTCGTGCCGCTCGCCGCCGCGATCGTCGCGGTCGTGCTCATCGCCCGGGCGGGGGTCGTGCCGCACCCATGGCGCTGGGCGCCGCTCTGGGCGCTCGGCGCGGCGATCGCTCCGCAGCTGATCCTGCAGGCGGTCGCCGCGAGTCCGGGAGCGGACGTGCAGGGGATGGCGGCGCCGATGGTCGGGCTCGGTCAGCTCATCGCGGTCGCGGTGCCGCTGGGTCTCGGCCTCTGTGCGGTGCTGCTCGCACGAAGCCGCCCGACCGCGGTGCAGGTCTATCCGGGCAGCTGAGTCTCCGGGATCAGTCCCAGGCGAACGCCAGCAGGTGATCCAGGCTCAGCGGCGCCAGCGGCAGGTGTCCGATGTCCGCCCGGGTGATCCAGCGCAGTTCCTCGATCTCGGCCCGGGGTGCGAGGTCGCCGGGGTTCGCCGTCGTCCGGAAGGCCGCCGCGACCACCCGGTGCCCGGGCTCGTTGGCGGCAGCGGACTCGAACGTGCCGAGCGGCTCGAGCGCTGCGGCGGACACCACGAGCCCGACCTCCTCGTGCAGCTCGCGGGCGAGCGCCTCGGCCGCGCTCTCGCCGGCCTCGGGTTTGCCGCCGGGCTGCATGAACACGCTCGTCCCGCGCTTGCGCACGACGAGCACCCGGCCGTCGGCATCCGTGATCACGGCGGCGCTCACGAAGATCCGCGCGTCGGTCACCGGGTGAAGACCTTGCCGGGGTTCAGGATGCCGGCCGGGTCGAACACGCGCGTGATGTCGCGCTGCAACTCCCACTGGGCGTCTCCGAGCTCGTCGGCGAGCCAGCGCTTCTTGAGGACACCGATGCCGTGCTCGCCGGTGAGGGTGCCGCCGAGGCGCAGGGCAGCCCGGAACAAATCGTCGGCCGCCGCCCAGATGTACTCGGGTGCCTCGATCACGCCGTTCTCATCGGGTGTCGCGTCGAAGATGAAGTTCGGGTGCAGGTTGCCGTCGCCCGCGTGGGCGACGGTCGGGATCACGAGTCCGTGCTCGCGCTCGACGCGGGCGATCTCGTCGAACATCGCGGGCAGGGCGCTGCGCGGCACGGAGACGTCTTCGATGAGGGCCGTGCCGAGCGTCTCCATCGCCGGATGCATTGCGCGGCGGATCGCGAGCAGACGCTCGCCCTCGGCGCGGTCATGGGACACGGCGACCGTGCCCCCGGCCGCGGCCAGGACCGCGGCGATCGCGTCCGCCTCCCCGGCTGCGGCCGCACCGTCGGTCTGGATCGTCAGCTGAGCCGCACCCGGCGTGGGCGGTTCGAGCTGAAGCAGAGCGTGTACGGCGGAGAGGGATGCGGCATCCATCAACTCCATGATCGAGGGCTGCGCGCCGGACGCCGTGACGGCGGCGGACGCTTCGGCTGCCGCCCGCACGTCCGGGAACGTCGCGGCGATCGTGCATACCTCACCGGGAATGAGTCGCCGGAGCTTGAGGGTCGCCCCGACGACGACGCCGAGTGTGCCCTCCGAGCCGATCACGAGAGAAGTGAGGTCGAGTCCGGTGACACCCTTCACGGTGCGGTGCCCGAGGCTCAGGAGGCGCCCGTCGGCGAGCACGAGGTCGACGCCCAGAACCGCGTCGCGGACGACCCCGTACTTCGCGCACAGCAGGCCGCCGGCGCCGGTGGCGATGTTGCCGCCGACGGTCGAGATCGCGCGGCTCGCCGGATCCGGAGCCCACCAGAGGCCGTGTTCGGCGAGGGCTGCGTTGAGGTCGGCGTTGATGATGCCCGGTTCGACGACCGCGAGCAGATCGTCGGGACGCACTTCGAGGATCCGGTCCATCCCGCGCACGGAGAGGGCGATCTCGCCGGTACCCGCGTTCGCTCCGCCGGCGAGACCGGTCCCCGCACCGCGGGTGACGACCGGTGTGCCGGTGGCCGAGGCGATGCGCAGCGTCTCCTGGACGTCGGAGACGGATGTCGCGCGCACGAGCGCGAGGGGCATGCCCGCCGCGGCATGCCCGGACTTGTCGGCGCGCGCGCCCTGCAGCGCGGAGTGATCGGTGTCCACGCGGTCGCCGAGGACGGCGCGCAGTTGCGCAAGGACGTCCATGGACGCCGGCGGCGCGTCCACCCGAGCCGGCGACGACCGGCCAGGACGCCGGCGACCACCGCGACGACGGCGAATCCGAGGCCCACCCAGGTGAGGCCCATGCTCCACCATGCCGCCGTGGCAGAGACGTACACGAGCAGTTCGACTGCGGCGCGCACGAACGGGTGGACGTCCAGGACGGCCCGCGGCGACACGAACAGGGCCCAGACGAGGATCGCCGCGACCGGTGCACCGATGCCGACGACGACGTTCCATGGGAACGGCCACATCGCGAAGCCCCAGATCGCGAGCGTCACGAACGCGAAGATCTCGCACACGAACGCGAGGATGTCCACGCCGGACAGGGGCGCGCGCATGCCGGGCTGCAGGGGCACGTCGTTCGGCATCCCACGATTCTATCGCCGCCCCGGGTCCCCGCGCCGTGCCGGGGTGCTGCGGGGCGCGGCGACGCGTCAGGACCCGGCGGTCCAGACGCGAACCACACGCAGGTCCTCGGACAGGAGTACGGCGTCGGCGATCGCACCGACCGCGAGGGATCCGAGGTCGCCCGCGCGTCCGAGAGCCCGGGCCGGTGCAGTGGTGACGGCGTGCACGGCATCGGGCAGCGGGATGCCGGCGGCGACCGCGTACCGCAGCGCGGCATCCTGCGTCAGCGTCGACCCTGCGATCGCTCCGCCGTCGCTCAGTCGGGCGACGCCGTGCTCGACGTCCACGCCGAGCGCGCCGAGTTCGTAGTGCCCGTCGGCGTGCCCGGCGGCCGCCATCGCGTCCGTGATGAGGGCGACGCGGCCGGGTGCGGCGGCGAACGCGATGCGGACGATCTCGGGATGCAGGTGCACGCCGTCCGCGATCACCTCCAGCGTGACGCGCCGGTCGGCGGCCGCCGCGGCGACCGGACCGGGATCGCGGTGATGCAGGCCCGGCATCGCGTTGAACGCGTGCGTGAGGATGCTCGCTCCGGCGTCGAACGCCGCGCGCGTCTGCTCCAGGTCGGCGCCGGTGTGCCCGACCGCGGCGGCGGCGCCCGCGGCGACCACGGCGCGGATCGCGGCCACGGCCCCGGGCAGTTCCGGGGCGAGAGTGACCTGACGGATCGTGCCGCGTCCGGCCTCGAGGAGCCTTTCGACCGCACCCGGTTCGGGCGTGCGCAGGAGCGACTCGTCGTGGGCGCCCTTGTGCGCGGGATCCAAGAAGGGACCCTCCAGGTGGGAGCCGAGGATGTCGGGGTCGGTCCGTGTGAGCTCGGCGACGACGGCGACCCTGGCCGCGAGGTGGTCCAGGGGCGCGGTCACGAGGGAGATCACGGCGCGGGTGGTCCCGTGGGAGCGGTGAACGGCCCGCGCGGCGCGGATCGCTTCGGCACCGTCGTCGTACGACGCCCCGCCGCCGCCATGCCCGTGCAGGTCGATGAATCCGGGGGTGAGGTAGACGCCGGCCGCTGCCGTGCCGTCGACGATCTCGTCGGCAGATGTCGCTCCCGCCCGCCACCCGTCGCCCGTGCCGGTTCCCGTGACACGCTCGTCCTCGAACCGCACCCACGCGTCGGGCACGATGCGGCCGGCATCCACGAGCCGAACCCCGTGCACGACCGTGCTCATTCGCTGCGCCACGGGATCTCCACCGACGGGTGGTATGCGATCCCGAGGCCCGCCCACAGCGGCGCGAGCCCGCCTACGCGCACGCGGAACGACTCCCAGGAGCGCAGATCGCCCTCGCGCGGTGACCACGCCGCCTCCGCGGCGGCCGCGAGGCGGGGGAACGCCATGCGGTCGATGTCCTCGGGGGTGCGGATCGTCTCGGTCCACAGCGGAGCCTCGACACCCAGGATGTCCTCCTCACCCACGCCGTCGATCACCTCGGCCGGATCCCACGAGTACGCGCGCTCGACGCTCGTCGGCCCGTTCGCCCACGTGAGGCCGAGGGGGCTGTCGGCGGTCTCCTTCATATCGAGGTACACCGCATCGGCGGGCGAGAGGATGAGTCCGGCGTCGTTGCGGACGAACATGCGGGCCTTCTCGTCCACGCCGTCCGTCGGGACGCGGAACCCCCAGTACTGCCCGACCGTGCTCGGATCGATGCCGGGCGCCGCTCCCGCCTCGTGCCAGGCGATCGGGGTCTTGCCGAGATCCGCGACGATCGCGGTCGCGCGCGCGATGAACGTCGCGAAGTCGTCCGGGGCCGTGCCGAGCGCCTCGTCCCCGCCGATGTGCAGATAGGGCCCCGGGGTCATCCCCGCGAGCTCGCCGAACACATCGGCGAGGAAGTCGTACGTCGCCTCGTCGTGGATCCGCAGCGAGGAGAACCCCACCGCCATGCCCGTGTAGGGCTCGCCGGCGACGGGTGCGGCGCCACCGTGGGACGCGACGATCTCGAGCACGTGCGGGGAGAGCACCGGTGCTTCGGTCAACTCGGGGTACGCGAGCGACACCGCGTGCGTGTGCCCGGGCACGTCGATCTCGGGCACGACGATCATGTGCCGCTCGGCCGCGTAATCGACGATGCGCCGGTAGTCGGCCTTGGAGTAGAAGCCTCCGGCGTCGCCTCCCACCGCGCTTCCCGACGCCCGCTCGGTGAGCTTCGGTCGCGAGTCCAGGTGGATGCGCCAGCCCTGGTCATCGCTCAGATGCAGGTGCAGGACGTTGAACTTCAGGCTCGCTGCGCGATCGATGTAATCCCGCACGACGTCGACGGGGAAGAAGTGCCGGGCGACGTCGAGCATCACCCCGCGGTATGCGAAACGCGGCGCGTCGGCGATCTCGACGGACGGGATCGTGAATCCGGCGTCGTCGCGGGTGATCAGCTGACCGAGGGTCTGCACCGCATAGAAGAGGCCGGCGGCATCGGGCGCGGTGATGCGGGCGGATGCCGCGTCCACGGTGATCCGATACGACTCGGCGGTGCCGCCCGGCTCGCGGCGCAGGTCGATCACCGCAGTGCCGCCTTCAGAACCAGCGGGTTCGACGCCCGTGCGGGCCGAGATGAGGGCGGTGAGTGCTGCGGCGGCATCCGTATCGCCGGTGATCCGCAGGTCCGCCGTGACGCGCAGGGCGGGGCTGTCGGAGGGGCGCAGCCCGAGCGGCAGCGGGACGAGCGGGAGCATCATGTAAAGGAGCCTAACAAAATAGGTCCGCGACGTCACGGGCGTCTTGTCGGGCGTGCGATCGGATATGCTCGTCGTGTCGCGACTGGCGTTGAGGTGGGTCACCACCGGGGAGCGACCGACACGGCACTCGACCGTACGCCTGGGTCGATGCGGAACGTTCCCCTTCCTAGCCGTCGTCAAAGGAGCACGCCATGACCGACCAGTACTTCACCGCGCCGCTGAGCGAGGTCGACCCCGAGATCGCGCAGGTCCTCGACCGCGAGCTGCAGCGTCAGCGCGGCTACCTCGAGATGATCGCGTCCGAGAATTTCGTCCCCGTCTCGGTGCTGCAGTCGCAGGGCTCGGTCCTGACGAACAAGTACGCCGAGGGCTACCCGGGGCGCCGCTACTACGGCGGCTGCGAAGAGGTCGACGTCGCCGAGGAGCTCGCGATCGAGCGCGCCAAGTCGCTGTTCGGCGCCGAGTTCGCGAACGTCCAGCCGCACTCGGGTGCGACGGCCAACGCCGCCGTGCTGCACGCGATCGCCCGGCCGGGGGACACTCTGCTCGGTCTGGCCCTGGACCAGGGCGGTCACCTCACGCACGGCATGAAGATCAACTTCTCCGGACGGCTGTACGACATCGTCGCGTACGGGGTCGACCCCGAGACGTCCGTCATCGACATGGACGAAGTGCGCCGGCTCGCGCTCGAGCACAAGCCGAAGGTCATCATCGCCGGGTGGTCGGCGTACCCGCGGCAGCTCGACTTCGCCGCGTTCCGTGCGATCGCCGACGAGGTGGGCGCGTACCTGTGGGTCGACATGGCGCACTTCGCCGGTCTCGTCGCCGGTGGCGTGCACCCGAGCCCCGTGCCGCACGCGCACGTGGTCTCCTCGACGGTGCACAAGACGATCGGCGGCCCCCGATCGGGCATCATCCTGACCAATGACGCCGATCTGGCGAAGAAGCTCAACACCGCCGTCTTCCCGGGTCAGCAGGGTGGCCCGCTCATGCACGTGATCGCCGCGAAGGCGACGGCGTTCAAGCTCGCCGCCACGCCGGAGTTCCGCGAGCGCCAGGAGCGGACGCTGCGCGGCGCGAAGATCCTCGCTGATCGCCTCATGCAGCCGGATGTCGCCGCGGCCGGCATCGCCGTGCGCTCGGGCGGCACCGATGTTCACCTCGTCCTCGTCGACCTCCGCGACGCCGCGATCGACGGCAAGCAGGCCGAAGACCTTCTGCACGACATCCACATCACGGTGAACCGCAACGCCGTCCCGAACGACCCGCGCCCGCCCATGGTGACGTCGGGTCTGCGGATCGGCACGCCGGCGCTCGCGACCCGCGGCTTCGGCGACGCGGAGTTCACCGAGGTGGCCGACGTGATCGCGCTCGCTCTGCTGCCGGATGCCGACACCGAGGCGCTGCGCGCGCGCGTCGCCGCGCTGACCGCCGCCTTCCCGCTGTACCCCGGCCTCGAGCAGTAGACCGTGACCGCTCTCACCCTCGACGGTCGCGCGGCGGCGGCCGAGATCGCCGAAGAGCTGCGCGCGCGCGTGGCCGCGTTGAAAGAGCGCGGTGTCGTCCCCGGCATCGCCACGGTGCTGGTCGGGGCGGATCCCGCCTCGCAGCTGTACGTCGGGATGAAGCACCGGCAGTCCGAGGCGATCGGGATGAACTCGATCCAGCGCGAACTGCCCGCCGACGCCACGCAGGCCGAGGTCGAGGCGCTCATCGACGAGTTGAACGCCGACCCCGCGTGTCACGGGTACATCGTCCAGCTGCCGCTGCCGAAGCATCTCGACACCGACGCGGTGCTCGAACGCATCGATCCGGCGAAGGATGCCGACGGTCTGCATCCGACGAACCTCGGCCGGCTCGTCCTCAACGTGAACACCCCGATCACCTCGCCGCTGCCGTGCACGCCGCGCGGCGTGATCGAGCTGCTCGTGCGCAACGGCTACGACCTCGCGGGCAAGGACGTGGTGGTCGTGGGACGCGGCGTCACGATCGGTCGCTCGATCGGGCTGCTGCTCACCCGCCGCGAGTACAACGCCACCGTGACGCTCACACATACCGGCACCGTCGATCTCGGCCGGCACCTGCGTCAGGCCGACGTGATCGTCGCCGCAGCCGGCGTCAAGCACATCGTTCGCGCGGAGGACGTGAAGCCCGGTGCCGCGGTGCTGGATGTCGGTGTGACGCGCGAGGTCGACCCGGCGACCGGCAAGAGCAAGGTGTACGGCGACGTGCATCCCGATGTCGCCGAGGTCGCGGGGTGGCTCTCGCCCAACCCCGGCGGGGTGGGTCCGATGACGGTCGCACTCCTGATGACCAACGTGGTGGAGGCCGCCGAGCGCTCGCTCGCCTGACCGCTCGCTTCCCGAGCGCTCGCGTCCCGCCGAGGTGGTGGCCCTTCCGCCGAGGTGGTGGCCCTTCCGCCGAGGTGGTGGTTCTTCCGCCGAAGTGGTGGCTCTCCCGCCGAGGTTGTGGCTCTCCCGCCGAGGTGGTGGCCCTTTCGCCGAGGTGGTGGTTCTTTTGCCGAGGTGGTGGGCACCATCTCGACCGAGGACGCACCATCTCGGCGGAGAACGCACCGTCTCGGCGGGAATCTGAGCGGGGCGGGGTCAGGCGCGGAAGCGCGTCAGGAATTCCTGCGTCCGAGCCTCGCGCGGGTTGCCGAACACCTCGGCCGGCGGGCCCTGCTCGAGGATTCGTCCTTCGTCCAGGAACACGACGCGGTGAGCCACGTCGCGCGCGAACGCCATCTCGTGCGTCGCCATCAGGATCGTGGTGCCGTCCTGCGCGAGTTCGCGGACGAGCTCCAGCACTTCGCCGACGAGCTCGGGGTCCAGAGCCGACGTGATCTCGTCCAGCAGCAGGATCTCGGGGTCCGTCGCGATCGCCCGCACGATCGCCGCGCGCTGCTGCTGTCCACCCGAAAGCCGGTCGGGGTGATCCCGCGCCTTCTCGCCCAACCCCACGCGCTCGAGCAGCGCGAGCGCCCTGGTCTCGGCATCCTTCCGCGCTTCGCGGTGCACCACGCGCGACGCGAGCGTCACGTTGTCGAGCACCGACATGTGCGGGAACAGGTTGTAGCTCTGGAACACCACGCCGAAGCGCGCGCGCACGCGGTTCGCGTCCACCCGGGGGTCGGAGATGTCCTCGTCGCCGAGCGTGATCCGCCCGTCATCGATCGGCTCGAGCAGGCTCAGGCACCGCAGGAGCGTGGACTTGCCCGATCCGCTCGCACCGATAACCGCGACGACCTCGTGCGCGGCGAGGTCCACCGAGACCCCGCGCAGCACATCGCGCTCGCCGAAGGACTTCCAGAGGTCTTCGGCACGCAGCAGCGCGGTCACAGGATCGCTCCGGTCTGCTCACGCCGCCGCAGCCGCGCGGCGTACCAGTCGGTGAGGCGGATCGTGGGGATCGCGAGAAGCACGAACAGGATGCCGGCCACGAGGTACGGCGTGAAGTTGTAGGTCTGCGAGGCTTCGATCTTGGCCGCGAGCACGGCGTCGGCGATGCCGAGGATCGAGATGAGCCCCACGTCCTTCTGCATCGCGACGAAATCGTTCATCAGGGGCGGGGTGATCTTGCGCAGCGCCTGGGGGAGGACCACCCGGCGGAGCGTCTGGGTGTAGCCGAGGCCGAGCGCCCGCGCCGCGAGCCGCTGAGACGGGTGCACGGCTTCGATGCCCGCGCGGATCACCTCGGCCACGTATGCCGAGTACGTGAGCGTCACGGCCAGGGTGCCGAGCAGGATCAGCGGGATCCGCGTGTTGGTCAGGGTCGGAATGCCGAATCCGACGACATACAGGACGATGATGAACGGCAGTCCGCGGAAGATGTCGGTGTACGCCGCCGCGATCGCGCGCAGCGGCAGGAACACCGGACCCGGGAGCGTGCGCAGCACCGCGATCAGCAGCGCGACGATCGACACGGTGATCAGCGACAGCCCGAGCACCTGGAGGTTCACGAGGAACCCCTCCCAGACCCGCGGGAGCGATTCCCACGCGATCGTCGGGTTGAAGAACGCCTGCTGGACGGCGGCCCACCCCGGTGTCTGGATGACTGTGACCCACACGATGACCGCGAACGCGATCGTCGAGGCGACCGCGATCAGCACCGAGCGCTGCGACTGGCGCGCGCGGAAGGCCCGGCGTTCGAGCTCGAGCGCGCTCGGGGTGTGGGAGGTCACGGCACGACGGTACACGCCGCGGCGCGCACCGGACTCACGGGAGCCCCGGGCCTCACTGCAGCAGCGTGACGCCCTGGCCTGCGCCCAGCCACTCGTCGGTGATCTCGGCGAGCGTCCCGTTGTCGCGGAGGGTGTCGATCGCTGCCGAGACGCGCTCCGTGAGCGGCGAGTCCTTCGCCAGCACGACTCCCCATTCGTCGGCGACCCCGCCCGCGGGCAGTTCGCCCACGATGTAGGAGTTGTCGATGTACAGCGCGGTCGCGAGGTACGCGGTCGGCAGGTCGATCACGAACGCGTCGAACTGCCCGGCGTTGAAAGCGGCGACGGCATCCTCGTTCGAGGCGTACAGAAGCGGGTCCACGTCCGGCTGGATGACCTCCTCGATCGTCTGCGCGCTCGTGGAGCCCGCCATCGCACCGAGGGTGAGGCCCTTGAGCCCGTCGATCGTGTCCACGCCGTCGGCCGCGCCGCCGTTGATCGCGACGACCGCCTGGCTGGCCGAGTAGTAGGGCGAGGAGAAGTCGACCGCCTGCTTGCGCTCGTCGGTGATCGTGTACTGCTGGATGTTGAAGTCGAAGTTCTTCGGTCCCGGCGCGATCGCGGCCTCGAAGCTCGTGCGCACCCACTCGACGTCCTCGGCGGCGAAGCCGAGCTCATCGGCGATCGCGTAGGCGATCGCCGCTTCGAAGCCCTCCCCGGAGGCGGGGTCGTCGTTCACGACGTAGGGCTCGTACGCGATGTCTCCGGTGGCGATCGTGAGCTTGCCGGGGGTGATGTACCCCTCGTCGGCCGACGCGGTGGTCTCCTCGCCCGACGGCGTACCACTCGCGGCGCAGCCGGTGAGGGCGAGGGCGGTGAGGGCGATGCCGGCCAGGGCGGCTCGCAGGGACGTGTGACGACGCGACATGGGTGCCTCCGGAGTTCGGGATGCGGCGCGCTCGTGCTGTCGGCGCGGCCGCAGCTTCCATCATGACCGGCGTCATGCGCGCGGGCCGCGTCCGGAGTCGCTCTGTTACGAGTTCTTCACATCCGGATGCCGCAACCGCCGCGCCGGGCCTGCTCAGCTCTTGCCGAGCTCGTCCAGCATGCGCCGCTGCTCCTCAGTCAGGCCGTCGTGCAGTTCACTCCGCGCGGCTGCGGACTCGCTCGCGCTGAGCGAGCCCGTGGCGGATGCCGATCCCGCGGCATCCGATTGCCCCGGCTTGCCGGTCGCGCGGTCGTAGAGCGCGCCCGCGTGGGCTTCGACCCGGTCATCGACCGCGTCGTAGATCGCCCATCCGATCAGGATGATGATCGGCGGCAGCACGTAGCCCCAGAACCAGCCGCCGACGCTCACACTGGACAGCAGCACCGTGATCACCCAGACGATCAGCGCGACGAGGAACACCAGGACGCCCTGTACGACCTTCTCGCCGATCTTCGTGCGCTGGCCGGCCGAGCGCGACGCCATCTTCTGGAACAGGCCGTGGATGAGAGGCTTGATCCAGATCGTCAGTGCGGTGAGGATCACACCGGCCCAGAGCGCCGCCCAGCCGACGCGCGCCGGGGTGAACCAGCCGATGATCAGCAGCACGAGCACGGTGAAGACGAGAAGCGACAGGAACCGGACGACCCACTTCTTCATGCCCGCTACGTTGCCACGCGCGCGCGGCACGCGCCACCGCGGAGGTCAGTGCATGCGGACGAGCTGGTCCAGATCGTCGCCCGGGAGCTCGTCGACCACAGCGGTGACCTGCATGTCGACCAGGGTGATCCGACCCGAGACCGTCGTCAGGAACGCCGAGTCGGCGGCATCCCGGCCCGTCGCGATGCGCACGAGCGTGGACCGCGGGGCGAGCGTGGTCGCATCCACGACGCACCACGCCCCCTCCACCCACGCCTCGGCGACCGCGTGGAAATCCATCGGCGACAGACCGGGCGCGTAGACCGAGACCAGCCGCGCGGGGACGTTCAGCGCGCGCAGGAGCGCCACGGTCAGGTGCGCGTAGTCGCGGCACACGCCCTGACGGGCGAGCAGGGTGCGGATCGCGCCGTCGGTCGGAAGGCTCGAGCCGCTCACGTACGACAGGTGCGTGCCGACCCAGGACGAGACGGCGGCCAGAAGCTCGGCGGGGTCGGTGATCGTCCCGAACTCGGCGAACGCGGTCGGACCCAGCGCGTCGGACTCGGCGTAGCGGCTCGGCCGACGGTAGACGATGAGATCGGTCGCGTTCGCGACGGTGCCCGCGGCCTCGCCCTCGATCGACGCGTCGTACGAGGCGACCAGGCGGCCGACAGGGGAGGTCACGGTGTGCAGGCGCGTGCCGTGGGCGTCCGGGATCTGCTCGAAAGTGAGCGGCTCCCCGTCGAGCGTGAAGGAGACGTGCTCGGTCGTCGGCGTGTGGTGCCCGCTCACCGCCATCGAGAACACGAGTTCGGCGGGCTCGGTGACATCCAGCTCGATGCGGGCGGCGACGTCTCTCTTCATGACCCCAGGGTGGCACGCTCCGATGTCCGGCGCATTTCCGGCCGCGGGCTTGACAGTGACGTGTGCCGCGCGAAAGCGGCGTGCGCTCAGTAAGAGGAGCGGGTGGGCGCCGGGTCGTCGGGGATGAACCGGGCAGCGAGGGCCTCCGAGCCGCGCGCGAGGAGCGACACGTCGGCGCCCACCAGGACGAAGGACGCGCCCGCGGCCAGGTACGCGTCCGCGATGTCGGGGTCGAACGCGTTCACACCGACCGGCTTGCCGGCGGAACGGACCGCCTCGAAGGTCCGCAGCACGGCCGCGCGGACATCGGGATGCGTCTGCTGCCCGAGCCGCCCCATCGACGCGGCGAGATCGGACGGCCCCACGAAGACGCCGTCCACCCCGTCGACCGCGGCGATCCCGGCGGCGGCATCCACTCCCGCGGACGTCTCGATCTGCACGAACAGCGAGACGTGCGCGTCGGCGTCCTCGAGATACCCGTCGACCCGGTTCCAGCGCGCCGACCGAGCGAGGGCGGAGCCCACGCCCCTCGTGCCGCGCGGGGGATAGCGCACGGCGGAGACCGCCTGCTCGGCATCCGCCACCGTCGACACCATCGGCACCAGGATGTTCTGCGCGCCGAGGTCGAGCACCTGCTTGATCGTGGCGACGTCGCCGATCGGCACGCGGACGACGGGCGTGATCGGGTACGCCGCGACGGCCTGGAGCTGCGCGAGGACCGATTCGAGCCCGTTGGGGGAGTGCTCCATGTCGATGAGCGTCCAGTCCATCCCGGATCCGGCGCAGATCTCGGCGACGAGCGGCGAGCCGGAGCACACCCAGATGCCGGCGAGGGGGCGGGATGCCGCCGCCAGAGCGTCGCGGAAGGTCGGGCTCAGACGAAACGGCATTCGATCACTCCCATCTCAGCGAAGTCGCATCTGACGCTATCGCCCCGCTGCACCCACATCGGGCGGGTGAAGGATCCGGCGAGGATGATCTCGCCGGTCTCCAGTCGCGCACCGTGCTGGTGGAACTTGTTCGCGAGCCACGCGACGCCGGTGGCGGGGTGCCCGAGGACGCCGGCGGCGACACCGGTCTCCTCGACCTCGCCGTTGCGGCTGAGCACACCGGGGACCCAGCGCAGGTCGATCTCG
>JASBUD010000100.1 GCA_030148105.1 Microbacterium sp. | reverse complement strand
CAGCTGCCGGGCGGCATCACGCAGCTCGGCGACGGCGCTTCTCAGCTGGCCTCCGGCGCGGGGACGCTGGCAGGAGGCCTCGACCAGATCGCGAGCGGCATCGGCGGGGCGCAGTCCGGCGCGACCCAGCTCGCCGCCGGTGTGAACGCCGGGGCCGATCAGCTCATCGCGCAGGGAATCGTTCCTGCACAGCTTCAGCAGGCGGCGGACGGTGCGGAGACCGCCACGGGCCTCGCCGCAGACAACGCGAGCGCGGCCTCTGCGCAGCTGCAGACGCTCGCTGCGTCGTGCACGCAGTCGGTCGAGTTCTGCACAGCGCTGGGAAACGCCGCCTTGTCGGCGGGAACCGCGGCGGCCATCCTGAACGGCGACGGCAGCGAGGCCAATCCGGGCGCGGTGTTCCTCACTTCCGCCACCGCAGACGGCCTCGACCAGCTCGCCGTCGAGGCACCGAAGGGGATCGCCGCACAGTTCCGCACGATCGGGTCCAACGTGACCGCCCTCGCCTCCGGCCTCGGCCAGCTCGCGAGCGGCACGACCCAGTCGGCCGATGGCGCGCGCGGACTGCAGTCCGGTGCCGCCCAGCTCGCCGACGGCGCGACGCAGGCCGCCGACGGCGCGACCTCGCTCGCGGACGGCGTCGCCCAGCTCTCGACCGGCACGTCGAGCCTCGCCGATGGGCTGGCCACGGCATCCGACTCTCTGCCGAGCTATACCGACAGTGAGGCGACGAGCCTCGCGAACGTCGTGTCCGACCCGGTGACGACGGACGGCCTCGGCTCGTCGCTGTTCGGAGCCTCCGCCGTGCCGCTACTGGCGAGTCTCGCCCTGTGGTTCGGAGGGCTCGGGACGTTCATCGCCCTGCAGGCCGCGTCCCGGCGCGCGCTGACGTCGCGATCGCCGTCCGCGGCGCTCGCGCTGCGCGGCTTCGCCCCGGCGGCGGCGATCGGCGCGATCCAGGGTCTGCTCGTGGCGGGCGTCGTGCAGCTCGCCGCCACGTACGACCTCGGGCAGTGGTCGCTGTTCGCGCTGCTGTGCGTGATCGCCGGCGTCGCCTTCGCGGCGGTGAATCAAGCGCTGGTGGCCGTGTTCGGCGGGGCGGGCCGCTGGCTCGCCGCGTTGGTCGGCGTGCTGACCGTCGCCACCGGGGTGGTCTCCACCGTGCCCGGGGTTCTCTCGCAAGCGGCCTCGCTGCTCCCGACGTCGCCCGCCTACACCGGCATGCTGGCGGCGCTGACGGATGCCGGCGGATTCGGATCCGCGATCGCCGGGCTCCTGATCTGGGCGGGACTCGCGTTCATCGCGACGACGATCGCCGTGGCCAGACGCCGTGTCGCCCGCCCGCGAGATCTGCTGGTGGTCTCCCCCGCCTGATGTGGCGTTGCCGAGGGCGCCCCAACACCCTCGGCAACAGGCTCAGTCCGGTGGACGGCGCGCACCTTCTCGTGGCCGAACGGCGAGGATTCCACGCCGGCGCGGCGCTTCGAGGGCGAGCCGAAGATCGGGGTTCAAGCGGGGCGCGCGGACGCCGTGAGCGGTGCTGCCCAAGCACTCACCTGCGTCTGCCTCGACCATCGCGCCTTCTTCGGATCGAACCCTTACAAAGCGCCGGCACATCCTCGTTCCGCGGCTGCGGCTCCCCCGAACCGGCCCTGCTCTGCGTGGACCCCCAAGTCGACGCTTCATCCGTGGGTCACGCTAGACCTCTGGCGGGGCCGGGTCAAGGCCCGGAGCGACGGGGGTCGCGCATCGCGTCGACTCCTCCCCAACGATCCCGGCTGACCAGAAGTGCACCGCTCGGTCGCCGACAGCATCTGGTCTCGTCGATGCCGGGTGAGATGGGACGCATGCAGCGGCGGCCCCTTCCCGACGAGCTGCGGGGCCGTCCGTTCGTCGCGGACGAGGCGCGAACCGCGGGCGTGCCCTCTCGTCGTCTCCGCGCGAAGGACCTCACTCGCCCCTACGCCGGTGTCCGCGCACCCGAAGCCCTGCCGATCGAGTCGACTGAGCAGCGCTGTCTTGCCTACTTGCCGCGATTGACGGCTGCCCAGTTCTTCTGCGGACTCACAGCGGCCGAACTCTGGGGCTTCCCCCTCCCCCGCCGCAGCGACGGGCTGATCCATGTCGGGGCGATCGCGCCCGAGCGCGAGCCGCGCACGCCGGGCGTCGTCGGACACCGCCTGAGCCTGACGTGGGATGACCTGACGTTGCGCGGGTCGCTTCCCGTGCCGCACCCCGCCGAGGTGTGGGCCCAGCTCGGCGCCGTCCTGCACCGCGATGGACTCACCGTGGCGGCCGATCATCTCCTGCACCAGCACCTCGCCGACCACGAGATGCTGCGCACGGCGGTCGACCGCCTGCGCCGACGAGGCGCGGTCGACCTGCGCGAGGCGATCGAGCAGGCGCGGGCGGGCGCGGAGTCACCGAAGGAGACGGAGACCCGGCTACTGCTCGTGAGGGGCGGGCTGCCCGAGCCCGAACTGAACTGGAACCTCCGCGACGCATCCGGACGACTGCTCGCCCGCCTCGACATGGCTTACCCGCGTTACCGCGTCGCGGTCGAGTACGACGGTCGTCAGCACGCCGATCACCGTCAGTTCGAACGGGACGCCGACCGCTGGGCGGACATCGAAGCGAGCGGCTGGATCCTCATCCGCGTGCTCTCGCACCATCTCGCGGATCCAGGTCTGGTCGTGGCCCGTACTCGTCGCGCCCTCAGCTCGCGCGGCTGGATGCCGTCCCGTTGAGTGTCCACGACGCGCCGTGTCCGCGCGCGCCAAGACGGCGTGTCTTGGACACTCAACGGGGGCGGCTCAGCTCAGGCCGCTGTAGGCGTGCAGTCCCTTGAAGAACATGTTGACGATCGTGAAGTTGAACATCACGGCGCTGAAGCCGATGATCGACAGCCACGCCGAGCGCGAGCCGCGCCATCCGCGCGTCGCGCGCGCGTGGATGTAGCCGGCGTAGAGCACCCAGATCACGAAGGTCCAGACTTCCTTCGTGTCGAAGCCCCAGTAGCGTCCCCATGCGTCGTTGGCCCAGATCGATCCTGCGATCAAAGTGAACGTCCAGAAGATGAAGCCGATGATCGCGAACCGGTACGCGATCGACTCGAGGGCGTCGCTGCTCGGGAGGGTCCGGAGGAATCGAGGACCGGTCTTGGCGGCGGCGACGGTCTCAGCCGATGCGTCCGTCAGGGCGGCCGTCTTGCGCTCGCGCCGCGCCTGCATGAGCTGCAGCACCGACAGGCCGAACGCGAGCGCGAAGATCGCCGTGGCGAGCGAGGCCACGAAAACGTGGATCACGAGCCAGATGCTCTTGAGGGGATCCATCAGCGGGGAGATCTCGACGTAGAACGCGAGCGCGGCACCGCCGAGGAGGAGGACGACCATGCCGGTGATGAATGCCCCGAGGAAGCGCAGGTCGTACTTGATGAGCGAGAAGAGGTAGACCGCGACGATGAGCATCGTCCCCGTGAGGGCGAACTCGTACATGTTCGACCAGGGCACACGCCCGGCGGCGATGCCGCGCGTGACGTCGCCGGCGATGTGGAACAGGAGCCCGAGCACGGTGAGCGACGTGCCGATCCGCGCCCAGACCAGGCGCGGCCGGTCCGCGGGACGCGCGGAGAAAGAGATCTCGGCGTCGCGTTCCTCCGCGCGTAGACGATCGTTCACCGACCGACCCGCCGAGACCGGAGCACCGTCCGCCGATGCGGCGGCTGCGCCGACCGTCACGAGTTCGCGGGCGGCGGCATCCTGCTTCTCGACCGCGCTCGCCCCGCGGCGAGCGAGATCGACCGTGTAGGCGATGAAGGCCAGTGCGTAGATCGAGATCGCGGTCCAGACCAGGAGCACGGAAACCGCGTCGAGCGTGAGGGTTTCGGGCATGGTCTCAGTCTACGCGCGGCGCATCGGGCGAGCCCTGCCGCGAGCCGGCCGGATCAGCCGGCTGCGCGTCCTTCAGAAGCGGCTCGAGTGCATCCCCGTGACGGCGGACGAACTGGTCCAGCGCCGTCGCGATCGTCGGATCCTCACCGCGCGCGAGGCCGGCGTACTCGAGCCGCAGGGTGTGCCCGTCGACGGTCGCCTTGACCCAGAGCCGGCGCCGCGGGACGAACAGCGCGGCGAGCAGGCCCACGACGGCGAGGGAGGCGAACAGCAGCACCCAGCTCGCGGCGGCGTCGCGGTGGATCGAGAGCGAGACGAAGCGCTTGACGGACTCTTCGGATCCCTGGGCACCCGGGGGTGAGACGTCCTCGAACGTGATCGTGCCGAGCCCGTTCGGCAGGTCGACGGTGTCCCCCGGTTCGAGCTCGAGCGAGGGCACGTCGATCTTGCGGCCGGTGAGCTGGGTCATGTCCGAGGTGTCCAGCGCGTACACCGAACGCGGCGTGCCGTCGTCGATGCCGAGGTCGCCTTGGTAGACGTCGAGAGTGAGCACGGGCAGGGTGAGTGAGGGGTACGCCGATGTGAACGCCCCTGACGCGAGCGGCGCCTGGGTCGGGTAGAAGAAGCCGACGAGCCCGAGCTGCTCGGGCATGCCGTCGGGAACCTTGACCACGCCGAGAGAGGTCATGTTGGTGTCCTGGGCGAGGAACGGCACCGACTCGGAGAACACGACGTCGCCCGCGGCGTTGCGGATCGTGATGGTGGGTGCGTAGCCGTTGCCCATCAGGTAGACGCGGTCGCCGGCGATCTCCAGCGGATGGTTGACCCGGACGTCGCCCTCCTGCGGCTCCTGCCCGGCGAGCTGCGTGGTCAGGTGCGCGACGAAGTCGCCGGCCTGGCCGGATCCCTGCGAGCCGAGCGGCTGGTAGGTCACGTCGAACTCGTCGAGGGTCAGGGAGTACGGCTCGAGCGTCCCCTCGTCGACGAAGCGTCCCGGGTTGAACGATGTGTAGTCCAGCAGCGTGTTGACGAACGTGCCGCCCTCGATGATCACGCCCTGCCCGGTGTACGTGTAGCCGCCTCCGACGCCGACCGCGACGAGGACGCCGATCAGCGCGGTGTGGAAGACGAGGTTCCCGGTCTCGCGCACGTAGCCGCGCTCGGCCGAGACCGACAGCGTGCCGCGACTGTCGTACCGCTCGACGCGGTAGCCGCCGCGCTTCAGCTGCTGCGCAGCAGCCTCGATCGCGGTCACCGCCGCGTCTTCGGCAGAGGCGCCGGGAGCCAGCTCGACGAGCGACTCACGGTGGTCGGCCAGACGCTCCAGCCGCGCCGGAGTGCGCGGCGGGCGGGCACGCAGCGCCTTCCAGTGGTGCTTCGTGCGCGGGATCACGCAGCCGATGAGCGAGATGAACAGCAGGATGTAGATCGCGGAGAACCACGCCGACGTGTACACGTCGAACA
>JASBUD010000085.1 GCA_030148105.1 Microbacterium sp. | reverse complement strand
CTCTTCCCGTACGTCATGCCGGCCTCGAACGACATCGCGAACAGCCTGACGATCGAGAACGCCTCGAGCACCGACTACACGCTGACGATCATGACGTGGGCGGCGGTCATCTTCCTGCCGCTCGTGCTCGCGTACCAGGCGTGGACGTACTGGGTGTTCCGCAAGCGCGTCACCCGGTCGCGCATCGAGAAGGCGGCGGTCACGACCCACTGAGCGGGGGCGCGACCCACCCCCGCTAGGGTCGAAGCGTTGTGATGAGCCAGAGCACGATGGACGCGCCCGCGCGCGAACGCACGCGCCCCGTCGACCCGCGACTGCTGCGCTACGCGCGCGCGTCCCGCGCCTTCTTCGTCCTGATCGCGCTCCTCGGCGCAGCGCAGACGCTCGTGATCATCGCGATCGCGTGGCTGCTCACGCGGGCGATCACCGGCGTGATCGACGGGATGCCGACGCCCGAGCTCATGGGGACGCTCGGGTGGCTGGTCGCCGCGGTCGTCGCGCGGGCCGCACTGCTGTGGCTGCGCGACGCGGCGAGCGCGCGCGCGTCCGCCCGGGTGCAGACGCAGCTGAGGGCGGCGCTCACCGACGCCGTCGGGCGCCTCGGCCCCGGATGGCTATCCACCCGCAATTCGGCACAGCTCGCGGTGACGGCCGGGCGCGGGCTGGAAGCGCTCGACGCGTACTTCGGTCGCTACCTCCCGCAGCTCGTCCTCACGGTGATCGCGACGCCGGTGATCCTCGCGGTGATGTGGTGGGCGGACTGGATCAGCGGCCTGACGGTCCTGCTCACCCTCCCCCTGATCCCGATCTTCATGGTGCTGATCGGCCTCGCGACGCGCAGCGTCCAGAAGCGCCAGTGGGCGACGCTGAAGCACCTCGCCGCCCGGTTCTCGGACACCGTGCAGGGGCTCAGCACCCTGAAGGTGTTCGGCCGGCAGCACCGGGCTGCGGCATCCATCGAACGCGTGACGGACGACTATCGTCGCGAGACGATGCGGGTGCTGCGGATCTCGTTCGTGTCGGGTTTCGCGCTCGAGTTCCTGGCGAGCATCGCGGTCGCGATCGTCGCGGTCTCGATCGGCTTCCGGCTGCTCGACGGCGCTCTCACCTTGGCGGTCGGGCTCTTCGTCCTGCTGCTGGCCCCGGAGGCGTATCTGCCGCTGCGTCAGGTGGGCGTGCAGTTCCACGCCGCAGCCGAGGGGGTCGCCGCGACCGATGACGTGTTCGCCGTCCTGGACGCCGCGCGAGCGCTCCCGCCGAGTGTCCACGACACGCCGCGTTCCTCGGGTGACGCACGGCGCGTTCTGGACACTCGACCGACGAGACCGCTGGTCGTGCGGGGGTTGCGCGTTCGGTACGGCGAGCGGATGCTGCCACCGGTCGACCTGGACGTGCGTCCGGGAACCGTGACCGTGCTGGAGGGGCCGAGCGGATCGGGCAAGTCCAGCGTGTTCGCGGCACTCCGCGGCGCTGCGCAGTGGACGGGGACCGCGACCTACGGCGAGGCGGACATCGCGGGGCTCGCCCCGTCGGAGTGGCTCGCCTGGGCGGGTCAGCAGCCGGGCCTCATCACAGGCTCGATCGCCGAGAACATCGCGCTGGGCGATCCCGCTCCGGACGCCGATCGGGTGCGGCGCGCTCTCGACCTGGCCGCGGCCGACGACCTCCCGCCCGACCTCGTGCTCGGCGTGCAGGGCGCGGGCCTGTCCGGCGGGCAGGCGCAGCGCGTCGCGGTCGCGCGCGCCCGGTATCGGTACCTTTGCGGCAGGGCCGGCGTGATCGCCCTCGACGAACCGAGCGCCTCCCTGGATGCGCAGACCGAGGAGCGCGTGTGGCGATCGCTCCGAGAGCTCGCGGACGACGGCGCGGCGGTGCTCCTCGTCTCCCACCGGAGGACGGCCCACGCGATCGCCGATGACGTCGTCGTGCTCGAGGGACAGGAGGCGAGCCGATGACCCGGATCGATGGGCGCGAGCGCGTCGGAGACGGACGCGCCGCATCCGCGTCGGCCGTCCTCCGCGGCGCGATGCCGCCCCCACGTCGCTTCTGGCCGGCGGCCGCGTCGGGACTCCTGTCCGAGGCGTCAGCCGTCGCGCGCCTCGCGGTGAGCGCCTGGCTCATCGTCCGGGCGAGCGAACAGCCCCTGCTGCTGTACTTGTCGGCGGCGGTCGTCGGTGTGCGGCTCTTCGCCCTGACGCGCGCGACGTTCCGCTACCTGGAACGTCTCGCCGGGCACGACGCCGCGCTCCGTCAGCTGGCGGAGACGCGGTCCACGCTCGTCCGCCGGCTGATCCCGCTCTCCCCCGACGGACTCGGCACGACGCGCCGCGGCTCGGTGCTCGGCGCGCTCGTCGACGATGTCGACGAGCTGCAGAACCTGCCCCTGCGGGTCGTGCAGCCCCTCGTCGCCTCGGCACTCGTGGCCGCGGCATCCGTCGTCTTCATGGCCTTCATCTCCTGGCCCGCTGCCCTCACGCTGCTCGCGTGCCTCATCGCCGCCGGACTCGTCTCGACGCTGTGGGGGTGGGCGGCCGGCGCCCGCGCGGAACGCGCGCTCGCGCCGCTGCGGGCGCGGCTCGCGGATGCCGTGCTCGACCACCTCGGCAGCCTCGACGTCCTGATCGCGTTCGGAGCGGAGGATGCCGCGCGCGAGCGCATCCGCGCCGCGGACGCCGCCTTGCGCGCCGCCCTCGTGCGACGGACCCTGGCGCAGGCGGGGACGACCGCGCTCGTCTCGCTCCTGGCGGGCCTCGCCTCCGTCGCCGCGCTGCTCGCGACCGCCCCGCTGTTCACCGCCGGCGACCTCACGGCGCCGGCACTCGCGATCGCCGTCCTGGTGCCCATGGCCGTCTTCGACGTGTTCGGCTCGGTGCCGCTCGCGGCGTCTGCCTGGCGACAGGTGCGCGGGAGCGCGCAGCGCATCGCCGACGCCGTCCCCGCTGATGTGCCCGACGGCCTCGTCCGCGAGACGGCGACGCCGACCGGTGTCGCCCCAGCGCTCGGCGAGGGCGTGCGGCTGCGCGGAGTGTCGGCGCGCTGGCCCGGCGCCTCGGACGATTCCCTGCACCACGTCGATCTCGACATCCGGCCCGGCGAGCGGGTGCTCGTCGTGGGATCGAGCGGTTCGGGCAAGACGACACTCGCGCACGTGCTCGTGCGGTTCCTCGACGCGCGGGGTTCATTCACGATCGGCGGCGTGCCCGTGGCCGACCTGGTGCCCGACGATGTCCGGCTCACGATCGGACTGTGCGAGCAGCGGCCGATGCTGTTCGACGAGGACATCCGCCAGAATCTCCTGTTCGCACGGGACACGGCGACGGATGCCGACCTCCTGGCCGTGCTCGAGAGGGTGGGGCTGGGCGGATGGGTGCGCGAGCGCGGCGGGCTGGATGCACGGGTCGGCGAACGCGGTGCGCTCGTTTCCGGCGGTCAGGCGCAGCGTCTCGCGCTCGCCCGCGCACTGCTGCGGGGTTTCCCCGTGCTCGTGCTCGACGAGCCGACCGCGGGCGTCGACCCTGCCGCCTCCGATGCCCTGCTGACCGACCTCCTTTCGGCCGTCGGTGAGGATCAGGCCGTCGTGCTCATCTCGCACGTGGAGGTGCCGGCCGGAATGATCGACCGCGAGGTGCGGCTCGTGCGGGGCCGCGTCGTTCCGGCGTGACCGGTCAGGCCGGCCGGCGTCGCGCTCTCAGGAAGAATCGGCGGGCGTCGGCCGCCGCGCTGCACATCTGAGAGGTTCTTCCTGACAGCGCAGCGCGTTCGACTCAGGCCGGCAGCTTCTCGCGCTCCGCGGCTCCGGTGTCCGCCCTGGACTCCTCGTCCGCGGCGACCGCTGCGGCGGTGATCCGCGCCGCCATGCCCGCGAAGATGAAGCCGTGGAACGGCAGCACGGCGAACCAGTACAGGCGGCCGGCGAGTCCCTTCGGGAAGAAGACCGCGCGCTGGTCGTAGCGCGAAC
>JASBUD010000084.1 GCA_030148105.1 Microbacterium sp. | reverse complement strand
AGGCCATGGGTCGCCGTGTGGTGCACTGCGGCGGTGCCGGCCTCGGGCAGGCGGCGAAGGTCTGCAACAACATGATCCTCGCGGTGTCCCAGATCGCCGTGGCGGAGGCTTTCGTGCTCGGCGAGCGCCTGGGCCTCAGCCACCAGGCCCTGTTCGACGTCGCCTCGAACGCGTCGGGGCAGTGCTGGGCGCTCACCACGAACTGCCCCGTGCCGGGCCCGGTGCCGACGAGTCCCGCGAACCGCGACTACCAACCCGGCTTCGCCGGTGCCCTCATGTCGAAGGACCTGGGGCTCGCCGAGCAGGCGATCGATCTCACCGGCGTCGACGCGCGGATGGGCCTGCTCGCGCGCGAGATCTACAAAGAGTTCGCGGACGGCGCGGGGGCCGGGCAGGATTTCTCGGGGATCATCACCACGATCCGCGCCGAGAGCCGAGGAGCAGCATCCGCATGACGACCCACACGTACGAGACGATCCTGGTCGAGACCCGCGGCCGGGTCGGGTGGATCACCCTGAACCGTCCGGAGGCGCTCAATGCCCTCAACTCCCAGGTGATGCACGACATCGTCGCCGCGGCATCCGCCTTCGACGCCGATCCGCGCATCGGCGCGATCGTCGTCACCGGATCCGAGCGAGCCTTCGCCGCCGGCGCCGACATCAAGGAGATGGAGTCCAAGACCGGTCTGGACATGGTCATGGACGATCACTTCGGCGGTTGGGCGCGCTTCGCCGCGGTGCGCACGCCCGTGATCGCCGCGGTCTCCGGTTACGCGCTCGGCGGTGGATGCGAGCTCGCGATGATGTGCGACATCATCCTCGCCGCCGACTCCGCGAAATTCGGTCAGCCCGAGATCAACCTGGGCGTCATCCCGGGGATGGGCGGCACGCAGCGGCTCGTCCGGGCGGTCGGGTACTACAAGGCCGCCGAGCTCGTGCTCACCGGTCGTCTCATGGGCGCCGAAGAGGCCGAGCGCGCCGGACTCGTGTCGCGGGTCGTTCCTGCCGCCGAGCTGCTCGACGAGGCCGGTAAGGTCGCGGAGACGATCGCGGCGAAGTCCCTCCCGTCCGTGTACGCCGCGAAGGCGACGCTGGATGCCGCGCTCGAGTCCACGCTCGCCGAAGGTCTGCGCCTGGAGAAGCACGCGTTCGCTGCGCTGTTCGACACGGCGGACCAGAAGGAGGGCATGGCCGCCTTCCGCGAGAAGCGCTCCCCCGACTTCCAGAACCGCTGACTCTCCCCCCGATGGCAGTCTCGCGGGTGGGGGCGGCGCCGGGCTACAGGGGGTCGGGCAGCGGGCGCGGCTCGGCGAAGTCGCCGGCATCCTTGCGCAGGCGCGCGATGATCGCCACCAGTTCGGCGGTGTCCTCTGCGCTCAGGCCCGGCTCGGCGAACACCTGCTCGTTCAAAGCCAGGGTCGCGCGCTCGACGAGATCACGACCGGATGCCGTCAGCACGAGCATCGCGGCACGTCCATCGACCGGGTGGGGGCGTCGCTCGACGAAGCCGTCGCGCACGAGCCGGTCGACCGTGTTGGTGACGCTCGTGGGGTGCACCTGCAGCCGCGCGATCGCGCTGGCCATCGGCATCCGTCCCTCTCGAGTGAACCCCAGCAGGCGCAGCATCTCGTACCGCGCGAACGACAGGCCGAAGGGCTTGAGCGCCGCATCGATGCGCGCGAGCATGAGCTGCTGCGCGCGGATGATCGAGGTCACCGCGGACATTCCCGGTGCGGCATCCGTCCATCCGTGCGCCGTCCACTGGCGTTTCGCCTCGGCGATCGGGTCGACGGGAAGCGGTCCTGACTTGGGCATCCCGGGCCTCCCTTCCGGCGATGTCCACGGTAGCCGTTCGAGGCCGCCACGAGCGCGATCGCGGCTGTGCGCGCGCCATAGACTCGAAGCACGAAGGAGCGGAGCGCAATGAGAATCGTCGTCTTGGTCAAAGAGGTCCCGGACACGTGGGGTGATCGCAAGCTGAACCTGGAGACGGGTCTGGCCGATCGGTCCGCGAGCGAGCGGGTGCTCGACGAGATCGGGGAGCGTTCGCTCGAGGTGGCGCTGAGCTACGCGGATCAGAATGCCGGCACCGAGGTGGTCGTGGTGTCTATGGCGCCGGCGGAGTCCGCGGCGACGGTGCGGAAGGGTCTCGCGATGGGCGCGCATTCGGCGGTGCAGGTCGCGGACGAGCAGCTGGTCGGGGCGGATCTGGGTCTGACGGCGGAGGTGCTGGCCGCGGCGGTTTCGCGCACCGGGTTCGATCTGGTGATCGCCGGGAACCTGTCCACGGACGGGTCCGGCGGGGTGATGGGGGCGATGGTCGCCGAACTTCTGGACGTGCCGAATCTGACGACGCTGACCTCGGTGCAGATCGAGGACGGTCGGGTGTCGGGGGAGCGGGCGAGCGACGGCGCGACGATGCGGGTGTCGGCGGACCTGCCGGCGGTGATCTCGATCACGGAGGCGCTGCCGGACGCGCGGTTCCCGAACTTCAAGGGCATCATGGCGGCCAAGAAGAAGCCGTTCGAGACGCTGACCCTCGCGGACCTCGGTGTCGAGCCGGAGGATCACTCCGGGTCGCGGTCGATCGTGCTGGCATTGAGTGAGAAGCCGCCGCGTCAGGCGGGGACGAAGATCGTCGACGAGGGCGACGCGGGTGAGAAGCTCGCGGATTTCCTCGTGCAGAACAGGCTGGTGTGATCATGGCGTTCGCAGAGGATTCGATCCTGGCGCTCCTGGATGTGATGCCGACCGGCGAGCTGGCCAAGTCCGCGGCCGGGCTTCTCGGGGCGGCGGCGGAGATCGGCACGCCCGTCGCGGTGATCGTCGGCGACGAGAAGCTCGCGGCGGATGCCGGTGCTCTGGGCGCGGCATCCGTCCTGGTGGTGGCGCCTGTGGCGGGGGAGTTGACGGTGCCGGTAGTGGATGCGCTGGCCGCGGCGGCGGATCTGGTGCGCCCGGACGCGATCCTGATCTCGAACTCGATCGAGGGACGTGATGTCGCGGGCCGGTTCGCAGCGCGGACCCGGTCGGGTCTGTGCGTGGATGCCGTCGGTGTCTCGCGGGATGCCGAGGGTGTGGTCGCGCAGCACTCCGTATACGGGGGTGCGTACAACGTCGACGCCGCGGTGACGTGGGGGGCGCCCGTGATCACCGTGCGGCAGGGCGCGGTCGAGGCCCGCGCGGCCGCGGTCGACGCACCGGCGGTGCAGACTCTCGCCGTGACCGCGTCGGGCAAGCGGGCAGCGTCGGTGGATGCGGTGGAGCCGGCCGCGGTGACGTCGTCGCGGCCGGAGCTGCGCGGAGCGAAGGCGGTCGTCTCGGGAGGCCGGGGGCTGGGGTCGGCGGAGAAGTTCGCGCTCGTCGATGAGCTCGCCGACGCGCTGGGAGCTGCGGTGGGTGCGTCGCGCGCGGCGGTGGACGCCGGGTATGTGCCTCAGTCATACCAGGTCGGGCAGACGGGTGTGTCGGTGTCGCCGCAGTTGTATGTCGCTCTGGGAATCTCCGGCGCGATCCAGCACAAGGCCGGCATGCAGACCGCGAAGACGATCGTCGCGATCAATAAGGACGCCGACGCGCCGATCTTCGAGATCGCCGATTTCGGTGTCGTCGGCGACCTGTTCACGGTGGTGCCGCAGCTGATCGAGGCGCTGCAGGCGCGGAAGGCCTGACCCCGGTGGCGACGTACGGGCAGACCCTGCGACGCGGGTTGCCGCGCACCCCGGGCGGGCAGCCGTGGCCCGCGGATGCCGCATCTCCGCTCGCCGCATCTCCCGAGGTGCCCGCCGCCGAGGCGCCCGCCGTTGATGCGCACGGCGCGGGCGTCGTGCAGTCGGCGCTTCCGACCGCCGTGCCCGCGGATTTCGCGGCCGGGGCCCTGACGCCGGATGCTGTCCGTGTGGACGGGGAGCGGCATCCGATCGCGCCCGCGTCGGCCGCCGCGGCCGGTGGTGCCCGGACGATCCGCCGCGGCCTGCCGCGCGTGCCGGGCGGGGAGCCCTGGCCCCCGGCATCCGCCGTCGTCGCCTCGGCGGAGCCTGCCGCCGCGCCCGTTCATCGGTCACCCGTGAACGCCGACGCCCCCGAAATCCGTGCACAGGTGTCGGACGAACCCCGAGCGACCGCGCCGGCCGCGGCAGTGCGGGCCGCGGCCGCGCCCGCCGCGGCGGCGCCGAGCACGGACGGCGCGCGCCCGCTCCGGCGCGGGCTGCCCCGCACGGTGGGGGGTGACCCGTGGCCGCCCGCCGGGTTCGCGCCGGAGCAGCGCGCGGAAGTGGCAGCTCCGGTCGCCTCCTCGTCGCCGGCCCGGCACGACGCGACACCTTCGCACCCGGCCGCCGATGCCGACGTGGTAGTTCCGGTCGTCTCCGCGCCGCTGACCGGGCACGAGGTCACACTTTTGCGGGCGGATGCCGCCACCGATCTGTCGGTGCCTCTGCCGTTCACGCGCACGGTGTTCCCGGGCAGAGCCGCACGCACCCGCCCGGCGCCGCGCCCCGAACCTGCGCGGATCGGCCCGTTCACGAGACTCCAGTGGGCGGGGGCCGTGATCGTGGGCGGGGCCGGGCTGCTGTTCGCGGCGGGAATGGCCGTGGTCGCGGTGCGGTTCCTGCTGAGCCTGCAGCCGTTCCAAGACTTCCTGACCACCTACCCGGGCGAGTACGAACTGCCCGAGGGGGCGCCGGTCGGGTTCCCGGCGTGGCTGGGGTGGCAGCACTTCTTCAACGTGTTCCTGATGGTGCTGATCATCCGCACCGGCCTGCAGGTGCGCCGTGAGAAGCGGCCGAGCGTGTTCTGGTCGCCGCGCGGCGCGAAGAAGCGCAAGATCAGCCTGAACCTGTGGTTCCACCAGGCGCTGGATCTGCTGTGGGTGACGAACGGCGTGATCTTCATCGTCCTGCTGTTCACCACCGGGCAGTGGATGCGGATCGTCCCGACCAGCTGGGAGGTGTTCCCGAACGCGATCAGCGCAGCGCTGCAGTACGTGTCATTGGACTGGCCGACCGAGAACGGCTGGGTGAACTACAACTCGCTGCAGCAGTTGGCGTACTTCGCGACCGTCTTCCTCGCCGCGCCGCTCGCGATAGCGACCGGTGTGCGCATGTCGGGGATCTGGCCCAAGAACGCGACCGCGCTGAACAAGGCGTACCCGGTCGAGTGGGCCCGGAAGATCCACTTCCCGGTGATGCTGTACTTCGTCGCGTTCATCATCGTGCACGTCGCACTCGTCTTCGCCACCGGGGCCCTGCGCAACCTCAACCACATGTACGCCGCGCAGGACGCGGTCAACTGGGTCGGGTTCTGGATCTTCGCCGCGTCCATGGTCGTGATCGCCGCCGGGTGGATCGCCGCGCGGCCGCTCGTCCTCGCCCCGATCGCGCGACTCTTCGGGACCGTCAGCGGCCGGTGACGGATGCCGCACCCGCGGCGAACCCGTCGGCGTAGGCCTCGTCCGCCCCACGGCGGAACATGTCGCGCTCGGGATCCCGGACGATCGAGCGGGCCCCGGGCAGGTCGAGGTCGCCGACCAGATCCGCTCTGCCCCGCACCACCGCGACGGGCAGTCGGGTCGCCTTGCCCTTCACGAGATCGGTCGCGGCGGCCAGCTCGTCGGCGACGCACGGCATCGTGACGACCAGGGGCCGGCCCTCGGCATCCGTCGCACCGCGCAGGTCCTCGAAGACGTGGACGCCCGCCGCGCCGATCGCGGCGTCGGTCTGCCCCTCGCGCCACGCCCGACCGAGGGTGTCCGAGACGATCACGCCCACCCGCACGCCGAGACGGGCGCGCAGCCCGGTGGCGATCTCCCGCGCCGATGCATCGGGGTCGACCGGCAGGAGCAAGACGGTGCCCTGCGGGGTGTTGGACGCATCCACACCGGCGGCGGCGGCGACGATCCCGAGCTTGTTCTCCACGATCCTCGTCGTGTGACCGCTCTCGGACGTGCGGGATGCGACGACCCTGACCGTTTCCGCCGTGATCGCGTCCTCGCGGTCGTCCGCGGCGATCATGCGGCCTTCGGCCTTCGAGACGATCTTGGAGGTGACGACCAGGATGTCGCCGTCCGCGAGTGTGTCGCCGGCGGCGTCCGCGATCAGCGCGACGAGATCCGACTGCGCGGTGACCTCGGGAATGCCGCGCAGCGGCCAGATCTGCAGCACCGAGACCGTGTCAGCGGACGAACCGCACTTCGGTGAGCGTCTCGCCGAGGAAAGGCTCGGTGTGCGCGGCACCGTCGAGGCTGAACCCGTTGCGGGTGTAGAAGCGGTGCGCGCGAGGGTTGTCCTCGGCGACCCAGAGGTACACCTCTTCGTCGGAGCCGACGACGGCGTCGAACAGACGCTGACCGATGCCGGTGCCGTGCCACGCGTCGAGCAGATAGATGAAGTACAGCTCGCGGAAGCGCGGGGCGTCCTTGTCGCGGGCGGGGCCGGAGCCGGCGAAGCCGACGATCTCACCGTCGGCGAGCGCGGCGAACATCTTGAAGTCGGGACCCTGTGATGCCCAGTGGGTCCACAGCTCGGCCATCCGGCGCGGCGAGATCTTCTCGAGCGCCGCCTTGCTGATCAGGTGGTCGTACGTCTCGTGCCAGCAGGTCGCGTGTACGCGGCCGAGGGCTTCAGCATCGACGTCTCGCACTGGACGGACGACGATGTCGGTCTGCAGTTCGGCTTCCATGGGGCTGACTCTACGCTCGGCTCTGCGGCGGCCAAAATCGGCGCCGGCGCTTGACAATCGGGGTGTCGCGAACGGCGGATGCCGCCTCCGAAGCATGTCGGAATCCGACAACGGAATCGCCCGAGCGGTCGTCGATGGCTACCATCGCTCCTCGTGAACGTGATCTGGCGGACCCTGCTGACGATCTGGCGCGCGAAGATCCAGCTGCGCCGCAAGGGCACCCTCCCCCCGACGGCCGTGGGGCGCGTGTCGGTGCGGACGCTTCCGACCGACATCGACCTGCTCGGGCACATGAACAACGGCCGCTACGGGTCGCTGTTCGACCTCGGCCGCTTCGACCTGCTGATCCGTACGGGTATCTGGGACGTGTTCAGCCGCAAGGGCTGGTACGCGGTCGTGGCCAGCGAGACCATCACGTTCCGCAAGTCGCTGCAGCTGTGGCAGCGCTTCACGGTCGAGTCGCGCCTGCTCGGGCACGACGACAAGTCGGCGTACCTGATGCACCGCGCCGTCGTGGACGGCGAGGTGTACGCCGAGATGATCGTGCGCGCGCGTTTCCTGCGGCGCTCGGGCGGGATCGTGCCGCATGAGGAGCTGTTCCAGGAGCTGCACCGCCCCGACAACCTCCCCGAGCTCGCCCCGTGGGTCGTCGAGTGGGCGGCGGCGTCGGCCCTGCCGTCGACGCGGGTTCCGGCG
>JASBUD010000075.1 GCA_030148105.1 Microbacterium sp. | reverse complement strand
AATCGATGAAGCCCCGGCCGCGGCCGGGGCTTCATGGAAAGGGCGGAGGGCGGCTATCGCCAGCGGGTCGTCATGAGGAATCCGACGAACGCGATGCCGAACCCGATCACGAGGTTCCAGGCGCCGATACCCGGAATCGGGAAGTTCGAGCCGCTCAGGTAGAACACGAGCACCCAGACCAGCCCGATGAGCATGAGGCCGATCATGATCGGCTTGAACCACACCGGATTGGGTGCGAGTTCGCCTTCGCTGCGCTCCACGAGGGATTCGTCGTCTTTGCCGGGTCGTGCCATGCCGACCATCCTACCCTCCCGCCCTGCGGCGGCACCGCGAGCCCTTCTCCCGGCGAGGGGGTGCGCGCGGACTGACCTAGACTCACCGTGTGGATGCGGCGACCCCGGTTGAGATGGGGGATCCGCCTCGCCCTCCCCGACGTCGCCGTCCAACGTTCTTCGGTGTCCTCGGCGAGATCCTGATCACCGTCGGCATCATCACGCTCCTGTACGTCGGTTGGCAGATGTGGATCGGCGACCTCATCTACGGCGCTCAGCGCAACGCCACCGGTCGGGAGCTCTCCGAGGAGTGGGCGCAGGGCGCGCCCGCGCCGACGTCGGAGCCGACCGCGTCATCGTCGGCGAGTCCCACCCCGGCTGCAGTCGAACCCGTCGTGCTCCCCGAGCCCGCGGACGGCGAGGTCTTCGGCATCATGCACATCCCGAGATTCGGCGCCGACTACCAGGTTCCGATGGCGGGCGGAGTGAGCCGACCGGTGACCCTCGATCCGATCGGCATCGGCCACTACCCGGGAACGAAGATGCCGGGGGAGGTCGGGAACTTCGCGCTCGCCGCGCACCGGACGACGTACGGCAAGCCGTTCAACCGGATCGCCGAGCTCCGCGTCGGTGACGCGATCGTCGTGGAGACGCCGGACGGGTGGTACACCTACCGGTTCCGCACCCTCGAGTACGTCACACCCACCGAGGTCGAGGTGCTCTCCCCCGTGCCCCAGGCACCGGACACCCCCGCCGGATCCCGCTACATCACGCTGACCAGCTGCAGCCCCATGTTCGCCATGACCGAGCGCATCGTGGCGTACGGCGTGTTCGATTCGTTCACCCCCCGTACGGCGGGGGCCCCGGCATCCCTCACGGAAGGCGCGACCGCCTGATGTACGCAGCCCTCTGGCACGTGCTCCCCGGACCCTGGTGGGTGCGGACGCTCATCCTGCTCCTCCTTGTCGCCGTCGTCCTGTACGGTTTGTTCTTCTTCGTCTTCCCCTGGATCAGCTCGATCGTGAACCCGCAGGAAGTGACCGTCGAATGAGCGCGACCGGTGCGTGAGCGCGGGCAGATCCTCGTCGTCGACAACCACGACAGCTTCGTGCACACCCTCGTCGGCTACTTGCGCGAACTGGGGGCGCAGACACGGTTCGTCGAGGCCGATGAGATCCCGCCGGATGCCGCCGCCACCGTGATCGCGCCGTACCGGGGGGTGCTCGTTTCGCCCGGACCCGGCACACCGGCCGATGCGGGCGCCTCGATCGCGGTCGTGCGCGCAGCGCATGACACCGGCACACCGCTCCTCGGCGTGTGCCTCGGACATCAGGCGATCGGGGAGGCGTTCGGCGCCGTCGTCGACGAGGCCCCCGACCTCATGCACGGCATGACTTCGCGGGTGAGCCATGACGGCAGCGCCCTCTACGCGGGGGTGCCGAGCCCGTTCACCGCGGGACGCTATCACTCCCTCGCGATCCGGGAGGACACCCTGCCCCCGGAGCTCGCGGTCACCAGTCGCACCGAGGAGGGCGTCATCATGGGAGTCGCCCACCGCTTCGCCCCCATCGTGGGGGTGCAGTTCCACCCCGAGTCGGTGCTCACGGACGGCGGCTACCGGCTGCTCGGAAACTGGCTCGAATCGATCGGCTACGCGGATGCCGCCCGGCGGGGTTCCCGCTTGAACCCGCTTCGCCGGGCGGTCGGTCAGGTTCCGCTGCAGTAGCGCAGGGTCACTTCCGAATTCACCGGTGCCTCGCCCGGGGGGATCGACTGCGTCGTGACGATGGGCGGGTCCGTCGCCGCGCAGTTCGGGTCCGCCTCCGTGATGACGATGAGCTGGGCGTCCGGGCCCTCGAGCTCGCGGGTCGCCGCGTCGAGCGTGTAGCCGGTGACGTCGATGATCACGACGCGGCCGGTCGCGGCCACCACATTCACCGTGCTTCCCACCGGAAGCGTCGCTCCCGCCGGCTGATCGGACGAGATGATCGTGCCGGCCGCGAGCCCGGGGTCGTTGCGCGGCGTCACGGTGCCGAGCTTCAGCTTCACCGCTTCCAGGGCCGCGGCCGCGGCATCCTGCGACAGTCCTTCCAGCGTCGGAACGGTCGTCGTCTCCTGACCCGACGAGACGTACACCCGCACCTGCTGACCGGGGCTCACCGAAGATCCCGCCACCGGATCGGTGCGGATGACGTTGCCGATCGCCACGTCGGCGTTCGGCTCGTCCACACGGAACGCGGTCAGGTCGGCGTCGCCGATCTCTCCGCTCGCGCGTTCGTACGTCATGCCGGAGACGTCGGGGACGAGTCGGGCGCTGGAGGGGACCTCGCCGCCCGGGCGGATGGAGACGACCCAGAACAGCACCGAGATGAGCAGAACCGCGATGACGGCGACACCCGCCCAGATCCAGGCGACCGGGGGACCGGCCTGCGTGCGCTTCATGGTCGTGTCGGTGCTGAGCTGACGCAACGACCTGGCGGTCTCGGCGGCCTGCTTCGGGTTCGGGCCGTACAGCTCGCTCGTGAGCGCCCCGACCGCGCGCTTGGAGGGGACCTTGCCGCCGATCGTCGCATCCAGCGCCTCACGGAACGCTGCGGCGTCCTGGTAGCGCTGGAACGGATCCTTCGCGAGCGCGCGGAGCACGACGGTGTCCATCGACCGCGGCACCGACTCGTTCGCCTCGGACGGTGCAAGAGGGGCTTCGCTCACGTGCTGATAGGCGACCGCGACGGGGGACTCGCCACGGAATGGCGGCCGTCCGACGAGGAGCTCGTACAGCACCACGCCGGCGGAGTACACGTCGGCGCGTGCGTCGACCGGCTCGCCCTTGGCCTGCTCGGGCGAGAAGTAAGCGGCCGTCCCCAGGATCGTGGTGGTCTCGGCCACCGTCGACGACGAATCGGACACCGCGCGCGCGATGCCGAAATCCATGACCTTCACCTGTCCGGAGTCGGTGACCATGACGTTGCCCGGCTTGATGTCGCGGTGCACGACGCCCGCGCGGTGGGAGTACTCCAGGGCTTCGAGGATGCCGTCGACGTAGCGCACCGCGTCGGCCACGGGCACCGGGCCCTCCGCGACGATGTCTTTGAGCAGCGCACCGTGGACGAGCTCCATCACGATGAACGGGACGGGGCGGACCGTGCCGTCGGGCGAGGTCTCGCTGTCTTCACCGGCGTCGTAGACGCGCACGATCGTCGGGTGGGCCATGCGCGAGGCGGCCTGCGCCTCGAGGCGGAACCGGGTGCGGAAGGAGTTGTCGTCGGCGAGGTCGCGGTTGAGCAGCTTGATCGCGACCTGGCGCCCGAGCGTGAGGTCGTAACCCCGGAACACGGTGGCCATGCCACCACGACCGATGAGTTCGTCGACGCGATAGCGCCCCGAAAGCACGCGCGGCTCAGCTGTCACGGTCACTCCCTGGGTATGGCT
>JASBUD010000066.1 GCA_030148105.1 Microbacterium sp. | reverse complement strand
TCGTCGCGTTCATCGTGTCGTTCTTCTCCGTCGCCAGCGAGCAGGCGATGGCCCAGCTCCTGTTCGGCGGCTCCGTCTGGACGAACGGCCTGGATTGGATCCTCACGATCGGTCTACCGACCGTCGCGGTCTTCCTGATCGTCCTGCGCCGCTTCTCGCCGGATGGCATCCGTCGGGTCGGTTCCCTGGGCATCGACCAGTTCGCCTCGGTCTCCTTCTCGGTCTCCGCCGTGGTGTGGCTCACTCTGCTGTGGCGCAACGTCGCCGTCTCGATCGAGACCGGTGTGTGGATCTACGGCTGGGTCGTGTGGGTGGAGTTCTTCCTGATGCTCGCCGGCGTCGTGCTGACGGTCGTCGCACCGCTGCTGCCGGTCCTCGGCGAGGACTTCGCAGGCCGCCGTGAGGTGCCCGCACACCGCAACGCGCGCCCGATCCGCCCCATCTCGGCTCGGCCGCCGCGCCCCGCCGCACCGGCCGCGTCGGAGACCGGCACGTTCGACACCGACGCCTCTCCGGCGTACGCAGATCAGACCGCCGCGTACTCAACCGCAGCGTACGCTGCCGGCCAGTCGGACACGATGCCCGTCGCGCGCACGGCCTCCGGCGAGCGTGAAGCCTGGGCTCCCGTGCAGACCCGCGACACGTTCGAACCGGTCGAGGCGCAACCGGAGGCCGACGAGTCCGCCGCGAGTGAGTCGAGCTCCGCCGTGCAGGCGTTCTGGGCGCTCGTGCCAGAGGACCGCGACGTCGTCGACGAGCGGGACGTTCCGATCTTCCGCATCGGGCCCACCGCGTGGGCGCTCGTCCTCGAGGACCGCGGCGAGGTGTTCGTCGTGCGGCACGAGGACGGCCGGATCGGCTACCTGCACGATGTCACCGGCGTGACGCGCGGCTGACCCCGCGTCATCTCACCCGCTCGACCCGAAGGCTTCCCCCATGCTCCGCATGATCGACCTGCGCGGCCGTGACCACACTCCGGCCGAGCTCCTCGCCGCCGTTCCACGCGCCACGTCGGCGCGTGCGGAGGCGCTCCTGACGGCCGCCGGGCTCGTCGCCGACGTCGCCGCCCACGGTGAGGCGGCGCTGCGCGAGCAGGCCGAGAAGTTCGATGGAGCGTCCGGCCACGAGATCCGGGTGCCCGCTGCCCATCTCGACGAGGCGCTCGCCGCGCTGGATCCGAAGGTCCGCGCCGCCCTGGAGGAGGCCATCGTGCGCGTGCGCGCCGGGTCCGCCGCCCAGGTCCCGGCGCCGTCGGTGACACAGCTCGCGCCGGGGGCGTTCGTGCACCAGCGATGGCAGCCGGTGCGCCGTGTCGGGCTCTACGTGCCGGGCGGCAAGGCCGTCTACCCGTCGAGTGTCGTGATGAACGTGGTTCCCGCGCAGGTCGCCGGCGTCCAGCAGATCGCTCTGGCCTCGCCGCCGCAGCGCGCCCACGGCGGGCGCGTGCACCCCGTCATCCTCGCGGCGGCACGACTGCTCGGTGTGGATGAGGTGTACGCCATGGGCGGCGCCGGAGCGGTCGGGGCGTTCGCGTACGGAGTGCCCACGCTCGCACTGGAGCCGGTTGATGTCGTCACCGGGCCGGGCAACAACTTCGTCGCCGCAGCCAAGCGCGCGGTGGCCGGTGTCGTGGGGACCGACTCCGAGGCGGGTGCGACCGAGATCCTCATCGTGGCGGACGACACCGCAGATCCCCGCCTGGTTGCGGCGGACCTGATCAGCCAGGCGGAGCACGACGAGCAGGCCTCGGCGGTGCTCGTCACGGACTCCGAATCCCTCGCTACGGCGGTCCTGGATGAGATCGGGCCGCTCGCCGCGCGGACGCGGCACGCGGAGAGGGTCGCCGCGGCGCTCGGCGGACCGCAGTCGGCCGTCGTCCTCGTCGACGACCTCACGGCCGCGACCGCGTTCAGCAACGCCTACGCACCCGAACACCTCGAGCTTCACCTGTCGAACCCGGATGCCGCATCCTTCGTCCACGCCGGTGCCGTGTTCGTCGGACCCCACACCCCGGTGAGCCTCGGCGACTACCTGGCCGGCAGCAACCATGTCCTGCCCACCGGGGGACAGGCGCGCTACGCCGCGGGTCTCTCGGCGGCGACCTTCCTGCGACCGCAGCAGGTGATCGAGTACGACCGTGCGGCACTCGCGGAGGTGCGCGAGGCCGTCGTGACACTCGCCGAAGCCGAAGACCTGCCCGCGCACGGCGAAGCCGTGCAGGCACGCTTCCCCGCGTAGTCTGGGTCCGCCATGCATTGCCCGTTCTGCCGCCATCCCGATTCCCGCGTGATCGACTCGCGGACGAGCGATGACGGGCTCAGCATCCGTCGTCGTCGTCAGTGCCCGCAGTGCGGGGGCCGGTTCTCGACGATCGAGACGGCGAGTCTGAACGTGATCAAGCGCTCCGGCGTCGTCGAGCCGTTCAGCCGCGAGAAGGTCATGTCCGGCGTCCGCAAGGCCTGTCAGGGGCGCCCGGTCACCGAGGGCGACCTCGCGGTGCTCGCGCAGAAAGTCGAGGAGGCCGTACGCCAGACGGGTTCCTCGCAGGTCGACACGAACGAGATCGGACTGGCGATCCTGGGTCCGCTCCGCGACCTCGACGAGGTCGCGTACCTCCGCTTCGCCAGCGTCTACCAGGCGTTCGACTCGCTCGAGGACTTCGAATCGGCGATCGGTCAGCTCCGCGCAGACCACGCTTCTCCGGCTCCGGACGAATCGGTCGCACCCGCCTGAGCGGATAGCCTGGAGGCGATGTATCCCCTCCTCTTCCGCACCGTCCTCGCCCGGATGGATCCCGAGACGGCGCACCACGCGGCCATGGTCGTGATCCGGCTCGCCGGGGTCGCACCCTTCGCCTGGATCGCGCGACCGTTGACGCGCCCGGCTCCCTCATCGCAGGTGTCGGCGCTCGGTCTGACGTTCGACTCGCCGTTCGGCGTCGCCGCCGGCTTCGACAAGGACGTCCGCGCCGTCCGGGGGCTGCACGCCCTCGGATTCGGGCACATCGAAGTGGGGACGATCACCGCGATCCCGCAGGAGGGGAACCCCCGCCCGCGGCTCTTCCGCCTGATCCCCGACCGTGCCGTGATCAACCGAATGGGCTTCAACACCCGCGGGGCGACCGAAGCGGCTCGCCGGCTCCAGCGCCTCCGCAAGCGCCCCCAAGGCGCGGTCATCGGTGTGAACATCGGCAAGAGTCGCGTCGTGGACGTCGAGAACGCGACCGAGGACTATGTCCACAGCGCCACGCGCCTCGCGCCGCTCGCCGACTACCTCGTCGTGAACGTGTCGTCGCCGAACACGCCGGGGCTGCGCGGACTCCAGGCGGTGGAGACGCTGCGGCCTCTGCTGGTCGCAGTCAGGGACGCGGCGGGCCGGACGCCGCTCCTCGTGAAGATCGCCCCCGACCTTCCGGATGACGAGGTCGAGGCCGTCGCCCGTCTCGCCGTCGAAATCGGGCTGTCCGGCATCATCGCGACGAACACGACGATCTCACGCGACGACCTGCGCACCGACGCAGCAGTCGTGGAATCGGCCGGCGCGGGAGGGCTGTCGGGCGCTCCGCTCGCCGCGCGCGCCCTCGAGGTACTGCGGATCGTTCGCGCCGTCGTGCCGGAGGAGTTCGTCGTGATCTCGGTCGGGGGCGTGGAGACGGCCGCGGATGTGCGCGAGCGGCTGCGTGCCGGCGCGACGCTCGTGCAGGGGTACACGGCGTTCTTGTACCGCGGCCCGCTGTGGGGGCGTCAGATCAACCGGGGTCTCGTCGCAGACCGGTGACGCTCAGACCGGGTGCTGCCCGCGCTTGACCTGCGGCTTCGGCAGACGCATGAACCTCATCTGGATGATGCGCATCGCGCCGTACCAGCCCAGGCCCTTCTCCGTGCGCTCGGCGCCGAACTTCTTGCGCGCCGCCTGCTTGACCCGGATCGAGGTCAGCACCATGTCACCGATCACGAAGAGGATGAAGATCAACAGGCCGATGAACGAGTAGTACTGGACGGCCGGGACCGGGATGAAGGTGGCGAGGATCACCAGGACCATGGCCGGCATCACGGCTTCGCCCAGGTGCCAGCCCGAGTCGATGAAGTCGCGCACGAACTTGCGCTGCGGGCCCTTGTCCCGGATCGGCAGGTACTTGTCCTCGCCGGCGGCCATGCCGATGCGAGCCTTCTCGCGCTGCGCGGCGAGCTCCGCCTTCGCGCGCGCCTTCGCCTCTTTCGTGTCGGCCACGAGCGGGCGCTTGCGGGCGGCCTCCTGCTCGGCGCGCGTCGGGGTCGCACGGCCCTTCCCGCCGGAGGTCGCCTGGTCCGGAGCGTCTGCGGGGACGGGAGCTGCGGGGGTTTTCGCCACGATGGAACCTCGGAGTCTCGAAAAGGAAGCACCTTAAGATTACCCGCATGAACACCGACCTCACCCGACAGGATGCCGTGCGCGATGCCGCCGCATCCGGTATCCCCGCCGCTCTCGCCGATCTGGGCACCCTCGTGCGCATCCCCTCGGTCGCGTTCCCGGGATTCGACGCGAAAGAGGTCCAGCGCAGCGCCGAGGCCGTGAAGGCCCTCGTGGACGACCTGGGTCTGTTCGACAGCGTCGAGATCCGGCGCGCGGGGATCCCCGGCACGGACGAGATCGGGCATCCCGCCGTCCTGGGCACGCGCGCCGCCCGCAACGGCCGGCCGACGATCCTGCTCTACGCCCACCACGACGTGCAGCCGGTCGGGGATGAGGCGCTCTGGGAGTCCTCGCCGTTCGAACCCACCGTCCGCGACGGACGTCTCTACGGCCGCGGCGCCGCCGACGACAAGGCGGGCGTCATGGCGCACGTCGCCGCGCTGCGCGCGCTGAAGGAGGCGCTCGGCCCCGACTTCGACCTCGGCGTCGCTCTCTTCATCGAGGGGGAGGAGGAGGCCGGCTCGCGATCGTTCGCGCAGTTCCTCAGCGAGAACGCCGACGCGCTTCGGGCCGATGTCATCGTGGTCGCCGATTCCGGCAACTGGGACGCCCGGACTCCGGCCCTCACGGTGTCGCTCCGCGGCAACACGCGCTTCACTTTGCGGGTCCGCACGCTCGAGCACGCGTCGCACTCGGGCATGTTCGGGGGAGCGGTGCCCGACGCCATGATGGCAACGGTCACGCTCCTGGCCACCCTCTGGGACGAGGACGGCGCCGTCGCCGTCGAGGGGCTCACCGAGAGGGATGCCGAAACCCCGGCCTACGACGAAGCGACTCTTCGCGACGAAGCCGGGCTGCCCGACGGAGTCAGCCCCATCGGGCGAGGGTCGATCCTCAGCCGGATCTGGAACAAACCGTCGATCACGGTCACGGGAATCGACGCGCCCAGCGTCGCGAACGCGTCGAACACGCTGAGTCCGGAGGTGAGTGTTGTCATCAGCGCCCGCGTCGCGCCCGGGCAGCCGGCCCGCGAGGCGTACGCGGCGATCGAGGCCCATCTGCGCGCCCGCGCGCCGTTCGGTGCAGAGCTCGCCTTCTCGGATCAGGACTACGGCGACGCGTTCCTTGTGGACACGAGCGGCGCGGCGGTCGCCCAGGCCCTCGAGGCGATGCACGAGGCGTACGGGGTCGAGCCGGTGGAGATCGGCGTCGGCGGATCCATCCCGTTCATCGCAGATCTGGTTCGCGAGTTCCCCGCCGCGCAGATCCTGGTCACCGGCGTTGAGGACCCGCATGCCCGAGCGCACAGCCCGAACGAATCGCTGCACCTCGAGACCTTCCGCAACGCCGTGCTGGCCGAAGCGCTCCTCTTGGAGAAGCTGGATGCGGAGTCCGCCGGGGCGTAGCGGACCCGCCCGCCCGACCCGGGCGTAGAATCGACACATCACGCCGCGTCTCGCGGCCCACCCGGAGGAGTGCCATGACCGACACTGCACTGTCGACCGACCAGCCCGTTCTCGAGCACGGCGTCGGGCTCACCGAGGCCGCCGCGCTGAAGGTGAAGAGCCTGCTGCAGCAGGAGGGTCGAGATGACCTCCGTCTGCGTGTCGCGGTGCAGCCGGGCGGCTGCAGCGGCCTGATCTATCAGCTCTACTTCGACGAGCACTACCTCGACGGCGACAAGACCGTCGATTTCGACGGTGTCGAGGTGATCGTCGACGACATGAGCGTCCCTTACCTCGACGGCGCGAAGATCGACTTCAAGGACACGATCTCGGAGCAGGGTTTCACGATCGACAACCCGAACGCCGCCGGAAGCTGCGCCTGCGGCGACAGCTTCCACTGATCTGCCGTCTTCCGTGATCGGGCCCGTCCTGTGCGAACAGCGTTAGGGCCCGATTTCGTCCCCCGAACACACGGCGCAACCTGGGCGGATGGCCTGAATGCGCCCGGAGGTTGCCCTAGACTGGCGATGTCCGCTTCACGTCCGAAAGGTGCATTGTGCCCCTGAGTCGAGTGCCCTCGAAACGCCTCCTGCGCTGGGCTGCGATCCCCATCGGAGTCGCGACAGCCGTCGCCCTCGCAGGGTGCACGCAGGCCGAGCTTCACGGCTACCTGCCCGGTTTCGAGGAGGGCGCCGAGCCGACCACGAACCACACGGACATGGTCGCCGGTCTCTGGGTGAACTCCTGGATCGTGCTCCTGGTCGTCGGCATCATCACGTGGGGTCTCATGGGCTGGGCGGCCATCGTGTACCGCCGGCGCAAGGGCCAGGTCGGGCTTCCCGTCCAGCTGCGGTACAACATGCCGATCGAGATCTTCTACACGATCGTCCCGCTGATCCTGGTCATCGGCTTCTTCGCGTTCACCGCCCGCGACCAGACGATCCTCGAGACGCAGACCGAGGACCCGGACGTGTCGATCATCGCGATCGGCAAGCAGTGGGCGTGGGACTTCCAGTACAACGGCGAGGACGAGGACGGCTCGGACGCCGTCTGGTCGATGGGTGTCCAGGCCGACCCCGCCGCGAACGGCGACGTCGACCAGGAGAAGCTTCCGACGCTCTACCTGCCGGTCGACAAGTCGGTGAAGATCCTCCTCCAGTCGCGTGACGTCATCCACTCCTTCTGGGTCATTGACTTCCTCTACAAGAAGGACATGTACATCGGGCGTGACAACTACTGGTCGTTCACGCCGACCCGCGAGGGCACGTACGCGGGCAAGTGCGCCGAGCTGTGCGGCGAGTACCACTCGGCAATGCTCTTCAACGTCAAGGTCGTCAGCGAGGCCGAGTACGAGGATTACCTCGCGACGCTCAAGGCCGCCGGCCAGACCGGTGACATCAACGACGAATACGACCGGCTCCAGAACCAGCCCGGCACGGGCGCGACCGCTGAAGGAGATGAGTGATCATGGCGACCACGCTTCCATTGCAGGAATCGTCGCCGGGTCGCCCGACGACTCTGCCTCCCCGTCAGGCCGCGCTGCTGAGCTCGTCCCGCGTCGGGCAGAAGGGCAACATCGTCGTCAAGTGGATCACCTCCACTGACCACAAGACGATCGGCTACCTGTACCTGATCTCGTCCGTCATCTTCTTCATGCTCGGCGGCGTGATGGCGCTGATCATGCGTGCTGAGCTGTTCGAGCCGGGCATGCAGATCATCCCGACCAAAGAGCAGTACAACCAGCTGTTCACGATGCACGGCACGATCATGCTGCTCATGTTCGCGACGCCGCTCTTCGCGGGATTCGCGAACGTGATCATGCCGCTGCAGATCGGTGCGCCCGACGTCGCCTTCCCGCGCCTGAACGCGTTCGCGTTCTGGCTGTTCCTGTTCGGCTCGACGATCGCGGTCGCCGGCTTCCTCACCCCGCAGGGCGCCGCGGCGTTCGGCTGGTTCGCGTATCAGCCGCTCGCGAATGCGAGTTTCTCGCCCGGCGTCGGTGGCAACCTCTGGATGCTGGGCCT
>JASBUD010000064.1 GCA_030148105.1 Microbacterium sp. | reverse complement strand
CTGCCGGTCGATCCGACGACCGACGTGCCGCCCGGGTTCACGGAGTCCCTGCGCGGCGTTCCCGGCGGCTTCGAGGGTGAGAAGGACATCTTCGACACCTGGGCGACCTCGTCGCTCACCCCGCAGCTCGCCGGCGGCTGGCAGCGCGACGAAGAGCTCTGGAACCTCGTCGCCCCGTTCGACCTGCGGCCGCAGGGGCAGGACATCATCCGCACGTGGCTGTTCTCCACGATGCTGCGCAGCGCCCTCGAGGACGGACGCGCCCCGTGGACGGACGCGGCGATCTCGGGATTCATCGTGGACCCCGACCGCAAGAAGATGTCCAAGTCCAAGGGCAACGTCGTGACTCCGGCGGACATCCTCGATCAGCACGGCACCGACGCCGTCCGCTACTGGTCGGCGTCCAGCCGGCTCGGCGCGGACGCCGCGTTCGACCCGCAGAACCCCACGCAGGTGAAGATCGGTCGTCGCCTCGCGATCAAAGTGCTCAACGCCGCCAAGTTCGTCCTGTCGTTCCCGGTGCCCGAGGGAGCCGAAGTCACACACGCGCTGGACGCCGCGATGCTCGCGACGCTCGACGGCGTGGTCCGCGAGGCGACGAAGGCTTTCGACGCGTACGACCACGCCCGCGCACTCGAGCTGACCGAGCAGTTCTTCTGGACGTTCTGCGACGACTACCTCGAGCTCGTCAAGGAGCGCGCGTACGACCGCACCGATGTCGGACAAGCCTCTGCGGCGCTCGCGCTGCGCACCGCTCTGTCGACCCTGCTGCGGCTCCTCGCTCCCGTGCTGGTCTTCGCGACGGAAGAGCCCTGGTCATGGTTCAACGAGGGCTCCGTGCACACGGCGCCGTGGCCCACCGACTCCGGCAGCGGCGGCGACCCCGCCGTCCTGTCGGCGGTCAGTGCCGCGCTCATCGGCATCCGGCGCGCCAAGACGGAGGCGAAGGCGTCGCAGAAGACCCCGGTGCGGAGCATGACGATCGCCGGCCCCACCGCGACGCTCGCACTCGTGCAGCTCGCGGAGGGCGACCTGAAGGCCGTGGGCCGCATCGCCGAGATCACGTACGCGGATGCCGACGCCCTGGGCATCTCGGACATCGAACTCGCCCCACAGGAGGTCTGACATGCAGCTCGGTACGAGATGGACCGCCGGCGACGAACCACCCGCTGCGGTGCCTGCGGCGATGCGGGCGCAGATCGCCGCGGTCGAAGCCGTGACTCCCGCGGACCAGTTCGGTCAGCCGGCACCCCGGTGGACCCTCACCTGGCTGGAGGGGCGGCCGATCGCGGAGTTGGACACGGGCGTGATCGTGATGCTCGACGAGGATGGGCGGGCGATCGTGCGGCATGACGAGGGCGACGGCTTCGGCTGAGTCGGGGCCTCACACCTCGGTGGCCGCCTCGGCACCCGCAGCGCGCGTGCCGAGGACGAGCAGCCGCGCCGCGGCTATGCTCGCCGTCAGGACGACGACGGCGCCGATCAGGAACGGCAGGCGCAGGTCCACTCTCGCGACCCAGCCCCCGAGCAGCGTGGCGAGTGGGAACATGCCCCAGGTCAGCATCCGGATGATGCCGAGGACCCGCCCGAAAAGGTGGGCCGGCACGATCTGCTGACGCAGAGCACCCCAGGGCACGTTCCAGGTGGAGACCGCGAACGCGAAGAGCGCGTAGGCGATGATCGCCACGATGACGTTCGGGGCGAGCCCGGTGAGGATCATCGCGCCCGCGGCGACGATGTTCGCACCGAGCATGACCCACCCGCGGCCGAGGCGTGCCACGAGCGTGGGGGCCAGCAGTGCGCCGACGAGGGCGCCGACGCCGATCCCGGCCGTCACGAAGCCGATCGCCGCCGCCGGCACGCCCTGCTCGTCGAGGAAGTACAGGATCGTGGCGGCTTGGGCGAACGCGAAGGCGGACCCCACGAGCGAGGTGAACAGCACCATCGTCCGCAGGTAGCGGTGACTCCACAGGTAGGCGATCGCCTCCCGCGCCGGCACGGCGGGGGCTCTCCCTCCCCCGTCGCTCTCCGAGCGCAGCGGACGTGCTGCGGACAGCGGCAGGAGGAGGGCGAGCGCGATCGGCACGAGGTAGCCCGCGCTGCCGATCCACAGCGGGAGCGCCAGCGACACGGCGAACAGGACACCCGCGATCGGCTGCGAGATGAAGCTGTCGATCGTGACCTGCGCGGCCTGCATGCGACCGTTGGCACGGTCGAGCTGTGCGCGTGTGACAACTCCCGGGACCACGGCGTTCGTGGCGTTGTCGAACAGCGTCTCGCCGAGACCGAAGACGAGCGTGCCGATCCAGAGGGCCCACAGGCTGATGTCCCCCGTCACGGTGAGGACCGCGAGCCAGAGGGCCACGCCGCCGCGGAGGGTGTTGGCGATCGCCATGATCCAGCGCCGGTCGAACCTGTCGACGATCATCCCGGCCGGCAACCCGAACACGAGCCACGGCAGGAACGCCAGCGCCCCGATGACCGCGATGGCCAGGGGGTCCCGCGTGAGGGTCGTCGCGATGAGGGGCACGGCGGTGCGTCCGATGCCGTCGGCCAGATTGCTGAACGCGGCAGCGGTCCACAATCGCCCGAAGTCGCGGCCGAGCGCGGTCTTGCGCGTGCTCAGCGGCACGTCGGCCGCACCGGTCTCCGTCGAGGCGGAGTGAGGGCTCATCGCGGCAAGAGCCCGACGGCGCCGCGAGCCTGCGCGGCCCGACGGGACTCCTCCATCCCGTTACGGACCTGCGTCGCCGCACGATAGGCGGGGCCGGCGCGGTGTTCGAGTCGGGCGTCGACGTGCGAGGCGATGGCGGATGCCGCGGCGAGCAGCATCCGCTCGAATCGGGTCACACGGACGAGGGTGCGCGGTGCGGGAACGGCGGTCATGACTTCTCTCCCAGGTCGGGCAGCGGGAACAGGTCGGCTCGGATGCTCACGGGTCGTGCGTCCTCGCCGGTCTGATGGCGATAGGTGTCCACGGCGTCGTCGATCAGCGCCATGATCTTCAGCGAAAGCTCTCTGCTCTGCTGGGGCGTGAGGCGGGCGGTCGCCGTCGAGATGAGGCTGCCCTCCTGCCAGGCTTCGCCGACCTCGCTCAGCCCCTCGTCGACGAAACGCATGAGCTGTTCCTGGCGGTTGCGCATGAATTCGTTCATGACGATCTGGGTTGCCGCGCGACCCGAGGGCGTCTTCATCGCGTCCGCGTTCGCGAACGACACACCGCCGATGGGTCGCTCCCACCAGCGCTCGCGTGCGGTGCCCTTGTCCGCGGCCTCCTGGATGAGATCGTGCTTGGCGAGGGCGCGCAGGTGGTAGCTCGTCGACCCCGAAGACTCCCCCAGCATCTCGGCGAGCGAACTCGCCGTCTGCGGTCCGTACTGGCTCAGGATGTCGTAGATGCGCACGCGCAGAGGGTGCGCCAGTGCACGCAGCGCACCGGTGTCGAGGACCCTGTCCTGGGCGTGGCGCTGCTCGGTGGGGGACAGCTCCGGCTCGACGTCTTCCATACACAGGAGGATACAGATGCAAAGAGTCCTTTGCAAGGCTTTCTTTGCAAAGGAATGGCGGCGGTGTGTTCGGGCGCGGCTAGGCTGACCGACATGGCGAATGCGAACCCCCTCCTGTCTCCCCCCACGCTCCCCTACGACCTGCCCGACTACGCCGCGATCGAGCCCGAGCACTACCTCCCCGCCTTCCGCGAGGCCTTCGCCGCTCGCAGCGCGGAGATCTCCGCGATCACGCGCGCCCGGTCGATGCCCACGTTCGAGAACACGATGCTGCCGCTGGAGACGAGCGGGAAGCTCCTGGGCGATGTCGCCCGGACCTTCTACACCGTTTCCTCGGCTGACGCCACCGCCGAGATCCAGGCGATCGAGGAAGAGCTCGCGCCGCTCATGGCGGCGCACCAGGATTCGATCGACCTCGACTCCGCACTCTTCTGGCGCATCCGCACGCTGCACGACCAGCTCGAAGCGCTCGACCTGGATGCCGAGCAGCGCTACCTCGTGCAGCGCCGCTTCCGCGAGATGGCCCATGCCGGCGCGGGACTCGACGATGCGGCCAAGCAGGAGCTCACCGCGCTGAACCAGCGCTTGTCGACCTTGACGACCACATTCGAGAAGAACCTTCTGCGCGACACGAACGACCTCGCCGTGGTCTTCGAGGACGCCGCCGAGCTGGACGGACTCTCCGACGGCGAGCTCTCCGCCGCCGCGCAGGCGGCCGCGGACCGTGGTCTGGACGGAAAGTGGGTGGTGACCCTGACCCTCTTCACCGGCCACCCGTACCTGTCTTCGCTCACGAATCGAACCAGCCGCAAGCGGATCCTGGATGCTTCTCGTGCGCGAGGCTCGCGCGGGGGCGAGAACGACAACACCGCCGTGCTCACGCAGATCGTCCGGCTCCGCGCCGAGCGGGCCCGCCTTCTCGGCTACGACTCGCACGCCGCGTACGTCACCGCCGACGAGACGGCCGGCTCACCCGGTGCCGTCCACGACCTGCTGCGCCGCCTCGCAGGACCCGCGGCCCGCAACGCCGAGCGCGAGCAGGCGGCGCTGCAGGCGATCATCGACGGCGAACCCGAACCCTTCCCGCTCGAGGCGCACGACTGGGCGTTCTACACCGAAAAGGTACGGGCGGCGCAGTACGACCTGGACCGCAGTGCCCTCCGACCCTGGTTCGAGGCCGAGCGCGTGCTGCAGGAAGGGGTCTTCCACGCGGCGACCGCGCTGTATGGTGTGACGTTCACCGAGAGACGCGATCTGAGGGCGTATCACCCGGACGCGCGCGTGTTCGAGGTGTTCAACGCGGATTCCGCGCCGCTCGGTCTGTTCATCCTCGACCTCTACACGCGCGACACGAAGCGGGGTGGGGCGTGGATGAACTCGATCGTGTCGCAGTCCCGCCTGCGCGGTACAGCGCCGGTCGTGGTGAACAACCTCAACGTTCCGAAGCCGGCAGCCGGGCGCCCGACCCTGCTGACCCTGGATGAGGTGACCACGCTCTTCCACGAGTTCGGACACGCGCTGCACGGCCTGTTCGCGACCGTCACCTACCCCCACTTCGCGGGGACGAACGTCTTCCGCGACTTCGTCGAGTTCCCGAGTCAGGTCAACGAGATGTGGATCTACTGGCCGGAGGTGCTCGACAACTACGCACGCCACGCCGAGACCGGCGAGCCGCTGCCGCGTGACGTGGTCGAGAAGCTGCACGCCTCGGAGGCCTTCAACCAGGGGTTCGCAACGAGCGAATACCTCGCCGCCTCGTGGCTGGATCAGGCCTGGCACTCCCTCACCGCTGAGGAGGCGGCATCCGAGATCGACGTCGTCGCGTTCGAACGGGCCGCCCTCGCCGACATCGGTCTGGACAACCCCGCCGCGCCGACCCGCTACTCATCGACGTATTTCGCGCACGTCTTCTCCGGCGGATACAGCGCCGGATACTACTCGTACATCTGGAGCGAAGTGCTCGACGCCGACACCGTGGAGTGGTTCCGGGAGAACGGCGGGCTCACGCGCGCGAACGGCGACCGGTTCCGCACCCGGCTGCTCGGGGTCGGCGGATCGAAGGATCCGCTGGCGGCCTACCGCGATTTCCGGGGGCGGGATGCTGACATCCAGCCTCTCCTGGATCGGCGCGGCCTCGTCGCCTGAGAGAGGGCGCGT
>JASBUD010000052.1 GCA_030148105.1 Microbacterium sp. | reverse complement strand
GCTCCCCTGCGTCCGTCGTCATGCCCGACCTAGTGGCCGCTCGCCGTCCCGTGCTCGACTGTCCCGTGCTCGATCGCCGCGCCGTGGCTCTGGGCGTAGGCCTGCGCCTTGCCCGCGTGACGGTTCGCCACGTCGCGATATGAGAAGACCACGAGAGCGAGAGCCGAGAAGACAGCCAGCGCGATGACGAAGAAGATCACCGTCTCCAACGCGACGTTGCCGTGGTGACCCTCTTCGGCCGCGGCCAGGATCGTCGTGACAAGCGTCATTCTCGTGCTCCGTTCGGGTGTGGGCGTGGCTACCCAGTCTAGAGAACTATCGGCGGGTCTGCCCGGCGCCGCGCGCGAGCCACTTCGTGCTCGTCAGCTCGGGCAGCCCCATCGGTCCGCGGGCGTGCAGCTTCTGGGTCGAGATGCCGACCTCGGCGCCGAAGCCGAACTCGCCGCCGTCCGTGAACCGGGTCGACGTGTTGACCATGACCACCGCCGAATCCACTTCGGCGAGGAACCGCTCAGCGTTGGCGGAGTCCTGCGTGATGATCGATTCGGTGTGCTGCGTGGAGTACCGGCGGATGTGCGCGAGGGCCTCGTCGAGATCGGCCACGACACCGACGGTGATGTCCAGGCTCATGTGCTCGGTCGCCCAGTCCTCCTCGACCGCCGGGACGATCCCGTTCACGAGCCCCGCGACGACGTCGTCGCCGTGGACGGTGACCCCATGGGCTTGCAGGTCGCCGATGACATCCGGCAGGAGGCGTGCGGCGGCGTCGCGGTGCACGAGTACCGTCTCCACGGCGTTGCAGACGCTCGGCCGCTGCACTTTCGCGTTCACGACGATCTCGCGCGCCCACTCCAGCGGGGCTGATTCGTCGAGCACGATGTGGACCACGCCCGCTCCGGTCTCGATGACGGGCACGGAGGATTCGGTGACGACCGTCTCAATCAGCTGGGCGCTCCCCCGAGGCACGAGGACATCCACCACACCGCGCGCCTGCATGAGCTCGCGGGCACCGTCGCGGCCGAACTCATCGACGGTCTGGATCGCCTCGGGATCGATGCCTTCGGCCGCCAGCGCACCGCGCATCGCGGCGACGAGGGCCGCGTTCGTCTGCTCGGCCGCCGACCCGCCGCGCAGGACCGCGGCGTTGCCGGAGCGCAGGGCGAGGGCCGCGATGTCGACCGTGACGTTGGGGCGCGCTTCGTAGATCGAGCCGACGACCCCGAAAGGCACACTGATCTTCGTGAGTTCGACCCCGTTGGGCAGCGTGCGCTCGTCGAGCACGCGTCCGACCGGATCCGGCAGCTCCGCGATGTCGCGGACGGCGGCGGCCAGCGCGGCGACCCGCGGTGCGTCCAGGCGGAGCCGGTCCAGGAGCCCCGTCGACAGTCCGCCGGCACGTCCGCGGTCGAGATCGTCGATGTTCGCGGCGACGATCTCGGGCGTGGCCGCCTCGATCGCATCGGCGATCGAACGCAGGGCGTCGCGCTTCGCGTGGTCCGAGAGCAGACCGATCGTGCGAGCCGCGGACTTCGCGAGCAGCATCCGCTCGCGTGCCGTCGTTGCGGTCATGGTCATCGGCCCAGTGTATCGGCGCCCGTACGGGGCACCGGCGCGGTGACGGGTCCAGCCGCGGTCCCGACGGGGTCGGGATGCGGGTCGAACCACGTGCCGATGTCCTCGCCGCGCAAGGCCGCGTCCACGAGGTCGGCGCTCGTGACGAGAACGCCCACACCGGATGCCGTCGCGACGCGTGCCGCGGAGACCTTCGTCGCCGCGCCACCCGTGCCGACGCTGTTGACCACGACCGAGCCGAACGCGTAGCGGCTCAGATCGTCCCCGTGCCGGACGCGGCGGATCGGCTCGGCCCCAGGCTCGTCCGGCGGACGCGTGTACAGGCACTCGATGTCGCTCAGCAGCACCAGGGCGTCCGCGCCGATGAGCTGCGCGACGAGAGCTGCCAGCCGGTCGTTGTCGCCGAAGCGGATCTCGTGCGTGGCGACGGTGTCGTTCTCGTTGACGATCGGGAGGATGCGCAGACCGAGCAGTCGCTCCATCGCCCGCCGCGCATTCGAGCGCGGCGTCGCGTTCTCCAGATCACCGGCGGTGAGGAGCACTTGGCCGGCGACGATCGCGAACGGTCGCAGCGCCTCCTGGTAACGGTAGATCAGGACGTTCTGACCGACGGCCGCCGCGGCCTGCTGCGTGGCCAGATCGCTCGGCCGCTCCGCGAGGCGGAGGTACGGCATCCCCGTGGCGATCGCGCCGGAGGAGACCAGCACCACCTCGGTGCCGCGACCGTGCGCCGCGGCGAGGGCCTCGACCAGCGGCTGGATCTTGCCGGCGTTCTCGCCGCTGATCGAGCTCGAGCCGACCTTGACGACGATGCGACGCGCCGCCGGGATGTCCGCGCGCGAGGAGATGGTCACTCGACCCCCTCGTCGCCCGTGCCGATCTGCCCGTTCTTCGCCGCGATGCGCTCGGCCTCGAGCTCCGCGCGGGCCTCCGCCTTGGCGTCCATGCTCGCGTAGTACTTCTCGCGGCGCTGCGACGTGGTGCGTCGCGGGTTCATGTCCAGGCGCGGGTCGGTACCACGCGGCGCGGTCATGAGCTCGGCGACCGAGCCGAGCGACGGCTGCCAGTCGAAGACGACGCCGTCCCCTTCGCCGATCACGACGGTCGAGCCGGGCTGCGCGCCCGCCTTGAACAGCTCGTCCTCGACGCCGAGCTTCTCGAGCCGGTCCGCGAGGTAGCCGACGGCCTCCTCGTTCTGGAAGTCGGTCTGCTGCACCCAGCGGACGGGCTTGACGCCCAGCACGCGGTAGATGTCGCCGTACGTGCCGCCTTCCACCCGGATCGTGAACTCGCGCTCGGCGCCCTGCGGGCGGATGACGATGCGCTCCACGGGAGGCTTGCTCGCCTCGACGGCCCGGTGCTCGGCGACGATCTGACCCAGCGCGAAGGTGAGCGGACGGAGCCCCTCGTGGCTGACCGTCGAGATCTCGAAGACGCGGAATCCGCGCGCTTCCAGATCCGGTCGCACGAGCTCGGCGAGGTCCTTTGCCTCGGGGACATCGATCTTGTTGAGCACGACGATCTGCGGGCGCTCCAACAGCGGGCGCTGCCCCTCGGGGACGGGGTAGGCGCCGAGCTCGGCGAGGATCACCTCGAGGTCGCTGATCGGATCACGGCCGGGTTCGAGGGTGGCGCAATCCAGGACGTGCACGAGCGCGGTGCAGCGCTCGACGTGCCGGAGGAACTCGAGACCGAGCCCCTTGCCCTCGCTCGCGCCCTCGATGAGGCCGGGGACATCGGCGACCGTGTAGCGCACGTCGCCGGCCTGTACGACGCCGAGGTTCGGATGCAGAGTGGTGAACGGGTAGTCGGCGATCTTCGGTCGAGCGGCCGAAATCGCCGCGATCAGGCTCGACTTGCCCGCAGACGGGTACCCGACCAGGGCGACGTCGGCGACGGTCTTCAGCTCGAGCAGGACATCGCCCTGCCACCCCGGCGTGCCGAGGAGCGCGAACCCGGGCGCTTTGCGCTTGGGGGTGGCGAGGGTCGCATTGCCGAGGCCGCCGATGCCTCCGGGCGCCGCGACGAAGCGCATCCCCGGCTCGATCATGTCGACGAGCGTCTCGCCGGTGACGTCCTTCACCACGGTGCCCACGGGCACGGGGAGCTCGAGCGTCTCGCCGAGAGCTCCCGACCGGTGATCGCCCATGCCGAAGCCGCCGTTGCCCGCGGAACGATGCGGCGAGTGGTGATACGACAGCAGCGTCGTCACCTGCGGGTCGGCCACGAGCACGATGTCGCCGCCGTGGCCGCCGTTGCCGCCGTCCGGACCTGCCAGGGGCTTGAACTTCTCGCGCTTGACCGACACGCAGCCGTTGCCGCCCTTGCCGGCGGACAGGTGCAGCGTGACGCGGTCGACGAAGGTGACCATGCGCTCCCCCTCAGATCAGTCGTGCCGCACAGCGACAGCGGGTGTGAATGCGTGGAGGGGGCGAGCCGAAGCCCGCCCCCTCCACGAGAAACTGCGTGCGGCGGAATTACTCCGCCGGAACCACGATGTTGACGACCTTGCGGCCGCCCTTCGCGCCGAACTGCACGGCGCCCGCCTCGAGGGCGAACAGCGTGTCGTCGCCGCCGCGGCCGACGTTCGCGCCGGGGTGGAAGTGCGTGCCGCGCTGGCGGACGATGATCTCGCCGGCGAGGACCTGCTGGCCGCCGAAGCGCTTCACGCCGAGGCGCTGTGCGTTGGAGTCACGACCGTTGCGGGTGGAGCTTGCGCCCTTTTTGTGTGCCATGTCTTCAGCCTCTTCCGTGCTTACTTGATGCCGGTGACCTTGACGCGCGTGAGGTCCTGACGGTGCCCCTGGCGCTTCTTGTAGCCGGTCTTGTTCTTGAACTTCTGGATGACGATCTTGGGGCCGCGCTCCTCGCCGAGGACCTCGGCCGTGACGGTCACCTTCGCGAGCTTGTCGGCGTCGGTCGTGACGGCGTCGCCGTCGACCAGCAGCACCGCGGGGAGCTGGATCTTGTCGCCGATCTTCGCGGCCTGACGATCCAGGACCACGATCGTGCCGACCTGGACCTTCTCCTGCCGACCACCGGCGCGCACAACTGCGTAGACCACTTCATACCTGTTTCTTCGGGGAGCGCGCGGCTCCGGGTGCCTGAGGAAAGACTCGGTGCGGAGCAGAAATGTCGTCAACGCACCAAAGGAATACATTACCGGATCGGGCGGAGAAGGGCAAAAGCGCGGCAGGTCGCGGCGCGGCCCTGCGTAGGATCGGGGCGTGGCGATCCTGATCGACGATGCGCGCTGGCCGGCACACGGCCGGTTGTGGGCGCACCTTGTGAGCGACACGAGCCTGGAGGAGCTCCACGCGTTCGCCGCGGCGAACGGCATCCCTCGCCGCGGCTTCGACCGCGACCACTACGACGTGCCCGATGAGGCGCACGGGCGTCTGATCGCCGCCGGCGCCCGTCACGTGGACGGGCGCACCCTCGTCCGCTCGCTCATCGCTTCAGGATTGCGGGTGACGGCGCGCGAGCGTCGTGCCGGCTGATCACTCCTCCGCGGGCGTGTGCGAGACCGGTGTTCCGGTCAGCGCCGCCGTCGTGACGCGTCGGCGTGATCGGCCCTGTCCGGGCGCCTTCGGCTCGGGAAGGGCACTCAGGACGGAGTCCAGCAGCGCATCCTTCTCGGTCCGCGGGGTCTTGGCTGCCGCATCCGCCCGCTTCTTGCGCTGCTTCTTCGGACGCTCCACCGGAGCCTCCTCGACCACGGGTGCCGCCACGGGGGCGAGCTCTTCCTCGTGATGCGAGTGGATCGTGGATGCCGCGATCTGGGCGAGCGCGGACTTCACGCCCTCCGTGATCACATGCGTGCCGCCGGTGCTGCCGTTTCCGTTCGCCGCGGGCGTGCGGGGGCGACGTCCCGGAGGCTGCCCGTTGCCGATCGGCGCCCGGTGCTTGACGACGGGATCGTGGTGAACGATCACCCCGCGACCGGCGCAGACCTCGCACGCTTCGCTGAAGGTCTCCAGCAGCCCGAGTCCGAGCTTCTTGCGCGTCATCTGGACCAGACCCAGCGAGGTGACCTCGGCCACCTGGTGCTTCGTCCGGTCGCGGCTCAGGCACTCCACGAGGCGCCGGAGGACCAGGTCGCGGTTGGATTCGAGCACCATGTCGATGAAGTCCACGACGATGATGCCGCCGATGTCCCGCAGCCGCAGCTGACGGACGATCTCTTCGGCGGCTTCGAGGTTGTTCTTCGTGACGGTCTCTTCGAGGTTTCCGCCCGAGCCGACGAACTTGCCGGTGTTCACGTCGACGACCGTCATCGCCTCCGTGCGGTCGATCACGAGGGATCCGCCCGAGGGCAGCCACACCTTGCGGTCGAGCGCCTTCTCGATCTGCTCGGTCACCCGGAACTCGTCGAACGGGTCGGCTTCGCTGTCGTAGACGCTCACGCGGTCCAGGAGATCGGGGGCGACGCTCTGAAGGTAGGCCGTGATCGTCTGGTGCGCGTCCTCGCCCTGGATGAGCATCTTCGTGAAGTCCTCGTTGAAGACGTCGCGGACGATCTTGACGAGGAGATCGGGCTCCGAGTGCAGAAGTGCCGGGGCCTGGATCGACTCCACCTGGCGGCTGATGTGCTCCCACTGGCTCGTGAGACGCTGCACGTCCAGTGTCAGCTGATCCTCGGTCGCGCCCTCGGCGGCCGTGCGCACGATCACGCCGGAGGATTCCGGGAGGACTTCCTTCAGGATCTTCTTCAGGCGTGCGCGCTCGGTGTCGGGGAGCTTGCGGGAGATCCCGTTCATGGCGCCGCCCGGCACGTACACGAGGTAGCGACCAGGGAGCGAGATCTGGCTGGTCAGACGGGCGCCCTTGTGCCCGACGGGGTCCTTCGTGACCTGGACGAGCACACGGTCGCCGCTCTTGAGAGCCAGCTCGATACGACGCGGCTGGTTGCCGGTCTCGACAGCGTCCCAGTCGACCTCGCCCGAGTACAGCACCGCGTTGCGGCCGCGGCCGATGTCGACGAAAGCCGCCTCCATGCTCGGGAGAACATTCTGGACGCGACCGAGGTACACGTTGCCGATGAGTGACGCGTCCTGGTTGCGGGCGACGTAGTGCTCGACGAGGACGTTGTCCTCGAGGACCGCGATCTGGATGCGTCCGTTCTTCGAGCGCACGATCATCTCGCGGTCGACGGCCTCACGGCGTGCGAGGAACTCGGCCTCGGTGACGACGGCCCGGCGGCGGCCGGCCTCACGCCCGTCGCGGCGGCGCTGCTTCTTCGCCTCGAGCCGGGTGGAGCCCTTGATGCGCTGCGGCTCGGTGATGAGTTCGACGGTGCGCTGACGCGGCGCAGGCGGTGCCTCCGTGGGGCCGGCGGAATCGCCGCCCTCTCCCCCGCGCCGGCGGCTGCGCCGGCGCGCGCTCGTGGACGACGGACCCTCGGCCTGCACGTCCGGCTCGGCGGGGAGCGGCGGGAGCGGGGGCGGCGCGT
>JASBUD010000050.1 GCA_030148105.1 Microbacterium sp. | reverse complement strand
GGTCGGCGACCAGGTCGAAGCCCTCGTTCTCCAGAAGGAGGACAAGGAAGGCCGTCTGATCCTGTCCAAGAAGCGCGCCCAGTACGAGCGCGCCTGGGGCGACGTGGAGAAGATCAAGGAGACCGACGGTGTCGTCACCGGTTCCGTGATCGAGGTCGTCAAGGGTGGCCTCATCGTCGACATCGGTCTGCGCGGCTTCCTCCCCGCCTCGCTCATCGAGCTCCGTCGCGTCCGCGACCTCACGCCGTACCTCGGCCAGGAGATCGAGGCGAAGATCCTCGAGCTCGACAAGAACCGCAACAACGTGGTGCTCTCTCGCCGCGCGCTGCTGGAGCAGACGCAGTCCGAGTCGCGCACGTCGTTCCTGAACAACCTGCACAAGGGTCAGGTCCGCAAGGGCACGGTCTCGTCGATCGTCAACTTCGGTGCGTTCGTGGACCTCGGCGGTGTGGACGGCCTCGTGCACGTCTCCGAGCTGTCGTGGAAGCACATCGAGCACGCCTCCGAGGTCGTCGAGGTGGGTCAGGAAGTCACCGTCGAGATCCTCGAGGTCGACCTGGATCGCGAGCGCGTGTCGCTTTCGCTCAAGGCCACCCAGGAGGACCCGTGGCAGGTCTTCGCGCGTACGCACGCGATCGGACAGGTCACGCCCGGTAAGGTCACCAAGCTCGTTCCGTTCGGCGCGTTCGTGCGCGTCGCGGACGGCATCGAGGGCCTCGTGCACATCTCGGAGCTCTCCGGCAAGCACGTCGAGCTCGCCGAGCAGGTCGTGTCCGTCGGCGAAGAGGTGTTCGTCAAGGTCATCGACATCGACCTCGAGCGTCGCCGCATCTCGCTGTCGCTCAAGCAGGCCAACGAGTCGGTCGACCCGTTCGGCACCGAGTTCGACCCCGCCCTGTACGGCATGGTCACCGAGTACGACGAGAACGGCGAGTACAAGTACCCCGAGGGCTTCGACCCGGAGACCAACGCCTGGAAGGAAGGCTCCGACGAGGCCCGCGAGAAGTGGGAGCAGGAGTACGCCGCCGCCCAGTCTCGCTGGGAGCAGCACAAGGCTGCCGTCGCCAAGGCCGCCGAGGCCGAGGCTGCAGCCCCGACCGAGACCAGCTCCGCATCGAGCTCGTTCTCGTCCGACAGCTCCGCCGGCGGCACCCTGGCCGACGACGAGGCTCTCGCGGCTCTCCGCGAGAAGCTGTCGGGTCGCTGATCCACACGCTGTAACCACACAGGCCGTCACCTTCGGGTGGCGGCCTGTGTCGTCGGTGGCACGTATCTTGAGCGGGTGATCGACTCCGCACCGCCGTGCCTCGTGGACGGATGCCGCGCCGACGTCCCGGCCGACGCTCCGCTCGCGCTGTGCGAGCATCACCTGGCCGTTGCGGGGGAGTGGGACCAGCGCCGGTACGGCGTGACGGATGCGCTGCCGTCACCGTGCCGTCTCTGCGGCTCGAGGATCGGCATCCGCTACCCGTCCGCATGGGTGTGCGCCGTCTGCGAGTGGCGCCACGGCGAACTCGTCGACCACGAGCTTCCGCCGCCGAGGGTCGACGTCGTGTACTACCTCCGGGTGGCCGATCGCGTGAAGATCGGCACGTCCGGCAATCCACGGCAGCGGTTGCGCGCCCTCTGGCATGACGAGCTGCTCGCCTTCGAGCGCGGTGATCGCCGGCTCGAACGTCGACGACACGAGCAGTTCGCCGCGGAACGGTTCGCGACCACCGAGTGGTTCCGGCTCAGCGGGCGACTGCACGAACACATCGAGCACGTGCGTGCCGGCGTGGAAGACCCCTGGGATCGGTACGTGCGGTGGATGAGCGAGAGCTACGCGGTCAGCCGGTAGCCGACGCCCCGCACGGTCTCGATCCATCGCGGCTGCGAAGCCGACTCGCCGAGCTTGCGGCGGAGGTTCGCGACGTGCACCTCGATCGCCCGGGCGTCGCTGTCGCTGACGAATTCGACTCCGGTGTACTGCTCACCGCGCAGCATGAGGGCGAGGTCGGACTTGGCGCGGACGCGTCGTCCCGAGCCGAGCAGGTCCGCGAGGATGTCGAACTCGCTGCGGGTGAGTTCGAGATCCTCGCCGTCCACCGTCACGATGCGGGTGTCGGGGTTGAGACGGACGCCGCGGTGCTCGAGCCATCCGACCGCGCCTTCGTCGTCGCCGATCGTGGCGACCGGGACGGTGGCGACATGGTGACGGGGGCGGCGCAGCATCGCGTCTATCCGCGCGCGGAGCTCGCGGGGTCGGAACGGCTTGGCGACGTAGTCGTCGGCGCCCGCTTCGAGGCCCTGCAGGGCGTCGATCTCCTCGGTCCGCGCGCTGAGCATCACGATGTAGGTCGAACTCACGGCACGGATCCGCTTCGCGGTCTCGAAGCCGTCCATGCCGGGCATGTTGACGTCGAGCGTCGTGACGATCGGTCCGTGGGTGCGGACGAGCTCGAGGCCCTCTTCTCCGGTGCCGGCGCCGTGGACGGTGAACCCCGCCTGGGTGAGGACCGTCGACAGCAGCGACCGGATGTCTTCCTCATCCTCGATCACGACGGCGACGCGCGCTTCTTCCACCTCTGCACCTTCCGGCGCGGGCGAATCGATCGGCGACGCCCGAACGTCGGCCAGGATATCCCACAACGGCGTCTCGGACCCGTCGACGAGGCCGCTCATGGGCGCACCGGGGAGTTATGGGATGGCGATCGCCCCCACGATCGCCATCCCTCCGCACCGAGAGCGGGACTGCTGTGTTGCATGGCTGTCCTCCTCGAACACCGTCCGAGGATTCGCCTTCATCGGGCTGACACCGACGATACGGCGCTCCGCTCAGCCGCGGCTCAGGCGAGGCTCAAGACTGGCTGAGGTTCTGCGCGCGGGCATGGAATGCTCGTCTCATGCCACTCATCGCCCTCACCGGAGGCATCGCTTCGGGAAAGTCCACCATCGCGCGGCGCCTTGCGGAGCATGGCGCAGTCATCGTCGACGCCGACCAGGTCGTCCGCGATGTGCAGCAGCCCGGATCCCCGGTCCTCCGCGCGATCGCGGACGCCTTCGGCGACGGCATGCTCCGCGAGGACGGCGCGCTGGATCGGGCGGCCCTCGCGGCTCGGGTCTTCGGGGATCCCGAGGCGGTCGGCAGGCTGAATGCGATCGTGCACCCGGCCGTGCGGGTGGAGTCCCAGAGGCAGTTCGACGAGGCCTTCGGATCCGACCCCGATGCGGTGGTGGTGTACGACGTGCCGCTGCTGGCGGAGGCCCGCCTCGCCGATCCGTGGGATCTGATCGTCGTGGCGCATGCGCCCGCGGAGGTCAGGGCGCACCGGCTGGTGGCGCTGCGCGGCATGACCGAGCAGGAGGCAGCGGCCCGGATCTCGTCGCAGGTCAGCGACCAGGAGCGGCTGTCGATCGCGGACGTCGTGATCGAGACCGACGGCCCTCTGAAGCGCACGCTCGCGCAGGCAGATGACCTCTGGTCGCGTCTGGGCGAGCTCGTCGGCGCCCGGCGGGGCCGGCGGCGGTAAAATCGGAAGCCCCGACGAAGGAGATGCCATGGGCCTGTTCTCGGGATTCCGCCGCCGCAAGCACTCTGCCGCCGTGACGGAGGAAGAGCGCATCGCGCGCTACGTGTACCTGCTCAACACCCTCCCGGCGAGTGTGATCGAGAGCGCGCACGCGGCGGCCTTCGCCGATGTGCCGGCGCAGCGCCGCCGCGAGATGTTCGAGCAGCTCCGCCCCTTCATGTCCGAGTCCGAGCGGTCCGCGTCTCCCGAGGACCCGCACGTCCTGGCCCGGCTCGTCCGCCGCGCGGAGGAGCGGCGGGCCGAGCGCGCCGCCGCCGGTGACGCTCCGGATGCCGCCGCCGAAGCCGCCGTGCGGACGCGCACCGCGACCGCGGACGACTCGTACGTCGACCCTCGGGCGATGATGATGCAGACGGGCGTGATGGCGCTCGTGGCCTACCAGTTCATGACGGCGTCTGCGGTGTCGGCCTACTTCACCGTCGGTGCGGGTTCCCTGACCGTCGGCGACGAGCCGGCATGGGTCGGCGACACGTTCGACCCGGGCTCGTCGGGCATGGACGCCTCCGCGGGCTTCGACGGCGGAGCCTGGGACGGTGGAGGGTTCGGCGGCGGTTTCGACGGTTCAGGGCTCGGCGGAGGATTCGACGGCGGGGGCGGCTTCGGCTGAGCGCGAACGCCGGCCGTGATGTCGGAGGCCCCGCCTACCCTGGAAGGATGCAGACGACACGATCCGTACGGCCGTTCGAGGTCGTCAGCGAGTACGTCCCCTCCGGAGATCAGCCGCAGGCGATCGCCGACCTGGCGGCGCGCATCAACGCCGGTGAGACCGACGTCGTGCTTCTGGGTGCGACCGGAACGGGCAAGTCCGCCACGACCGCCTGGCTCATCGAGCAGGTGCAGCGACCGACCCTCGTCCTTGCCCACAACAAGACCCTGGCGGCCCAGCTCGCGAACGAGTTCCGCGACCTCATGCCGCACAACGCGGTCGAGTACTTCGTGTCGTACTACGACTACTACCAGCCCGAGGCGTACGTCCCGCAGACGGACACCTTCATCGAGAAGGACTCCTCGGTCAATGCCGAAGTCGAGCGACTGCGCCACTCCACCACCAACTCGCTCCTGAGCCGTCGCGACGTCGTCGTGGTCTCGACCGTGTCGTGCATCTACGGACTCGGTGCGCCGGAGGAGTACCTCCGGGCGATGGTCGCGCTCCAGGTGGGGGAGCGTTACGACCGCGATGCGCTCATCCGCAAGTTCATCGCGATGCAGTACAACCGCAACGACGTCGACTTCTCCCGCGGCAACTTCCGCGTGCGCGGCGACACGATCGAGATCATCCCCGTGTACGAGGAGTACGCGATCCGCGTGGAGCTGTTCGGCGACGAGATCGAAGCGCTCTACATGCTGCATCCGCTCACCGGCGACGTGATCCAGAAGCTCGATTCCGTCCCGATCTTCCCCGCGTCGCATTACGTCGCGGGCACCGACACCGTTCAGCGCGCGATCGGGACGATCGAGGTCGAGCTCGCCGAGCGGCTCAAGGAGCTGGAGTCGCAGGGAAAGCTGCTCGAAGCTCAGCGCCTGCGGATGCGCACGACGTTCGACCTCGAGATGCTGCAGCAGCTCGGATTCTGCTCGGGGATCGAGAACTACTCGCGCCACCTCGACGGACGTGCGCCGGGCGAGGCGCCGCACTGTCTCCTCGACTTCTTCCCCGACGACTTCCTCGTCGTGATCGACGAGTCGCACGTGACGGTTCCGCAGATCGGCGCGATGTACGAAGGCGACGCCTCCCGCAAGCGCACGCTCGTCGAGCACGGTTTCCGCCTGCCCAGCGCCATGGACAACCGCCCGTTGCGGTGGGATGAGTTCAAGGACCGTGTGGGTCAGACCGTCTACCTGTCGGCCACGCCGGGGCGTTACGAGATGGGCATCGCCGATGGAGTGGTCGAGCAGATCATCCGCCCGACGGGTCTGATCGACCCGCAGATCATCGTCAAGCCGTCCAAGGGACAGATCGACGACCTGCTGGAGGAGATCCGGGTGCGTGCCGAGCGCGATGAGCGCGTCCTGGTCACGACCCTCACCAAGAAGATGGCCGAGGAGCTCACCGACTTCCTCGGCGAGCACGGCGTGCGTGTGCGCTACCTCCATTCCGACGTCGACACGCTGCGCCGGGTCGAACTGCTGACCGAGCTCAGATCCGGTGTGTACGACGTGCTGGTCGGCATCAATCTGCTCCGTGAGGGGCTCGACCTTCCCGAGGTCTCCCTCGTGGCGATTCTGGATGCCGACAAGGAGGGGTTCCTGCGGTCGGGGACCTCGTTGATCCAGACGATCGGACGCGCGGCACGAAACGTGTCCGGTGAAGTCCACATGTACGCCGACACCATGACCGACTCGATGCGCGCGGCGATCGAGGAGACCGACCGCCGGCGCGACAAGCAGATCGCCTACAACCTCGAGAACGGAATCGACCCGACGCCGCTGCGCAAGAAGATCGCGGACATCACGGACGTGCTGGCGCGCGAAGGCGCGGACACCGCCGCGATGATGTCGAAGCGGGATGCCGCGAAGACGAAGTCCGGCAAGGGCAAGTCGCCGACACCGCGCCTGCGACGCGAAGGAATCGCCGCGGAGGGCGCCGAGCAGCTGGAGGCGACGATCCTCGATCTCTCGAACCAGATGCTCGCCGCCGCCGGCGAGCTCAAGTTCGAGCTGGCCGCACGACTGCGTGACGAGGTCCAGGACATGAAGAAGGAGCTGCGCGCCATGGAGCGCGCCGGCCACGCCTGAATCACGGACAGTGCATGAGGGGCTTCGGGCCCGACCTGTCGAACGAGTGAGCCGTCATCGGCTGCCCGCACAGCGGACACGCGCGTTCCGCGCGCTCGGCGACCGTGGGTGGGGGCGTCGTCTCGTAGGGACCGACCGACGCGGGGCCGGCGAGCGAGATGAGCCGGGCGTTGATCCAGGCGTACCAGCCGCCGGCCTCGCGGACGCGTTCCCGGAGCGGTCGGCGGGGTTCGGCATCCGGCGTGGGCATATCACTTAGTGTACGAATGATTCACGCACTATGCTAATCGGATGCCGAACTCGTCCACAGCCGCGGAAGACCTGCTCAAACTGGACAACCAGGTGTGCTTCGCGCTCGTCACCGCCGCGCGCAACGTGGTGTCGATCTACCGGCCGATCCTGGAACCGCTCGGCCTCACACATCCGCAATACCTCGTGATGCTGGCGCTGTGGGAAACGGCACCGCGCTCGGTGCGCGATCTCGCGGACGAGCTCGCGCTCGAGTCCGCCACGCTCTCGCCGCTGCTGAAGCGACTCGAGGCGCAAGGGCTCGTGACGCGTCGGCGCCGTCCTGACGACGAGCGGGCGCTCGACGTCGGTCTGACCGACGCCGGCCGGCGGCTGCGCGATGAGGCGCTGGAGGTGCCGGCGCGCGTCATGGCGGCCGTCGGGGCCGATGCCGACGCGCTCGTGACCCTCCGTGATGCGCTCGCACCGTGGGCGGGGCATCGTGCGGGCAACGATGCGTGAACAATCTCTCATCCCTCTGGATTCGCGTCGCCGCTGACCATAGTCTCGAAGCGGTGCGAGGGTGCACGACCCGAACTCGTACCATCTCCTTCTTCATCCCCCATCGGAGGAACGTCATGCGATCAAGGTCACACCCGCGCGGCGCCCGGCGCTTCGCCGCCGCAGCTGCTCTCACCGCCGCGGCACTCGGAGCGAGTGCTCTCGCCGCGCCCGCCGCTCAGGCCGATCCCACTCAGGTGCAGATCCTGGCCACGAACGACTTCCACGGCCGCATCGCCGCGAACGGAACCGAGGCAGGCGCCGCGAAGCTCGCGGGCGTGGTGCAGTCGCTGCGCGCGTCCAACCCGAACACGGTCTTCGCCGCCGCCGGCGACCTGATCGGCGCATCGACGTTCGAGTCGTTCATCCAGAGTGACAAGCCGACGATCGACGCGCTCAACGCGGCAGGCCTCGAGGTCTCGGCGGTGGGCAACCACGAGCTCGATCAGGGCTACGACGACCTCGTCAACCGGGTGATGGCGCCCTACGACGCGGTGACGAACCCGTACGGCGGCGCGGAATGGCAGTACATCGCCGCCAATCTGAAGGTGCGCGCGACCGGCGATGACGCGGTCCCGGCGACGTGGATCAAGGAATTCGGCGACGTGCAGGTCGGGTTCGTCGGCGCGGTCACCGAAGAGCTGCCCGCACTGGTCAGTCCTTCCGGCATCGCCGACATCGAGGTGCGCGGCATCGTCGACTCCGTCAACGCCGAGGCCGCTGAACTGGTCAGCGCCGGCGCCGATCTCGTCGTGATGCTCGTGCACGAGGGCGCGGCGACGACCGACTGCCAGCAGGGCATCGCCGCCGGGACCACGTGGGGCGAGATCGTCGGCGGGGTCTCGGCCGACGTCGATGCGATCGTCTCCGGTCACACCCACCTCGCCTACAACTGCGAGTACCCCGTGCAGCAGTGGGCCAACGAGCAGCGCCCGGTCGTGAACCGACCCGTGGTCTCCGCGGGTCAGTACGGCACGAACCTGAACCAGCTGCTGTTCACCGTGGACGGCAGCACCGGTGTCGTGAGCGCGAAGACCCAGAACATCATCGCGATCGCCCCGCAGGCTGCGGCGCCCGAGTCGGCGGTGGCCGCTCTCGTCGCCGAGGCGATCGCCGAAGCGGACGTGCTCGGTGCGGAGCCCCTCGGCGAGATCGCCGGCGGATTCAACCGGGCGAAGCTCGCGAACGGCACGACCGAGAACCGCGGCGGCGAATCGACGTTGGGAAACCTGGTCGCCGAGGTCCAGCAGTGGGCGACCGAAGCGCCGGAGTCCGGAGGCGCCCAGATCGCGTTCATGAACCCGGGCGGACTCCGTCAGGACATGGTCGGGACGGATGCGGGCACCGGCGCGTACCCGCGGACGCTCACCTACAAGCAGGCTGCGGTCGTGCAGCCGTTCGCGAACACGCTCGTGAACCTGCAGCTGACCGGCGCCCAGATCAAGACCGTGCTCGAGCAGCAGTGGCAGCGCGATGCCTACAACGCTCTGCCGACCCGGCCGTACCTGCGACTCGGCGCGTCCGAGGGCTTCGAGTACACCTACACCCAGCAGACCGTGACGGAGACCCAGCGCGACAACCCCACGACGGCGGAGAACGAAGAGGGCCGTACCTACCAGGCTCCGCGGGGCACCGTCACCGGCATGTGGCTGAACGGCGAGCCGATCGACCCGGCCGCGACCTACTCGGTCACGGTCAACTCGTTCCTCTCCAGCGGCGGCGACAACTTCCGCGAGTTCGCCAACGGCGCGAACCGCCGCGACACGGGCAAGGTCGATCTCGCTGCGATGGTGGACTACCTCGGGCAGTTCGCCCCGGCCGGCTCGCCGCTGGCGGTCGACTACTCGCAGCGCGCCGTCGAGGTTGCTCCGGCCGCCGGCTCGCCGGCGTCCTACGCACCGCGGGGAACGGCATCCTTCCAGGTGAAGTCCTGGGCCATGACCGCGCCCGGTGACGCCAAGGACAGCGAGATCATCGTCAGCTCGGGTGGTCGCGAGCTCGGGCGCTTCCCCGTGGACAACACCGTCGGGACCGCGATCTACGACGATTACGGCACGGCGTCGATCTCGGTGACGCTGCCGCCGAACGTCCGCCCGGGCGCCGCGGAGCTGACCCTCACGGGCGCGACGACCGGCACCGAGGTCTCCGTGCCGATCACGATCGGAGAGAAGTCCACCCTCAGCCTGCGCACGAAGCAGGACGGGCGCGGAGGCGACGTCAGTGCGACCGTGACGGTCCGCACGAAGGGCGCCGGCACCGGAACGGTGCAGCTGCGCGAGGGCGACGTGGTGATCGGCTCCGCGCAGATCGTCGACGGCTCCGCGACGTTCGATCTGACCGGGCTCTCGGCCGGCCGACACCGCATCACCGCGGTGTACTCCGGCGACGCGAGCACGCTCGGCAGCGAGGTCTCCGGAACGGTCCGCGTCCGCTGATTCGCTGACAGCGCACCCTCGGGCGGGGCCTCCGACCTTCGTGTCGGAGGCCCCGCCTAGACTTGTCCGGTGCCCATCGTCCCTGTCGCCGCGCCCGGAAACACCAGTGGAAAGCTCAGTGTCCGGGGCGCCCGTGTCCACAATCTCAAGGATGTCGACCTAGACATCCCCCGCGACTCGCTCGTCGTCTTCACCGGTCTGAGCGGATCCGGAAAGTCCAGCCTCGCGTTCGACACGATCTTCGCCGAAGGGCAGCGTCGCTACGTCGAGTCGCTCAGCGCCTACGCGCGTCAGTTCCTCGGACAGGTCGATCGCCCCGACGTGGACTTCATCGAGGGTCTCAGTCCCGCGGTGAGCATCGACCAGAAGTCCACGAACCGCAACCCGCGATCGACCGTCGGAACGATCACCGAGATCTTCGACTACATGCGTCTGCTGTGGGCGCGCATCGGGGTACCGCACTGCCCGGAGTGCGGCGAGGTGATCCAGCGGCAGACCGTCCAGCAGATCGCCGACCAGCTCATGGAGCTGCCCGAGCGCACCCGCTATCAGATCGTCGCCCCCGTCGTCTCGCAGAAGAAGGGCGAGTTCGTCGATCTGTTCAAGGAGCTGTCGGCGAAGGGATACGCCCGCGCCGTGGTCGACGGTGAGCTCATCCAGCTGGCCGAGCCGCCCGTGCTCAAGAAGAGCTACAAGCACGACATCGCGGTGGTCGTGGACCGTCTCGTGGCCAGCGACGACATCCTGAGCCGGGTGACCGACTCCGTCGAGACCGCCCTGCGCCTCGCCGGCGGCATCGTGCAGGTCAACTTCGTCGATGAGGAGGGGGATGCCGCGTGGCAGTCGTTCTCCGAGAAACTGGCCTGCCCGAACGGCCACCCTCTGCAGCTCACCGAGATCGAGCCGCGCACCTTCTCGTTCAACGCGCCGTTCGGCGCGTGCCCGACGTGTTCCGGTCTCGGCACCCGCATGTCCGTGGACGTCGACCTCATGCTCGGCGACGAGGATCTTTCCATCCGCGAAGGCGTCCTCATCCCGTGGACCACGCAGGGCAAGGGTCTCTTCCAGTACTACGAACGGCTTCTCGAGGGACTCGCGTCCGATCTGAACTTCTCACTGGACACGCCGTGGCGCGACCTGCGCGTCGACGTGCAGGATGCCGTGCTCCGCGGTGAGAACTACAAGGTGACCGTCAAGTGGAAGAACCGCTACGGCCGCGAGATGCGCTATTCGTCGGGCTTCGAAGGTGTCGTGCCGTACATCGAGCGGCAGTACATCCAGGCCGACTCCGACTCGCAGCGCCAGCGGTGGTCCGAGTACCTGCGCGAAGTGCCGTGCCTGGCGTGCAACGGCGACCGACTCAAGCCCGAAGTGCTCGCCGTCCTGGTCCACGGCCACTCCATCGCGGATGCCGCACGCCTGAGCCTCGCGGATGCCCAGGAGTACTTCGACAAACTCGAGCTCACTCCGCGCGAGGCGAAGATCGCCGCGCAGGTCCTGCGTGAGATCCGCGCGCGCCTGAACTTCCTCCTGCAGGT
>JASBUD010000025.1 GCA_030148105.1 Microbacterium sp. | reverse complement strand
GCGCAGCGGCTCTCCACCGATCCTGGGCTGCAACTCCTCGAGAACTCCCTCGCCACCGCCCTGGGCCTCGGCGTCCTTATCCTGATGCTCGCGCCGGTCTCGGAAGCACACTTCAACCCCGTGGTCTCGCTCGCCGACGCGATCCTCGGCCGCCGCACCCGCACGGGCCTCGCCCCCGGCGCCCTGGTCGCCTACGTCGCGGCGCAGATCCTGGGGGCGATCGGCGGCGCGATCCTCGCGAACGCGATGTTCGACAGCCCGACCGCGATCTCGACCACGGACCGCGCGACACCGGCCACCTTCCTCGCCGAGGTCGTCGCCACAACGGGGCTCGTCCTGCTCATCATCGGACTGACCCGCACACGACGACCCGTGCCCATGATCGCGGCTGCCGTCGGCGCGTACATCGGCGCGGCGTACTGGTTCACCAGCTCCACCTCGTTCGCCAACCCTGCCGTGACCATTGGTCGCATCTTCACCGACACGTACGCCGGCATCGCCCCGGCCTCGGTCCTCCCGTTCCTCGGAGCCCAGCTGATCGGAGGAACCGTCGCGCTCGGCCTGGCCATTCTCCTGTTCCCGACCCAGGACCACGGATCGAACACCGACAGCTGACGGCCGCGGGGATACCCAGGGCGGTATCGTGGTCCCACCGACCGCGCTCGGAATGAGGAGACATGAACATCGCTCAGGCAGCTGACAACGACTACGAAGCGGATCTCGTCGCACAGCAGCGGAAGATCGTGAATCGACTGCGCCGCGCGGAGGGTCAGTTGGCGGCGGTCATCCGGGCGGTCGAGTCCGGAGCGGAGTGCCGTGACATCGTGATTCAGCTCTCCGCGGTCTCGAAGGCCCTCGATCGCGCCGGTTATGCGATCGTCGCCTCGGCGATGCGCACCTGCCTGGCCGATCCCGATGACACGTCCATGACGCCCGAGGAGCTCGAGAAGCTGTTCCTCACGCTCGCGTGACCTCGCGCTCGATTCAGCGACCGAAGAGCCGAGCGAACAGACCGTTGGACGGCTCGGCGTCGTGCCCCGGGCAGCGCTGCGCGGCGGGCACCGCGCGCATGACCTGCTCGACGTGCTGTCCACAGCCGCTCCAGGTCGTCTTTCCACACTTCTTGCATGTCACCGCGGAGCACACGGGGCGTCTCCTTCTTCTGGTTCTCTGTTGGTGGGGGGGGGTCGTCAGGCCAGCATGAGGAAGAGCTTCTCGAGCTCGTCCTCCGTCACGGCGTCCTGAGGACGTTCACCCTCGGGAACCGCGACGCACTCGCGCATCGCCGAGGAGACGATGGCGTAGCCCGCGCGATCGAGCGCCTTGGCGACGGCGGCGAGCTGGGTGACGACGTCACGACACTCAATGCCCGCCTCCACGGCCGCGATGACGGCGTCGAGCTGTCCCCGCGCCCGCCGCAGCCGGTTCGCGATGAGCCTTTGCGGATCAGCCACGGATAAACGCCTCAGTGTCGAGCATCGCTGCGGCACGTGAGCCGAGAGTCGCGCGCAGGGTGAGGATGCCGCCCGAGAGCGACGCGGAATCCATCCCCGCCTGCGTCAGGACGCGATGGGCGATCGCCGAGCGGACACCGGATGCGCACATGACCCTGACCGGTCGGCCCGCTGCCGCCTCGCGCACCTCGTCGATGCGGTCGCGCAACTCGGTGTGCGGGACGTGGAGAGCGTCCCGCACGTGCCCGGTGAGCCATTCGTCTTCGCGCCGGACATCCAGGACCAGAGCGCGATCGAGAACGGAATCGAGTTCTTCGGCGTACCAGAGCGCGAGCGTCCCCCCGCGGACGTTCTCGCCCACCATGCCGGTCAGATTGATCGCGTCCTTGGCCTGCCCGTACGGCGGCGAGTAGGCGAGGTCGAGATCGATGAGCTCATCCACGGCCATGCCCGCCCGGATCGCGGTCGCCAGCACGTCGATGCGCTTGTCGACACCTTCCGCCCCGACGGCCTGCGCGCCGAGGAGGCGACCGGACTCCGCATCGACATGGACGACGAGGTGGATCTGACTCGCACCCGGAAAATATCCGGCGTGCTGGTTAGCGTGCAGGTGCAGCGTCCGATAGTCGGCGCCGGCCGCGTCGAGGACCATCCGGTTGGCACCGGTGAGCGCCGCGGTGAGAGAGCCGACCCGCACGATCGCGGTGCCGACCGGCCGCGGGATCGCCCGCGCCGTCTCGGGTCGGATGATGTCGTCCGCGACGAGGCGTCCCGCGCGGTTGGCGGGACCGGCGAGCGCGACAGGTCGCCGCGCGCCGGTGACCGCGTCCACGCTCAGGGTGGCATCGCCGACCGCCCAGACACCGGGCAGGTTCGTGCGACCGTGATCATCGACGATGATCGCCCCACGTTCGCATGCGATGCCCGCCCGCTCGAACGTCGCGGTGTCGGGCCGGACGCCCACCGAGACGACGATCAGATCAGCGGGCACCTCCGTACCGTCGGCGAGGACGACGCTATCGGCATCCGCTCCCGGCACGATGGCGGATGCCGCCACCCCGACGCGCAGGTCGACGCCGAGCGCCCGGAGCTCCTCCGAGACGAGCCAGGCCAACTCCGGCTCGACGGGCGGGAGCGGCTGAGGGGCGAGTTCGACGACCGTGACCTCGAGCCCCTGCGCGGCGAGCGCTTCCGCCGCCTCGATGCCGATGAATCCGCCACCGAGGACGACGGCACGACGGGCACCCGCGCGGACACGATCCCGAAGGGCGACGGCATCCTCCACCGTCCGCAACGTCCGGACGCGGGGGGACTCCACGCCGGGAATGGGCGGCACGAAGGCGCTGGCTCCGGGCGAGAGGACGAGGGCGTCGTAGCTGAGCAGACTCATGCCCTCCGCGGTGCGGACGGTCACCGTCCGCGCTTCGGCATCGACGGCGATCACCTCGTGGCCGGGGCGCACATCCAGCGCGAGCGCCGCACGCAGAGACGCGGGCGTCTGCACGAGGAGCGAGCGCTCGTCGTCGATCTCGCCGCCGACGAAGTACGGAAGGCCGCAGTTCGCGAAGGAGACGTGGGCGCCGCGCTCGAGCACGATGATCTCGGCCGACTCGTCGAGCCGCCGCGCACGGGCGGCGCAGCTCATTCCGCCGGCGACGCCGCCTACGATGACGATTCTCAAATTTACCCTCCGGGGTATTCAGAATGGTGGACTGCGGGCAAACTGCTCGCGGAGTGACGCCTGCTCACCTTATACCCCATGGGGTATTTTAGCCAAGCCTATCGCACGTGCCGGACCGGCGCCCCCTCCACCGAAATGGCGTCTCCTCCGCCGAGATGGTGGGTTCTTCGCCGAGATGGTGCCCACCGTTTCGGTGCAAGAGCCACCATCTCGGCGAAAGATGGACTGCCTCAGGGGAAGATGCGCCACCCCCGCGGACAGGTAGCGGTGGTGACCCTGGGCAGCGTTTCCACAGGCTGCGGGATCGCCGGCGCGATGTCGGTGGGCGGCGGTAACTTTAGAACATGCATTCGAGCGCGGTGGTCGGGTTCACCGACTCGCAGACCGACACGCTGCGCAGTCTGCGCGACCAGGTCGCCGCGTTCGACCAGGCGATCGCCGCGGCAGAAGCGGCGCGGGTGCGGGTGCTCGCGCAGGCGGCGGACCTCGTCGACGATGTGCTGACCGGTGTCTCTCCCCGGGAGCGGCAGGCGGACATGGTGCTGCGGACGGTCGCGTCCGAGATCGCGGTCGCCGCACGGGTGTCGGACCGGTCCCTGCAACGCCAGATCGGCGAGGCCGCGACGCTCGTCGGGGACTACCCGGAGACACTGGCGTCGTGGGAAGAGGGGCGGATCAGGAGAGGGCACGTCCGCGCCGTGCAGGACGCCGGGGCGATCCTGCCTCCGGAGAACCGACACGAGTTCGACCGCTCAGCCGCCGAGATCTGTGCGGAGGACACCGCCGGCCGAGTCGGCCCCCGGCTGCGGGTCCTCGCCGAGCAGGTCCACCCGATCAGCATGCAGGAACGCCACGACGCCGCGCACGCGACCCGGTGCGTGAAAGTCCTCCGCGGCACCGAGGGCATGTCCACCATCATGCTGGCCGTCCCGTCACTCTTCGCCGACGCGGTCTACGACCGGCTGAACCAGCAAGCCCGCGTCATCGTCGACACGAGGCGAACGCCACCCGCCGGGCTGGACGACGAACAGCTCGCGGTGATCACCACCGACACCCGGACGATGGACCAGCTCCGCGCAGACCTCGCCGTGGACATGCTCCTCACCGGCCACCCCACCACCGACCCCACCCGGGACACCGACGGGACCGCGGTACTCGGTGCGATCCACGCGAAAGTGCAAATCGTCATCCCCGTGCTCTCCCTCCTCGGCGTCACGGACGAACCCGCCACCCTCGAAGGCACCGGACCGATCGACGCCGCCATCGCCCGCGAACTCGCCCGCACCAGCCGGTCCCCCTGGGAACGGATCCTCACCCACCCCGTCTCCGGCGCCGTTCTCGCCACGGACACGTACCAACGACCCGCCGCCATCGACAGACTCCTCAGAGCGAGAGACCGACACTGCCGATTCCCCGGATGCCGGACACCCGCGATCCGCTGCGAGGTCGACCACACGATCGACTACGCCCGAGGTGGGCCCACCGACACCCGCAATCTGGCGCATCTGTGTCAACGGCACCACACGATGAAGCAGTTCACGCCGTGGAGACTTCGGCAGCTCCCCGACGGAGTCCTCGAGTGGACCTCCCCCGCCGGCACCGTCTATTTCGACATCCCCTCCGCGTACCCGCCCGCAGTCGCGTTCGCTCCCAGCAACCCCAGCAACGCCAGCGCGCCGTTCTGAACACCTCAACCGAGCCTCGGCCCTTCCGTCCCCACCGGCCCGCGCAAAGAACCGGGGATGCCGACCGAGCAGGATCGGAGAAGCGATGTCCGCGGCCCCGCCGTATCGTGACCATACAGACCGATCGAGGAGGGAATGAGCACATGGCCGACAAGCGCGACGGAGGATCCACGGGCTTCAGCGACGCCGAGCGAGACGCGATGAAGCAGCGCGCCGCCGAGCTGCGCGAGCAGAGCAAGGGCGGGACCGGATCGGCGAAGAAGGAACGCGAGGCTCAGGCGTGCGTGGATGCCGTTCACGCGCTCAGCGGCACCGACCGGGATGTCGCCGAGGCCCTGCACCGCATCGTCCTCGAAGAGGCTCCGCACTTGGACCCGAAGACCTGGTACGGCTTCCCGTCCTACGCTCGTGACGGCAAGGTCGTCGTCTTCTACCAGCCAGCCTCGAAGTTCGACACACGCTACGGCACGGTGGGCTTCAACGAGGACGCCCTGCTGGACGACGGCGTCATGTGGCCCACGGCCTACGCCGTGATCGAGGTGACGGATGCCGTCGAGGCGGCGCTCCGCGACATCGTCCGGCGCGCGGCCGGCTGAGGCTCAGGCGACCTGCCGGCCGCACATCCCGCATTCCCCCGTCGCCGAGACCTCGACGAAGCAATCCGGGCACATGGCGCGGGGAGCGGCATCCAGGGACACCGGTCGACGCGCGGGCGCCGTGCTCTCCGCACGGGCCCGCGGCGCGCGGCGTACGGGAGCGGCGACCGGCTCCACCGGCGCACGTCGCGGCTCGGGTCGGTGCAGGAGGCAGTAGAACCGGATGTAGCCCGCGTGCTGATTCGGGTGACGATGCTTCACGGCCCACAGCTCGGTGCGCGCCAGCGGCGCGGAGGCCGCGCCGCACACCGAGCAGCGCGCCGGTTCGCCCGGAACGAGATCAGCCACGAGCGTGGGAGTCTCGAAGGGGATGTCGTCGCGCCAGTCGGAGGAGGCGGTGACCTTCATCCCTCCAGAGTAATCGGCGCCGCGACCGTGCTGACCCGTCCATGATGGAACCATGCCCGTACTCCAGCCGAGCGCCGACGGTGCGCGCCTTCTGAGCGACTACCACCTGGCGACCCTCTCCACCTTCGCGCGGGATGCGAGCATCCACGTCGTCGCGGTCGGTTTCACGTTCGAGGACGGCGTGGTGCGCATCATCACGAGCGACGGCAGCCAGAAGGTGCGCAACATCGAGCGCGATCCTCGCGCGAGTGTCGGCCAGGTCTCGGGGCCGCAGTGGCTGAGCATCTCGGGACACGCTGTGATCGAGCGCGACCCGGACGCGGTCGCACGCGCGGTCGAGCTGTACGCGCGGCGCTATCGACAGCCTCGACCGAACCCCCGGCGCGTCGTGATCCGGATCACGCCGGAGCGCATGCTGGGATCCGCCGGCGTCTGGGTCTGAGGACGCCGCACAGACTGCGGGCGCGAACCGCGGGGCTGGTGGTACTTTCCGCTCATGACCCTCGCGCCCACCGAAACCGATCCGAACGTGACGCCGCGGCGACTTCTGCTGCTCGCGATCCCCGCCCTGCTCGTCGGCATCGTCTCGGCACTGATCCTCTGGACGCTCGACAGAGCGGCCGACGCACTGTCGAACGTCATCTGGGATGCCGCGCCCACCGCGCTGGGCGTGGATCCGAACGGGTGGTGGATCATCCTGGTGCTGACCGTCACCGGACTCGCGGTCGGCATTGCCCTGCAGGTGCTCCCCGGACACGGCGGCGCAGATTCGGCGACGACGGAGCTCGTCGCCCCTCCCCTGCCACTGAAGACCCTGCCCGGCCTTGCACTGGTGACCCTGCTCGGACTCGCGGGTGGCGTGAGCCTCGGGCCG
>JASBUD010000019.1 GCA_030148105.1 Microbacterium sp. | reverse complement strand
CATGGCCGCCGAGCTCGCGAACGGCGGCGACATCGTCAAGTACGTGCAGCTGGCCGACGCTCCCGGTCGCGGCGAGCCGGGCACAGGCGACCTCGACTGGCCGGCGACGCTGGCGACGCTCCGCGCGTCGGGCTACGACGGCCCGATCGGGCTGGAGTACTACCCGCGGGCCGCCTCCGCCGAGTCCGTGCGCTATATCCGTGAGGTCGCGGCCGGAGCATGAGCGGACGCACGTATCCCGGGTCGGTCGACGTCGCGATCGTCGGCAGCGGACCCACCGGTGCGGCCTACGCGCGCATCCTGAGCGAGCGGGCGCCGCACGCGACGATCGCGATGTTCGAGGTCGGACCCACGGTGTCCGACCCGCCAGGCGCGCACGTGAAGAACATCGCCGATCCCGACGAGCGCGCTCACGCGCAGGTGCGGTCCGAGGGTCCGTCGGCTCACGACGACGGCGATCGCACCGGCGGGATCGTGAAGACGAGCGCGCGCCGTGCGCGTCCGGGCACGTTCCTGCTCGAGGACGGCTATCAGGTCGAGGGGGAGGACGGACTGCCGGTCGCGGCCTTCTCGAGCAATGTCGGCGGCATGGCCGCGCACTGGACGGGCGCGTGCCCGCGACCGAACGACAGCGAGCGGATCGCGTTCCTCGATGACGGCACGCTGGACGAACTCCTCGCGGAGGGTGAGCGTCTGCTGGGCGTCACCACGGACGCCTTCGACGCCTCACCGCATGCGCCGCTCGTGCGGGGTCGTCTCGCCGCGGCCGCCGACGAGGGGCGCGACGAGCACGAACGCGTCCAGCGGATGCCGCTCGCCGTGCACCGCCGTGACGACGGGCGCCTGGTGTGGTCGGGTTCGGACGTCGTCCTCGGTGACACGACCCGGGACAATCCGAACTTCACGCTGCACGACGAGTCGCTCGTGACCCGCGTGCTGCTCGACGACGGCCGTGCTGCGGGCGTCCGGATCACGGACCTCCGCTCGGGGGACACCCACGACGTGCGGGCGCGTTTCGTCGTCGTCGCGGGCGACGCCCTGCGCACCCCCCAGCTGCTGTGGGCATCCGGCATCCGTCCCGACGCGCTGGGGCGCTTTCTCAATGACCAGGCGCAGATCGTGTTCGCGGTCCGCATCCGCGACTTCCAGCCCGCGGAGGGCGAAGAGGGCGCGGCACAGACCGGACTCAGCGAGTACAGCGGTGTCACGTGGGTGCCCTTTACGGATGAGGCGCCGTTCCACGGCCAGGTGATGCAGCTCGACGCGTCGCCGGTCAAGCTCGCTGAGGATGATCCGGCCGCACCGGGGTCGATCGTCGGACTGGGGCTGTTCTGCGCGAAGGATCTGCAGTCCTCGGACCGCGTCGAGTTCGCCGCTGACGCGGTCGACGGATACGGAATGCCGGCAATGACGCTGCACTACACGCTGAGCCCGGCCGATCACGAGGTCATCGACCGCGCGAAGGCGGAGATCGTGCGGCTCGGGAAGGCGATCGGCGAGCCGCTGGATGACCGCCCGTTCCTGATGCCGCTCGGCGCCTCACTGCACTATCAGGGCACGACCCGGATGGGTCTCGTCGACGACGGCACGAGCGTGTGCTCGCCCGACGGCGAGGTGTGGGAAGCCCCCGGCGTCTTCGTGGCCGGCAACGGCGTCATCCCCACCGCGACGGCGTGCAACCCGACGCTCACCGGCGTCGCGCTCGCCGTCCGCGGTGCCCGCGCGATCGCAGCAAAGCTGCACTGACGTTTGCTTATGTCTGATTCAGACATTACACTGTAGAAACAATGACAAAGATGTCCGGCCGAACCTGCCGGCCCAGAAAGAAGAGGTCATCGTGATCCCCGATCGCATCATCGAGCAGGGAACGCTCACGACCGGTGGCGGCCGTGCCGCTGTCGAGGTCCGACTGCCCTGGTACCGCGCCCTTCCGGGCTCCTGCATCGCCGGAGCGACCCTGACGATCGACGGCGTCGCCGCGCCGGCGGAGTCGCTGCGCTGGCGCATGAACGACCGCGAGTTCACCTTCGACGAGCTCCGCACCACGACGGACGAATGGTGGTTCCCCACCGACTCGGCCGTCCTCTCCGGCGACCTCCCCGTCGACGCGGATGCCGAGCACGACGTGACGGTGGGGCTCACGCTCTACATCCCGTACATCATCATCTCCGACACCGAGACGCTCCACATCGACGAGTCGAACACCAAGACCATGAAGGCGGTCGCAGCATGACTGAGCTCGGCACACCCATCCAGGGCGTCACGCTCTACAGCTTCACCCGCGCCTTCCACGGGCGCGAGTACGACCTCGAGGGGCTCATCCGCAAAACGGCCGCGAAAGGCTTCGGACCGGGCCTGGAGATCATCGGATTCTCCAGCTTCCGCGGATTCCCCGAGATCGACGACGCATACGCGGGCTGGTTCAAGGACCTCGTCGCAGAAGTCGGGCTCGTGACGACCTCGCTCGCCGTGAACGCCGACATCGGCATCCATCGCGATCGACTGCTGAACCAGGACGAGCTCATCGCCTACATGACGCGTCAGATCAAGGCCGCGGCGAAGCTCGGCTTCCCGATCGCCCGCGTGCAGATCTCGATCGAACCCGACTCGATGGAGGCGCTCGCCCCGGTCGCCGAGGCGCACGGCGTCACTCTCGCCCTGGAGGTGCACGCCGACCAGTACGCCTCGCACCCGCGCATCCTCGCGCTCCGTGATCGCTACGAGAAGGTCGGCTCGCCGTTCCTCGGCTTCACGATGGACTGGGGGGCCACCGTCTCCGCTTTCGCCCCCTCCACGCTGGAGGCGTACCGCCGACGCGGCGCGAGTGACGAGTTGCTCGAGGACCTGGTGGGACTGTGGAACCAGTACTACGAGCAGGGTCCGCCCGCGGACCAGACCGAGCACGGCCAGCGCATGGGCGCGTTCATCGGCCTGGCACATCGTCACGGACGCCCGGATCTCGGCATCGACTTCGGCATCAACGGCACCGGCCTGTTCGGCCCGGCGCGCGTGGATGACTGGCTCGCGATCGTCCCCTGGATCAAGCACGTGCACGGCAAGTTCTTCGGCATCGATGAAAACGGGGAAGAGCCCTCGGTGCCCGTCCGCGACCTCGTGAAGCTGCTCGTCGAGAACGGCTACAAGGGCGCGATCTCCAGTGAGTACGAAGGATGGCACTGGAACTACTGGGAGTCCCCTTTCGACATCACCCGTGCCGAGCAGGCCGTGCAGCGATCCGCTGCGGACAACGCCGGCTCGCGCATGGTCACCGATCTCACCGAGGCACGCGCACAGCTCGCCTCCTGGCTCCCCACCTCAGAAGGAGTGAACGCATGACCGACAACGACGGAATCGCCGGCACCGGCATCAAGCTCGGCACCACCCTGTATTCCTTGACGAGCGAGTTCGCCGCGGGTCTGTACACGCCCGAGACGCTCATCAAGGCCGTGCACGACGAGGGGATCGGGCCGGGCGTCGAGTTCAACATCGCGCAACTGCTGCGGACCTACCCCGACGTCGATCAGGAGTTCGTGAAGCTCTGGTTCGACTCGCTCGAGAAGTACGGTCTCGAGGCGAGCGCGGTCGGCACGAACCTCGACATGGGTCGCCGCAAGGAACGCGACATGACGCCCGACGAGGAGCACGACTTCCTCGCGCGGCAGCTGAAGACCGCGCACACGCTCGGCTTCAAGAAGGTCGTCATCCGCTCGCACGGAAAGGAGCTGCTGCGCAGCCTCCTGCCGCTCGCGGAGCAGTACGACCAGTACCTCGGGTACGAGATCCACGCGCCGTCCGGCCCGAACAATCCACAGGTGCTGCAGATGCGCGAGATGTACGACGAGCTGCAGTCCGAGCGTCTCGGGTTCACCGCGGACTTCTCCTCGACGATGCACTCGCTGTCCCCGCTGCTGCTGGACCAGCTCGAGCTCATGGGCATGGACCCGAAGCACTTCGCGGTGATGGACGAGATCTGGCACGAGCCGACGCCGATGAACGTGCGCAATCAGAAGTTCGAGGACTACCTGATCGGCGAGGGCGTCGACCCGGTCGGCTTCGGTCCCCACACGCGTCTGGCGTTCAACATGCACGGCCTGGTCGCTCCGGAGGAGTGGATGGACATCATGCCGCAGATCTTCCACGTGCACGCGAAGTTCTACGACATCGACGAGACGGGCCAGGAGCCCGCGATGGACATCCCGCGCATCGTGAAGCAGTTCGTCCTCGGCGGCTACCAGGGCTACCTCTCCAGCGAGTGGGAAGGGCACGCCTTCGTCGACCTCGGCGTCGTCGAGCCGATCGAGGTCGTGAAGAAGCAGCACGCGCTCATGCGCAAAGCCATCGAAAACACCGTCGCCGCCAAGGAGGCCGCCAATGTCTGACACCATCACCGCAGCATCCCTTGAAGAGATCACCGCCGAGCTCGCACGCCTGCGCGAAGAGGTTGCAGGCGCGCGCGCACTCGCGCAGCGCGCGGAGGACCGCGGCCAGGTCGAGAACCTCTTCAACCGCTACATGTATCTGCACAACGCGTTCGAGGACGAGCAGATCATCCCGCTGTGGGTGAAGGAGGGCACGGAGGGCATCCGCGCCCGGTACACGAACGCCGGTCAGTACACGACCTGGCAGAGCGTGACCGACTACCACCGTGGGCGCCCGCATCCCGAGGGCAAGCTGATCCTGCACGCCACCACCACCCCGGTGATCGAGGTCGCCGCGGACGGCAAGACCGCGAAGGGCGTGTGGATGATGGCCGGCACCGAGTCCGGGCTGACCGACCCGAAGGTCGCCGAGGCGTTCCCTGACATGTACTCGCCCGAAGAGGTGCTCGGCAAGAAGGTCTGGGCCCACTGGGTGTGGTGCAAGTACGCGATCGACTTCCTCAAGCAGGACGG
>JASBUD010000017.1 GCA_030148105.1 Microbacterium sp. | reverse complement strand
TCCACCGAGACGCCCAGCACTTCGGCCACCTGCGCGGGCGCCAGCAGGCGCACGTCGGAGGTCGGAATCTCGGGCATGAGCCCATTATGGAGGCTCCGTCCTGCGGCGGCTCCGGCGCCACACCCGCTGTGGATAACCGAGACGGCGATCTTGCGGTCTGGGTCACGATGGTGTCATGACCATCGCCGACGGCCCACGTCCTCGTCCGCGCGCGTTCTGGGGCGACATCAGGTTCTTCCTCGGGATCGTCCTGGTGATCGCGTCGGTCGCCGGTGTCTGGTTCGTGATCTCGGCCGCCCGCCAGACCGCTCCCGTGTTCGCTGCCGGCCGCACGATCGTCCCCGGCGAAGTCGTGTCGGCGTCCGACCTCCGCGTCGTCGACGTCGCCCTCGGCGAGGTCGGGGATGCCTACCTGCAGCCCGAGGCGCTGACCGACGGTCTGGTCGCGACGCGGACGATCCCGTCGGGGGAGCTCGTGCCGCAGAGTGCGGTCGGCGCGGCCGCCGAGTCCCGGACGACCAGCGTGGTGCTCAGGAGCGCCGTCGACGTCCCGGCATCCGTCGAGGCGGGATCGGTCGTCGAGGTGTGGGCGGCCCCCCTCGTGGAGCCCGGGACGTACGATGTCCCGCGGATCCTGGTCGCGGATGCCACCGTGGTGTCGGTCACGCGGGACGACTCGATGATCGGCGGCGGTTCGGCCGCGCTCGAACTCGTGATCCCGAGAGCAGATGTCGCGGCGGCGCTCGAGGCGATGGCCGATCAGTCCGCGCTGTCGGTCATCCCCTCGGACGGGTCCTCGCGATGAGGGTGGTCGTCGCCGTCGACGAGCCGCACGGCGGCGACCTCGCGACGGCACTCGAACTCGAAGGCCTCGACGTCGTCGCCGTGCTTCCGGCTGCGGCCCTCGCCGCCGACACGGCGGAGACGGCCGAGCAGGACCGCGCCGCCCTGCGCGGCGCGGTCCGTTCCGGAGCCGGGGAGGCCGCGGCGATGCTGTTCGCAGCGGATGCGGTCGTCCTCGAGATCGGGCGGCGCACGATCACCGCCGCGCTCGTGGCCGCGTGCGACCGCGCCGCGACGCGGATCCTCCCGCTGTCCGCCGGGAGTGACGGTGAGCGGATCGCGCGGGAGTTCGGGCTGGAGTCGCCGGTCGCCGTGGACGTCCCCGCGTGGCAGCTCGCCGAGCGTCTTTCGGCATCGCCGCGGGCGGCGGCTGTGCGCGCTGATTCGTCAGAACGCGCGTCGACCGCCCCCCGCGTCATCGCCGTCTGGGGACCGGCCGGGTCCCCAGGGCGCTCGACCCTCGCCGTCGAGCTTGCTGTCGAACTCGCCCGCGGCGGACGCCACATCGGCCTCATCGACGCGGACTCCCATGCTCCGTCGCTCGCTCTCGCACTCGGACTCGCCGACGAGGCGCCCGGGTTCGCCTCCGCCTGCCGACACGCCGAGCTCGGACGCCTGGACCCGCGCGAACTCACCCGGATCAGCGCACCGATCGCAACGCCCGGCGTCGACGTCCTCACGGGGTTGAACCGCCCGTCCCGCTGGCCCGAGCTGAGCGGACCGCGCGTCGACGCCGCGCTCACGGTCTGCCGCGAATGGGCCGACCACACCGTGGTGGATGTCGCCGCGCCGCTCGAGCGCGACGAGGAGATCATGAGCGATCTGGACGGACCCCGGCGGAACGCCGCCACCCTCGCGGCGCTGCGGGCCGCTGATCTCGTCGTGGCCGTCACGTCCGCTGATCCGCTGGGCATCTCCCGCTTCCTCCGCGCGCACGCCGACCTGCGTGCCACGATCGGCGCGACGCCGGTGGCCGTCGTCGCCAATCGACTCCGCCCCGGTGCGCTCGGCATCGACGCGCGCGGGCAGGTGCGTCGCACGCTCGAGCGGTTCGGTGGGATCGAGGACGTCTGGTTCGTCCCCACGGACGCCCGCGGAGCGGATGCCGCGCTGCTCGCGGCCCGACCGATCGGAGAGATCGCGCCGCGATCGGCGATCGCCGTCGCGGTGCGGCGCTTCGTCGGCGAGGCCGTGGTCCCCGTCCCGGCCGTGCAGCGCGGCATCCGTCGCTCTCGTGGCCCGCGGGCGGCGAGCGGCTCCGATGCGGGGGACGCACCGCCGCGCGGGCTCCGCCGTCGGGACGCCGTGGCCACGGCGGGGCGCGCCCGCCGGTAGCCTGAAGGGGTGTCGACCCTCAGCGATCTCGTCTACGCCCAGGGGCGGTCCAGCGAAGCCGACGTGGAGTGGCTGCACCGGCTCGCCGGAGACGGTCAGCTCCTCGCCGACCTCGCCTTCGCCGACATCGTGATCTGGGTGCCCACGGCGGACGACTCGTTCGTCGCCGTCGCGCACACGCGGCCCGGAGGTGCGGCGACGCTCTTCTACCGCGACATCGTCGGCGACCGGGTGCGGCCGCAGTGGCGCACGCAGGTGCGCGACGCGTACGACTCCGGACGCATCGTCGACTCCGCGTCGCCGGACTGGTTCGAGGAGACGCCCACGCGCGTGCGCGCGGTGCCGATCGTGCGAGCCCGAGGATCGGAGCAGGCGCTCACGATCGGGGTGCTGACCCGCCACACGAACCTCGGTGAAACCCGCACGCCGTCGCGGCAGCAGATCACCTTCAACGACTGCGCGGATGACCTGTTCGGGATGATCTCGTCGGGGGAGTTCCCCGATCTGTCCGCCCCGACTGCTCCCCGGCGCGGCGCTCCGCGCGCGTCGGACGGACTCGTCAGGCTCGACGTCGACGGGGTGACGACGTTCGCGAGCCCCAACGCGCTGTCGGCGTTCAACCGGATGGGCTTCGACGACGAGCTGGAGGGGGAGTCGCTCAGCGAGGTCACCACGCGCATCCTCTCGGACAAGCGCGAGTTCGACGAGTCGCTCCCGCTCGTGGTCACCGGACGCGCCCCTTGGCGCACCGACATCGAGGCGCGCGGGGTCACCGTGTCGCTGCGGACGATCCCGCTCCGCGACCACGGCTCCCGTATCGGCGCGATCGTCCTCTGCCGCGATGTGACGGAGCTGCGCCATCAGGAGCAGGAGCTCATCACGAAGGACGCGACGATCCGCGAGATCCACCACCGCGTGAAGAACAACCTGCAGACCGTCGCCTCGCTCCTGCGCATCCAGGCCCGTCGCTCCCACTCCGAGGAGGCGCGCGAGGCGCTCACACAGGCGATGCGCCGCGTCGCCGCGATCGCGGTGGTCCACGACACCCTGTCGGAGGGGCTGTCGCAGACCGTCGACTTCGACAACGTGTTCGACCGGGTGCTCAAGCTCGTCGCCGAGGTCGCCGCGGCGCCCAACACGCGTGCCCGCACGCGCTCATCGGGGAAGTTCGGCACGCTCCCCAGCGAGTACGCGACCCCGCTCGCCCTCGCGCTGACCGAGCTCGTGACGAACGCCGTCGAGCACGGCCTGGCGGGCAAGGAGGGCGACGTGGAGATCATCGCCGAACGCGGCGCCGAGAACCTCGCCGTCCGCGTACGCGACACCGGTTCGGGGCTTCCCGAGGGTCAGGTCGGACGCGGGCTCGGCACGCAGATCGTCCGGACGCTCATCCAGGGCGAACTGGGCGGCACCATCGACTGGCACACGCTGATGGGCAGCGGCACCGAAGTGACGATCGACATCCCGATGCGGTACATCGAGCGCGACCGCGGCTGAGCGGCTCGTGGCCGGTATCAGGAAGCGCGTCGTGCGCGCGCGGCGCGGCGCTTGAGCGCGCGTCGCTCGTCCTCGGACAATCCGCCCCACACGCCCGAGTCCTGACCGGTCTCAAGGGCGTACTGCAGGCAGATCTCGGTCACGGTGCAGCGGGCGCACACCGACTTCGCCTTCTCGATCTGGTCGACGGCGGGTCCGGTGTTGCCGACCGGGAAGAATAGCTCCGGGTCGACGGTCAGGCAGGCGGCCTTATCGCGCCAGTCCATGGTGGTGCTCCTTGATGATGATCGGGTGGTCAGAGCCCGGATTCGGGTCCGATACCCTGTGGGAGATGCGAGTTATGCTCGCCCCACCTCGCTGTGGGAGCACACGGCTTTCTCCATCGTCCCACAGCGCCCGACGTGAATCAAGGGTTCCCGTGATCGGGCCGGGTGCGCAGATGCTGAGTGCCGCCCATCGGAACAGGAGCACGAACCCATGCCCACCCATCCGTCGGCACGCATCGCCGCCGTGCTGCTCGCCCTGGAAGCAGCCGCGATCATCGCGCTCGTCCTCTGGCAGGTGGCGGCGCTCGCGGCGGGCGACACCGAGTCGCTCGAGAGCGCGATCGCCCTGGTGGTGCTCACCGCCGTCGGGGCGGTGGCCGTGCTGGCGTTCGCCGTCGCGACGTGGCGCGGGCAGTCCTGGGGACGCTCCGGCGGCATCGTCGTGCAGCTGCTCATCCTCGCCGTGGCGCTCGGGGCGGTGACGGGGGCGTACGCGGATGCCGCCGCCGGGCTCGGCCTCGCGGTGCCGGCGATCGTGACTCTCGTCGTGCTCGTGATCGCCGTGCGCGCGGCGGGACGCGGCGGCGCGGCATCCGAATGAGGGCTACACCCCGATGAGGGACCGCACTCGCGCGACGTGCCCCGTCGCCTTCACGTTGTAGAGCGCCTGCTGGATCACGCCGTCGGCGTCGATGACGAACGTCGAGCGGATCACGCCCTGGTACGTCTTGCCGTAGTTCTTCTTCTCACCCCACGCGCCGTACGCCTCGAGCGCGGTGCGGTCGGGGTCGCTCAGGAGGTCGTACGTGAGTCCGTCGCGCTCACGGAAGCGACGGAGCTTCTCGGGCTGATCGGGTGAGATGCCGAGCACCGTGTACCCGGCGGCCTGCAGAGGCGCGAGGCTGTCGCGGAAGTCGCACGCCTCGGTCGTGCATCCGGGCGTCATCGCTTCGGGATAGAAGAACAGGACGACACCGTGACCGCGCAGCCCGCTCAGGCTGACGGGCTTCTCATCCTGATCGAGGAGGGTGAAATCGGGGGCGGGGGTACCGGGTTCCAGGACGTGGGCGCTCATTCCCCCAGGATACGAAATCCGGATGCCGCTCAGGACGATCCGGCGAAGGTGAGCAGCAGTCGCTGAAGCGAGTCCAGGCGCGCTGCACCGTTCGGGCCGAGACGCCCGTCGGCGGCGGCCTCCATGATCGCGCAGTCGGGCGCGTCCGGCAGATGCGTGCACCCGCGGGGGCAGTCCTCGGCGATCAGCGCCAGTTCGGTGAAGGCGCCGAGGATGTGGGCCGGATCCACGTGGCCGAGTCCGAACGAGCGCACGCCGGGGGTGTCGATCACCCAGCCGCTGCCGGCGGCGCCGCGGTAGCGCAGCGAGACCGTCGAGGAAGAGGTGTGGCGCCCGCGACCGGTCACCTCGTTGACGTGCCCGGTGGCCCGCATGGCGCTCGGGACGAGTGCATTCACGAGCGTCGACTTGCCCACGCCGGAGTGGCCGACGAAGACCGTGGCGTGCCCGCTGAGTCGAGCGCCGATGCGCTCGAGCGGCATCTCGTCCTGCCTGCTCGTGAACACCTCGAGATCCAGCCCGTCGAAGTGCTCGAGGAACACCGCCGGATCTGCGAGGTCGGTCTTGGTCACCACGAGCAGGGGTCGGATGCCCGCGTCGAGCGCGGCCACGAGATAGCGATCGACGAGACGTGCACGCGGTTCAGGGTCGGCCGCGGCGACCACGATGAGCATCTGATCCGCGTTCGCGACGATCACCCGCTCCACCTGATCGGTGTCATCCGCCGATCGCCGGAGCAGCGACGTGCGTTCCTCGAGACCGACGATGCGGGCGAGCGTCCCCTCGTCGCCGCTGCGGTCGCCGACGATGCGGGCCC
>JASBUD010000009.1 GCA_030148105.1 Microbacterium sp. | reverse complement strand
CGGATCAGCCCGTGGTCCTCGAGCGTGCGCAGCAGCCGATAGGCGACCGAGCGATGCACCGCGAGACGCTTCGCGACCTCGTCGATCGAGAGCGGCTCGCCCGCGTCGGCGAGGATCTCGAGGATCCGGATGCCGCGACTGAGTGTCTGCGAGGGTGGAGCGGCGGTCTCCGGCATGACGTCGACTCCTTCGGTGTCCTTGTGCGACGGATGCCGAACATATACGATCTGTTCAACAGTGGAACGCCGTGTTCGAATATAGAACAAAGTGTGTCCTCTGCGCAAACGCCGTTCGCGGTAACTTCGACATCGCCGTCCGAGGAGGACACATGCAGTTCCACCACCACGGGTACGTCTCCGCCGACCCTCGGCTGCAGGATGCAGCCGGCACGGGCATCGATCGGCCCGCCGATCTGCCCGACGAGGTCGACGTGCTGATCGTCGGGTCCGGTCCCGCCGGCATGCTGCTCGCGGCGCAGATGTCGCAGTTCCCGGACGTCACGACGCGCATCATCGAGCGCCGGGACGGCCGCCTCGTGCTCGGTCAGGCGGACGGCATCCAGCCGCGCAGCGTCGAGACGTTCCAGGCGTTCGGGTTCGCCGAGCGGATCGTCGCCGAGGCGTACAACATCGCGTACATGAATTTCTGGGGGCCCGATCCCGAGAACCCGCGCAACATCATCCGCACCGCCCGGACCGAGGACTACGCGTTCAAGATCAGCGAGTTCCCCCACCTCATCGTGAATCAGGCGCGGGTGCTCGACTACTTCGCGGAGGCGGCGGCGCGCGGTCCCGCCCGTATCGTCCCCGACTACGGCGTCGATTTCGTCGGCCTCACCGTGCACGAGCACGGGGAGTTCCCGGTCGAGGTGCGGGTGCGCGCAGGCGCCGTCGAGCGCACCGTGCGCGCCAAGTACGTCGTCGGCAGCGACGGTGCGCGCAGCGGTGTCCGCGAGGCGATCGGCCGCAAGCATGTGGGCGCCTTCGCCGCACACGCGTGGGGGGTCATGGACGTGCTCGTCAACACGGACTTCCTCGATTGGCGCACGAAGTGTGCGATCAACTCCGAGGCCGGCAACATCCTGCACATCCCGCGCGAGGGCGGTTACCTGAGCCGCATGTACATCGACCTCGGCGAAGTCTCCGCGGACGACGATCACCGCGTGCGGCGGACGCCGGTCGAAGAGGTCATCCGCCGCGCGAACGAGATCCTGCACCCGTACTCGATCGACGTGAAGCAGGTCGCGTGGAGCAGCGTCTACGAAGTCGGCCACCGCGTGACGGATCACTTCGACGACGCCGCCGACGAAGACGGTCGCGAGCCGCGCGTGTTCCTCACCGGCGACGCCTGCCACACCCACAGCGCCAAGGCGGGACAGGGCATGAACGTCTCGATGCAGGACGGCTTCAACCTGGGCTGGAAGCTCGGACACGTGCTCACCGGGCTCGCGCCCGCGTCGCTCCTGTCGACGTACTCGGCAGAGCGCCAGCCCGTCGCGCAGCAGCTGATCGACTTCGACCGCGAGTGGTCCTCGCTCATGGCCCGCAAGCCCGAGGAGATCTCCGATCCGACCGAGCTCGCGACGTTCTACCTGGGCACGGCGGAGTTCCCGTCGGGCTTCATGACGCAGTACGGTCCGTCCTCGATCGTGACGGATGCCGCCCACCAGGCGCTCGCCGCCGGCTTCCCCGTCGGCAAGCGTTTCAAGAGCGTCGAGGTCGTCCGGGTGTGCGACGGCAACGTCGTGCACCTCGGCCACCACGCGAGAGCGGATGGCCGGTGGCGCGTCTACGCGTTCGCGCCGGCCGGTGACCCGGCGGCGCTGCACGAGTGGGCCGACGCGGTCGTCGCGACTATCGCCCGGTTCACTCCCGACGGCGCCGACGTCGACGCCGTGTTCGACGTGAAGGCGATCTACCGGCATCCGTTCGAGGAGATCGACATCACGCGGGTGCCCGCGCTGTTCCTCCCGCGCACCGGGCCCCTCGCGCTGACGGACTGGGAGAAGGTGTACGCCGCCGGACCGAGCGCCTGGACGGATGCCGACATCTTCGCCGAGCGCGAGCTGTCCGATGACGGAGTGGTCGTCGTCGTCCGACCGGATCAGTACGTCGCGGGTGTCTTCCCGCTTGCCGCGACCGAGGAGCTCGCGGCGTTCTTCGCATCCGCCCTCCTGCCGCAGGTCGCGACGGCGTCCGCGCACTGACCGTCCCGGCCGGACAAGAAGCACCCCAACGCTGTACGACGCGTACATCGTCCTGGTGCCCGCACCTGACCAGAATGACAAGTGAACCCTGAGCACGAAGGAGCCCCGATGACCGAGAACCGCGAGTCCGCCCTGTTGGCTGACGTCCCCGACGGCCTGTTCATCGGCGGCGAATGGCGTGCCGCGACCGAGGGCAAGCAGTTGCGTGTGTTCGACCCGGCGACCGGCCGCGTCGTGAAGACGATCGCCGACGCGTCGCCGGAGGACGGCAAGGCCGCGATGGATGCCGCCGTCGAGGCCTTCCCCGCGTGGGCGAAGACCCCGGCACGGGAGCGCGCCGAGATCCTGCGTCGCGCGTTCGACCTGCTGCAGGAGCGCAAGGAGGACTTCGCGCTCCTCATGACGATCGAGATGGGCAAGCCCCTGGCCGAGGCGCGCGGCGAGGTCGGCTACGGCGGTGAGTTCCTGCGATGGTTCAGCGAAGAGACCGCGCGCATCCAGGGCCGCTACGGAGCGAACCCCGAGGGCACCGGCCGCATGATCGTGTCGCAGCACCCGGTCGGCCCCTGCTTCCTGATCACCCCGTGGAACTTCCCGCTCGCGATGGCGACCCGCAAGATCGCGCCCGCGCTCGCCGCGGGATGCACGGTCGTCATCAAGCCCGCCGAGCTCACCCCGCTCACCACTCTGTACTTCGCGAAGCTTCTGGAGGACGCGGGCCTGCCCAAGGGTGTCGTGAACGTCTTCACGACGTCGACCTCCGGCGCGGTCTCCGAGCCGATCATCCGCGACCCGCGGCTGCGCAAGCTCTCCTTCACCGGCTCGACCGGAGTCGGACAGCGTCTGCTCGAGCAGGCGTCGCAGGGCGTTCTGCGCACCTCGATGGAGCTCGGTGGCAACGCGCCGTTCGTGGTGTTCGAGGACGCGGATCTCGACAAGGCGGTCGACGGGGCGATCCTGGCGAAGTTCCGCAACATCGGTCAGGCCTGCACGGCGGCCAACCGCTTCATCGTGCACCGTGCTGTGGCCGACGAGTTCGCCCGCCGCGTCACCGAGCGCGTGAAGGCGTTCAAGATGGGCCGCGGCACCGAGGACGGCGTCGTGATCGGCCCGCTCATCGATGACCGGGCGGTCGCGAAGGCCGAAGAGCTCGTGGGAGACGCCGTCGAGCGCGGCGCGCAGCTCCTCACCGGCGGTCAGCGCGGCGTGATCGACGGTCTCGGCGACGGCACGTTCTACGAGGCCACCGTCCTCACCGACGTCGCGGCCGGCAGCGACATCCTCCGCGAGGAGATCTTCGGCCCCGTCCTGGCGATCGTCCCGTTCGACACGGAGGACGAAGCCGTCGCGATCGCGAACGACACCGAATACGGGCTCGTCTCCTACGTCTTCACCGAGTCGCTCTCGCGCGGGCAGCGCATGATCGACAAGCTCGAGACCGGCATGATGGGCCTGAACGTGGGCGTCGTCTCCAACGCCGCAGCCCCCTTCGGCGGTTGGAAGATGTCGGGCCTCGGCCGGGAGGGCGGCGCCGAGGGAATCCACGAGTACCTGCAGACGAAGTACACGCTCACGGCCAATCCGTACGCCTGACACCGGACGACGAAGGGGCGGATGCCGCGGCATCCGCCCTTCGTCATACACCGCGCATGTCCCCTGTGCGGAGGAGACTGAGCTCATGCGGCAGCGCGACATGATCGAGCGGCGGCTGCGCTCGCACCGGCTGAGCGCGCCGGCCCCGACCGTCGCGGAGGCGGCCGCGCACATGCTCGCGACACAGGGGCAGGAGTTCTGGGGCGGCCGCTGGGCGCTGGCGGTCCGCACGCGCGGCACGCCCGCGCTGAGCGGCGTCGACGCGGCCTTCGACCGGGGCGAGATCGTCCGCTCCTGGACGATGCGCGGGACGATCCACATCATCCCGGCGCGCGACCTCGCCTGGGTGCTGTCCCTGACCGCCGAGCGGCAGAGTCGAGGCGCCGCCGCCGTGCACCGCCGAGAGGGGATCGATGCCGACGTCCTGGCGCGTGCTGAGCGGGTGACGCGCGCGGCACTCGCCGGCGGCGGGCGCCTGACGCGGGCCGAGCTGTTCGGCGTGCTCGAAGGCGGTGGAGTGTCGACGGCGGGGCAGCGGGGGTATCACGTGCTCGTCGCGCTGTCTCTGCGCGGGGTCGTGTGCCAAGGCCCCGTGGTGCCGCGTGAGGGGGACCGTCGCGCGAGCAGTACCTCGTGCGCACGGACGAATGGATCGTCGAGTCCGCGAGCCCTGCCGACCCGTTCGCGGAGTTCTTCGCGCGCTACGTGGCCTCGCACGGGCCCGCCGGCGCGCGGGACTTCGCGTGGTGGTCGGGTCTGCCGCTCGGCGTGGCGCGGGCCGCCGCGGAGGCGGCATCCGATCGGCTCGTCGAGATCGACGCCGACCCCGAACCTGTGTGGATCGCTGCGGGCCCGGCGCCCCGCCGACTCACCACCGTGCCCGATGTCCTCGCCCTGCCGCCGTTCGAGGAGTACTACCTGTCGTACGCCGACCGATCGGTGCCGTGCGCGTCGGAGTTCCTCGCCCGTATCGGTCCGGGGATGAACGGCATCGTGCGCCCGATCCTGGTGTCCCGCGGCGAGATCGTCGGTGCCTGGACGCACTCGGTCGCGGTGGGACGGCACGCCGAGCACCCGCTGCCGGAGCTCTTCGTTCCCGATGCGGCGGCGGATGCCGAGATCTCGGGCGCACTCGAGCGTTATCGCGCCTTCATCACCGGCTGAGCGGCGGCGTGCCACACTGGCTCCGTGAACAGGCGGTCGGTGCCCGGCGGGCGTGCCCTCGTGATCGTGGCCGCGTTCGCCGTGCTCTACGGCGTGGTGGTCGCGCTGTACGCCTGGCACGAGCGCAACACCACGGTCGAGGGGTGCAACGGAGAGGCGCCGGCCGACGCCGTCCTGATCAAGCTGACGCCCGAATCCGTGAACGCGTCGACCGATCGGATCGTCACGAACCTCGAGGTGCTGTCTTTCGGTCCGATCGGCGCCGATGAGACGGGCCTGCTCACCGAACCCCTCACGGTGCTCGTGAGCGACACGGACGGTCCGCGGACCTTCACGATCGCGCAGGACGAGATCCCCTCACCGCAGTCCGTGAACTTCATCACGACGGGCTTCATCGAGCAGTGGCCGTTCGACGCGCACACCGTCGACATCGCCGTCGTGTCCTCGCGCGAGGTGGACGGGGTCGGGGAGGTCATTCCGACCGTCCTCTGCGGATCGGCCCACGTTCCGGGCTGGGACTTCTCCTCGCAGGAGGTCGCCGGCACGAACGAGATCGTCATCGACGGTCAGCCGGTGACGCAGGTGCAGATCACCGCCACCCGCTCCGGCGCCACGATCGCGTTCGGAATCGTGATCCTCGTACTCATGACGGTGCTGCCCGTGATCGGCCTCACGGTCGCGATCGTGGCGTACCGCGGTCTCCGCAAGGTGGAGGCCACCCTGATGAGCTGGCTGGCGGCGATGCTCTTCGCCACGATCCCGCTGCGCACGTTCCTTCCCGGGTCACCGCCGATCGGCTCGTGGGTGGACTACCTCGTCGTGCTCTGGGTGGTCGCGGGTCTGGTGCTGGCCCTCGTCATCTACGTGCGCGCGTGGCTGCGCTGGAGCACACCGGGCGCACGCGCGTCCGTGGACGGCGCCGGGGCGGTGGCGGTCGCGATCGCCGCGGCGCCGGCCGCAGACGCCGTCGACTCGTCGACCTCGGGCGACGGCGCCGCCGACTGAGCTCAGCCTCCCGCGTGCCGGTCGAGGAACGCGTAGACCTCGTTGTCGTCGACCCCGGGGAAGGCACCGCGGGGGAGCGGCGAGAACATCTGCATGTGCACGCGGGCGCTCGGCCACGCCTTGCCCTGCCATCGCTCGGTGACCTCGGTCGGAGGGCGGCGGCAGCAGGATTCATCGGGGCACGTCGAGGTGGCGCGTTTCTGGGTCTCGCGGCCGCGGAACCACTTCGCGTCGTCGAACGGCACGCCGACGGTGATCGAGAACTCGCCATCCTTCGTCGACCCGGTCTGCGTCGAGCACCAGAAGGTCCCAGCCGGGGTGTCGGTGTACTGGTAGTGCTCCGTCGTGCGGTTCTGCTCCTCGAACGCGGAGCGGGCGAGGAACCGGCGGCACAGGATCTGACCCTCCACCGAGCCGGTCACATCGTGCGGCACCGGAAGGTCGTCGTTCTCGTACACGCGGGAGATCGCCCCCGAGCCGTCCGCTCGCAGGAAGTGCAGTCGGATCCCGAGGTGCGTCGTGAGCAGGTTCGTCATCCGCATCGCCGCCGCCTCGTGCGTGACGCCGAACGCGTCGCGGAAGTCCTCCACGGCGAGGTTGCGGTCGCGCTTGGCCTGGCTCAGGAAGGCGACGGATGCCGCTTCGGGCATGAGCGCGCACGCTGCGAAGTAGTTGATCTCGAGCCGCTGCATCAGGAAATCGGCGTAGTCGGTCGGACGCTGATGTCCGAGGAGTCGATGAGCCATGGCCTGGAGCGCCATCGATCGCAGGCCATGGCCGCCCGGAATCGACGCGGGAGGCAGGTAGATGCGGCCGTGCTCGAGGTCGGTGACCGAGCGGGCCGAATGCGGCAGGTCGTTCACATAGATCAGTTCGAATCCGAGCTGCTGGGCCATGACGCTCACCGTGCGGTGCGTGAGCGCCCCCGACACGTGACCCGCGGCCTTGAGCTGCTTCTCGGCGAGCTGCTCGATCTCGGGGAGGTAGTTGTCGGCATCCCGCATGCGCAGCCGAAGTTCGGTGTTCGCGCGCCTGGCCTCCTCGGGTGTCGCGATCGCTTCGCGCTCGCGGCGCTGCAGTTCGCGATGCAGGCCCAGGATCGATTCGATCGTCTCGTCGGGGATGCCCTTCGTGACGCGCACGGGCGGGACGCCGAGCTGGCGGAACACCGAACTCGCCTGCGCGCGCTCGAGCTCGATCTCCAGCGCGGCCCGGCGGTTCGGAGGCTCCGGGGAGAGCAGCTCGGTGACCTCGACCCCGGTCGCGGTCGCGATCGCCTGCAGCAGCGAGAGCTTCGGCTCGCGCTTGCCGTTCTCGATCAGGCTGAGCTGGCTGCCGGCGACTCCCACACGCTCGCCGAGCTCGTCCAGGGTGAGGCCATGCGCCACACGCTGATGACGGATGCGGTGGCCGAGGGTGGACAGCTCGATCGAGGTGGGCGCCATTCTTTGATGCTAGCGAAAGATTCGCACTTCTTGCGACGAAGACATCCGGAAAACTCTTCGGAACACCTCGCATAGTGGAGGAAGACCACCGATCTGAGCCGATCGAACAGGAGTAATCATGGCCCTTGCCGACATCTTCACCCGGCCCTCGAACACGCCCGCCGGCCGCAACCCCGCCGCGACGGGCTTCGGAGCACGGCCGACCGTCGAGGGGGATGGCATGGCCGCGCTCGTGGCATGGGTCGATCAGATCGCCGCGCTGACCCAGCCCGACCGCATCCACTGGGTCGACGGGTCCCGCGCTGAGAACGACGCGCTGCTGCGCGAGATGGTCGACGAGGGCAAGATCATCAAACTCAACCCCGAGTGGCGGCCGGGCTCGTACCTCGCCCGCTCGCACCCGAGCGACGTCGCGCGCACCGAGGCCCGCACCTTCATCGCGTCCGAGCTCGAAGAGGACGCCGGGCCCACGAACAACTGGGTCGCCCCGTCCGAGATCCGTGCCACGATCACCCCGCTGTTCGAAGGCAGCATGCGCGGGCGCACGATGTACGTCGTGCCGTTCTCGATGGGTCCGGTCGGCGGTCCGCTCTCGCACATCGGCGTGCAGGTCACCGACAGCGCCTACGCCGTGACCTCGATCGGCATCATGACGCGGGTCGGCGTCGGCGTGCTCCGCGAGATCGCGGCGGGCGCGCCGTGGGTCAAGACCGTGCACTCGGTCGGTGCTCCGCTCGCTCCCGGCGAGCAGGACGTCGCGTGGCCCTGCAACGACGAGAAGTACATCGTCCACTTCCCCGACACGCTCGAGGTGTGGTCCTTCGGCTCGGGCTACGGCGGCAACGCGATCCTCGCCAAGAAATGCTTCGCGCTGCGCATCGCCTCGGTCATCGGTCGCGACGAGGGCTGGCTCGCCGAGCACATGCTGCTCATCCGGGTGATCGACCCGGCGGGCAAGGCGTTCCACGTCGCGGCGGCGTTCCCGTCCGCATGCGGCAAGACGAACCTCGCGATGCTCCGTCCCTCCATCCCCGGCTGGCGGGTCGAGACGCTGGGCGACGACATCGCGTGGCTGCGCCCCGGCGAGGACGGGCGCCTCTGGGCGATCAACCCCGAGGCGGGCTTCTTCGGTGTTGCTCCCGGCACGGGGGAGTCGACGAACGTCACGGCGGTCGAGACCCTGTGGGGCAACACGATCTTCACGAACGTCGCCCTCCGTCCCGACGGCGACGTCTGGTGGGAGGGTCTGACGGACGAGGCGCCCGCGAACCTCATCGACTGGGAGGGCAACCCGTGGACGCCGGCATCCGGTCGTCCCGCCGCGCACCCGAACTCGCGCTTCACGGTCGGAGCGGGGCAGTGCCCGCAGATCGCGAGCGACTGGGAGGCTCCCGAGGGCGTTCCGCTCGACGCGATCCTGTTCGGCGGCCGCCGCGCCACGAACGTCCCGCTCGTCGTCGAGGCCACCGACTGGACGCACGGTGTCTTCATGGGCTCGAACATCTCCTCCGAGCGCACGGCGGCTGCCGAGGGCACGGTCGGTGAGCTCCGCCGCGACCCGTTCGCGATGCTCCCGTTCTGCGGCTACAACATGGCCGATTACTTCGGGCACTGGCTCTCGGTCGGGCAGAAGCTGCGCTTCGACCGCGCTCCGCGCATCTTCCAGGTGAACTGGTTCCGCAAGGGCGCCGACGGCCGGTTCCTGTGGCCCGGTTTCGGCGACAACGCCCGCGTGATCGACTGGATCATCCGCCGCATCGAGGGTGCCGTTCCGGCGGTCGACAGCCCGATCGGGCGCCTTCCCCGCACGGAGGACCTGAACCTGGACGGGATCGAGGTTCCGCAGGCCGACCTGGACGAGCTGTTCGCGATCGACCGGTCCTCGTGGCTGCGCGAGGCGGAGCTGACCGAGGAGTTCTACGCAACCTTCGGCGGCCGCATCCCCGCCCCGCTCCAGTCCGAGCTGCAGGCTCTGCGGTACCGCCTCCAGCGCTCCTGATCCGCTGGATCTCCGTTCCCGCCGAGAAGGTCCCTTTTCCGCCGAGGTGGTCCCTTTCCCGCCGAGAATGTGCCCACCGTCTCGGCGGAAGAACCACCATCTCGGCGGAAGAACCACCACCTCGGGGGAAGAACCACCAGCTCGGCGGAAGAACCACCACCTCGGGGGGCGGCGAGGGCGCGCGGGTCAGACCAGGAGCTGGTGCTTCGCGAGGTCGCGGTAGAGCGGCGTCGAGGCCACGAGCTCGGAGTGCGTCCCCTGGCCGATGACCTGACCGTGATCCAGCACCACGATCCGGTCGCTGTCCACCACGGTCGACAGGCGGTGCGCGATCACGATGAGCGTCCGGTCGGCGGCGACGGCGTCGATCGCGTCGCGCATGCGCTGCTCGTTCACGCCGTCCAGGGATGAGGTGGACTCGTCCAAGAGCAGGATCGGCGGCGCAGCCAGCAGCGCCCGTGCGATCGCGAGACGCTGACGTTCGCCGCCGGAGAGCATCACGCCGTCCTCGCCGACGGGGGCGTCGACGCCGAGCGGGCTCCGTTCGAGCACCTCGCCCAGGTTCACGGCGCGCAGCACACGCTCGCAATCGGCATCCGTCGCGTCGGGGGACCCGAGCCGGAGGTTGTCGCCGATCGTGCCGGCGAGCGTGGGAGCGTCCTGCTCGACGTAACCGAACTGCGCGCGCAGCTCATCGCGCGGCAGCGTGCGGATGTCGCGACCGTCCAGAGCGATGGCCCCGCCGGTCGGGTCGTAGAACCGCTCGATGAGCGACAGGATCGTGCTCTTGCCCGCGCCGCTCGGCCCGACGAGGGCGACGCGTGCCCCGCGGGGCACGTCGAACGTGACGCCGCGCAGCACATCGCGCTCGGGCTCGATCGCCGGCTCGGTCGCGGCGCTCTCCAGGTGCACCTGCTCGAGCACCGCGCGGGCTTCCTTCGCCGCGGCCTCCCGGGCGGCGATCACGTTCTCGGGGTAGCGGAACCGCACGTCCCGGAACGAGATCGCCGGTGCCGAATCGGATGCCGCCGCCCCGGCATCCGTCGGCGTCGCGCCCGCCGCGATGCGGGCGTCGTCCTGGTCCTCGGTCGGCAGGTCGAGGACCTCCTGGATGCGTCCGAGGGCGCCGAGGGCCTGGTTGACGGACGTGATCGCGCCGAAGGTCGAGGCCAGCGGCTGGATCATCAGGAACAGGAAGAGGATGAACGACACGAGGGCGGCGATCGTGATCGCGCCCGCGGCGACGCGGAAGCCGCCGACGCCGAGCACCACCAGGAGCGAGACCTGCAGGGCGATGCCCGCGACCGGCACGACCAGGGCGGAGACCTTCGCGATGCGCACGCCGACCTCGTAGGCCTGGGTCGCCATCGCCTCGACGGCGGCGGTCTCGCGGGCCGTCGCGCCGGCGGCGCGCACCGTGCGGATCGATCCGACCGCGCGTTCGACGCCGGAGGCGAGCTCGCCGACGCGTTCCTGCTGCTCGGTCGACGCGGTGCGGATGCGGCCGCTGAGCAGGACGACGATCACGACCGAGATCCCGATCACGACCACGATGAGGACGAGGAGGACCGGATCGATCACGGCCATCGCGATGAGCGCTCCGACGAAGATGAGCGAATTGCCGACCGCGTCCGCAAGTCCCTGAGTGAGCACCGCGTACAGCAGTGTCGTATCCGTGCCGACGCGCGAGACGAGGTCACCGGTGCGGCGCGCGTCGAATTCGCTGATCGGCAGACGCAGGATGCGCGCGATGAGCTTGCGGCGGCTCGAGTAGACGACCGCTGTCCCGGTCCGCTGGAGGAGGTAGTGCTGATAGCCCGAGATCACGGATGCGATGACGACGAGCGCGACGAGCAGCCAGACCAGGAGACCGAGGGTGTCGCCTTGTTGCACACGCTCGATGACGACGCCGACCAGAAGAGGCTGGGCGAGGGTCGCCGCAGCGCCGAGGATGCTGAGCACGGCGACCACGACGAGGGTCCGCTTGTGCTCGAAGATGAACGGCAGCAGCTGCCGGAAGGTCGCGCGAGGCCCTTCCGGCTCGGTGCGCCCGCGACGGCGGGTGGGACGGGTCGTGGACATGCGGGTACCTCGTTCCTGCGGACGTTCATCTACGACGGTACTTCGTGCGGGGCCGTCCCAGCCCCGGGTGGTGTCCGGAGCCGCGGGTAGGGTGGTCCGGTGCCTGCCCCCGTGATCGATGCGAAGAACCTCGTCAAGTCCTATTCCGTGAAGGGCAAGCCCGACTTCGTCGCGGTCGACGGGCTCTCCTTCGAGGTCGCCCCGGGCGAGTCGTTCGGGCTCCTGGGGCCGAACGGCGCCGGCAAGTCCACGACGATGAAGATGATCGGGGCCGTCTCCACGCGCACGGGCGGCGAGCTGTCGATCTTGGGTCTGGACCCCGACCAGTACGGGCCCGAGATCCGCTCCCGCCTCGGGGTCGTCCCGCAGCAGGACAACCTCGACGGCGAGCTGAACGCGCGCGAGAACCTCTACATCTACGGCCGGTACTTCGGCCTGCCGGGCGCGGTGTGCGCGCAGAAGGCGGATGAGCTGCTCGCGTTCGCGGCCCTCGAGGACAAGGCCAAGAGCAAGGTCGACCAGCTGTCCGGCGGCATGAAGCGGCGGCTCACGATCGCGCGCGGACTCATCAACGATCCCCGCATCCTGCTGCTGGACGAGCCGACGACGGGATTGGACCCGCAGGCTCGGCACGTCTTGTGGGACCGCCTCTTCCGTCTGAAGGAGCGCGGCACGACCCTGCTCCTCACGACGCACTACATGGACGAGGCCGAGCAGCTGTGCGACCGCCTGGTCGTGGTCGACAAGGGGCGCATCATGGCGGAGGGCACTCCGGCCTCGCTCATCCGCGAGCACTCGAGCCGTGAGGTGCTCGAAGTGCGCTTCGGCTCCGACCGCAACCAGCAGATCGAGCCGCAGCTGCGGGGGATCGGCGACCGGGTGGAGGTTCTGCCCGATCGCGTCCTGATCTACACGGAGAACGGCGAGCACGCCCTGGAGGAGGTCACCCGGCGGGGTCTCGAGCCGCTCACGAGCCTGGTGCGGCGCTCGAGCTTGGAGGACGTGTTCCTCCGCCTCACCGGAAGGTCGCTGATCGAATGAGCCTGCCCGAACGCGGGGACGCGGCATCCGTCATCGAGCAGCCCACGCTCGACGAACTGCGCGCCGAGGCGCTCCAGTGGGGCCGCAAGCCGCGCCGATTCGGCGCCTGGTACGTCACCGAGCACATGGTGCGCGCGATGCGCGCGTACGGATGGACGATCATCGTGGGCGCGCTCGGGCAGCCGATCCTCTACCTGCTCGGCCTCGCCGTGGGGCTCGCGGCCCTGATCGACGCGCCCGTGAGCGAGGGCGGCGTCGAGGTCTCGTACCTCGTCTTCGTCGCCCCCGCACTGCTCATGACCTCGACGATCGCGGTCGCGAGCGAGGAGTTCACCTACCCGGTCATGTCGGGCTTCAAGTGGCGCCGCTACTTCTTCGGCTTCAGCGCGTCGGCGATCGCGCCCGGGCAGATCGCCACCGGCGTCATGTTCGGCGCCGCAGCCCGCATGGTCGTCACCGCCGTGGCGTACACGGCGTTCCTGTACCTCTTCGGGGCGATCCCGGATGCCGCCACGGGCTGGCTGGCGATCTTCATCGCGATCCTCGCCGGGCTCGCCTTCGGCGTCCCGCTCATGGCGTACGCGGCGTCGATCACCGATGACAAGGGCCAGTTCGCGCTCGTGCAGCGGTTCATCTTCATGCCGATGTTCCTGTTCTCCGGCACGTTCTATCCGCTCGCGACGCTACCGCTCTGGCTGCAGTGGATCGGCTGGATCTCGCCGCTCTGGCATGCGACCGAGATCGGCCGGTGGCTGACGTACGGGCGCCCGATCGAACCGCTCCTGTTGTTCGTCCACTTCGCGTACCTCATCGCGCTCACCGTCGGCGGTTTCGTGATCGCCCGGCGCCTGTTCGAGCGGAGGCTGGCCGCGTGACCGCCGTGACCGAGAACGCGCCCGTCCGACGCGCGGGCGGAGTCCGCGCGCTGTGGGCGGGGAACCCCGCCGCCGTCGTGCAGCGCGGGCTCCTGGCCGCGCGCTCGTCGAGCTGGGTCGTCGTGCTCTCCGGCTTCTTCGAGCCGGTGTTCTACCTCCTCTCGATGGGCATCGGGCTCGGCGCCCTCATCGGCACCGTGGAGACCACGAGCGGCCTGGAGGTCTCCTACGCCGCGTTCATCGCCCCGGCGCTCCTCGCGGTCTCGGCGATGAACGGTGCGATCTACGACTCGACGTGGAACGTGTTCTTCAAGCTCAACTACGGCAAGCTCTACGAGGGGATGCTGTCCACCTCGCTCGGCCCGCTCGATGTCGCGCTGGGCGAGATCCTCTATGCCCTTCTGCGCGGGCTGCTCTATGCGACCGGCTTCATGATCATCATGCAGATCGCCGGGCTGAATCTCGCGTGGACCGCGATTCTCGCGATTCCGGCCGTTCTGCTGATCGCCTTCGGCTTCGCGAGCCTGGGCATGGCGGTCACGAGCTACATGAAGGCCTTCCAGCACATGGACTGGATCAATTTCGTACTGCTCCCGATGTTCCTTTTCTCCGCGACGCTGTACCCGATCACGGTGTACCCGGAGTTCATCCAGGTGATCGTGAAGATCTTCCCGCTGTGGCACGGGGTCGAACTCGTCCGCGGGCTCACCACGGGAGCCCTGTACTGGGGCATGCTCTGGCACGTCCTGTACTACGTCGTGATGATCGCCGTCGGGCTCGTCTTCACCACGAAGCGGCTGCGCGCGCTCTTCCTCGACTGACGCCGCGTTCGGCATCCGCAGTCGCAGTTTTTCGCGTGCATCCGCGCGCACCATTGCGGAGATGTGCAGGATGACGGACGAAAGTCGCGTCCGGCATCCGTCATTCTGCACATCTCCGTGATCCTGGACGCGCGCGGGACCGGGGCGTGGCGGATGCCGCACCGCGGCCCCGTTGCGCGAAGTGCACCCGTTCTTGAACACGTTCAGTCTGCGGGCTACGATCTGAACATGTTCAGTTCCGTGAGTGCGCCCATCACCAAGAGCGAACGGACTCGCTCCTCGATCCGCGACATCGCGCTGCGGTCGTTCCGTGAGCGCGGCTACGACCACACCACGATCCGCCTGATCGCCCAGGAGGCGGGGGTGTCCGTGGGCACCACGAACTACCACTTCGCGTCGAAGAACGATCTGGTGCAAGAGCTCTACCTCGAGGTTCAGCGGGCGCATCGCGATGCGGCGGAGCCGCTGCTCGGACAGACCGACGACCTCGTGGAACGCCTCGGGATCGTCTTCCGCACCGGGCTCGACCAGCTCGAGCCGTACCATCGTTTCGCGCCGGAGTTCCTCTCAGCCGCTGTGTCGCCGCGCTCCTCACTCAACCCGCTGTCAGGGGAATCGGCCCCTTCACGCGACATCGTGGTGGGGCTGTTCCGCGAAGCCGTTTCCGGCGCCGCGAATCGGCTCCCCGCCGAGCTCGAGCGGGATCTGCCTTCTGCCCTCGTTCTGGCACACCTCCTTTTGGCGCTGTTCTGGGTCTATGACGGCTCGCCGGGGCGCGAGCGCACGCGGCGGCTGCTCGACCGCGGGCTGCGCCTGCTGAAGCTCTCGTTGCCGTTGATCCGCGTGCGCGTGCTGCGCAAACCGCTGCGCGAGCTTCTCGACCTGGTCGCTGAGGTGCGCGCGTGAGCGCAGCGATCGCGCCGGAGGCGGATGCCGAAGTGGGGCTGTGGAGCGTCGGCTGGTTCCGAGTCCTGACGGTCGTGAACGCGTCGCTCGTCGCTGGATCCGTCGTCGTCGGCCTGCTGATGGCCTACGGTGAGCCCGGAACGCCGCCCGCGTGGGCGATTCTTGCGCTTCCGGTCGTGCCCACGACCGTCATGGCCCCCGTCGTCAGCCTGGTCATCGTCGCCGGGGCCGCCGCGCTGTCGTCCCTCAACATGTACGGCCGGCCCCAGAAGGGTGCGCGGTTCCTCCGTGCGATGACCGTGTGGGGCACGATCGCCCTCACCGTGCCGGTTGCGATCGCCGGGTTCTGGTACTTCCCCGCTCTGATCGGCTCGCTGTCGTGATCCGGCCGGGCACGCGAGGTCCTCGTCCCATCTTCGTCAGCATCCGCATCGAGGCCTCGCTGGATCGTGTGTGGGAGCTCACCCAGGATCCAGCCCGACACGCGAGATGGGACGCGCGCTTCAGCCGGATCACGCCGGTCGAGCCGCTTGCCGGGGGCGGCATCCGGTTCCGCTACGAACGACGGGTGGGCCCCCTCTCGATCTTGGGTACCGGCACGACGATCGGCGAGCGCGACCGCCCCGACGGCACACGCACATCCGCACTCCGCTTCGACGCCGACAGCCGGCTGTCACCCCTGGGCGCCGGACGCGGATACTGGCGTTATCGCGAGGACACCGGCGGGGTGGTCTTCACGACCGGATACGACTACGACCCGAACTGGGGCCGCGTGGCCGATCTGATCGTCAGGCCGCTGATCGGCTGGGTCACCGCGTGGAGCTTCGATCGGCTGCGGATCTGGGCCGAAGGGGGCGCGCCGCCCGAGCGGTGGCCGCTGCGGTCGGTGCTCGCGGTCTGGCGCGGGGACAGGCCGCGGGCCGCGCGTTGCGGTCACCGTGTCCACCGCGGCGCGATCATGAGCGATGCGCCCGCGACACTCGGCGTTCTGGTGCAGCCATGACGGATGCTCCGTCGATCTTCGCTCGCGCGATGGGTGCCGACTTCGAGCGCCTCCATCCGATGCTCCAGCGGAGGTTCGGGGTGGGGCTTGCCGCCGGGTACTCGTGCGTCGGCCGTGGCACGATGCGCCGCATCCGCCGCGGCCCGTGGTGGACGGTCCCGTTCCTGCAGATCGGGCGGTTCCGCAACATCCTCGTGCCCGAGACCGGTACCGACGTGCCGTTCACGATCGAGAATCACCCATATCGCGACCCCTATGGACGCGAAACCGTCACTTTCGTACGGCACTTCCGGATGCCGGGCGCCGTGCACCGCTTCGATGCGACCATGATCCTCGGTGCGAGCGGTCGGGTGCTCGATTACCTCGGTACCCACCAGCATCTCGCCGTCGACCTCGAACTCACGGCGGAGCCGGACGGAAGCCTCCTGCTGAGGTCGGGCGCGCAACGGTTCCACGAAGGCCCGCTCTCCTTCCGCTTTCCGATGATCTTCAGCGGGCGGGCCGAGCTGCGCGAGAGCTACGACGACGGTGCCGGCGTCTTCCGCATCCGGCTCGAGGTTCGCAATCGGGTCTTCGGGTACCTCTCGGGCTACGAGGGCACGTTCCGTTGCGAGTTCCCGGACGCCGCCGACGTCCCCGCGCACGTACTCCCGGTGCGGCACGAGCGGCGGGAGTGAGCGCACGATTGCGGAGATGTGCAGGATGACGGACGAAAGTCGCGTCCGGCCTCCGTCATTCTGCACATCTCCGTGATCCTGCACGCGGCGGACGCCGGGCAGCGGCATCCGCCCGCGTCAGAGCGACGCAGTCGCCCCCACGCCCAGATCGGCGTCGTAGTCGACGTCCTTCGTCTCGGGGGCGAGGATCAGAGCAATGAAGGTGAGCACGCCCATCGCCGAGAGGTAGATTCCGACGAGCCAGGGGCTGCCGCCGGTCCCCGCCCAGAGCGCCACCGCGACGATCGGGGCGAGCGCCGCGCCCAGGATCGAGGAGACGTTGTAGGACACGGCCGAGCCGGTGTACCGGACGTTGGTCGGGAAGAGCTCGGGGAGCACCGCACCCATCGGGCCGAACGTGGAGCCCATGAGGACGAAGCCGAAGATCAGGAAGGCCTGGGTGAGGGCGCCGGTGAACTTGGGGTCCGCCTGCGGCAGGAGGAAGAGGTTGAACGTGAGTCCGAAGACGATGATCAGCCCTGTCACCCACAGCAGGAGCCGCCGGCGGCCGATGCGGTCGGCGATCGGGCCGGAGAGCAGCGTGAAGATGCCGAAGAAGACGACACCGATGATCTGCATGATGACGAAGTCCGTGTACCCGAAGCCGAGGCCGGGATAGAACTGAGCCGCGAACGCCGTCGCGTCGAACGGCTTGCCTGCGGCCTCGGCGGCGGCCTGCGCCGCGGCGGAGGCGGTCTGCAGGTCCGCGGCCTTCGTACCGTAGGACAGCGTGAAGTTCGTCATCAGGTAGAACAGCACGTAGGTCGCGAGCATGATGAACGTGCCGAGGATCAGGTGCCACCAGTGCCTGCGGAAGACCGTGCCGAGCGGGAACCTGCGGATCGCGCCCTTCTCCTCCGCCTTCACGAACGTGTCGGACTCGACGAGCTGCAGACGCACCCAGAGGCCGATGATGACCATCACCGCGGAGAACAGGAACGGCACACGCCAGCCCCACGCCAGGAAGTCGGCGGAACGCTGGGCGGCACCGTCCGGGTGGGGGAGGAGGAAGTTGATCGCGAGGAAGACCGAGTTCGCGATGATGAAGCCGAGCGGGGCGCCCAGCTGCGGGAACGTGCCGTACCAGGCGCGCTTCCCCGCCGGAGCGTTCTCGGTCGCGACCAGCGCCGCGCCGGACCACTCGCCGCCGAGGGCGAAGCCCTGGGCGAGGCGCAGGATCAGCAGGAGCAGTGCCGCCCACCAGCCGATGTCCGCGAACGTCGGCAGGCACCCGATGAGGAATGTCGCGATGCCCATCGTCAGCAGGGACGCGACCAGGGTCGCCTTGCGGCCGAACTTGTCGCCGAAGTGCCCGAAGATCACCGCACCCAGCGGGCGGGCGATCATGGCGGCGCCGAAGACGCCGAACGAGGCGAGCAGCGCTGTCGTGTCGTTGCCGGTCGGGAAGAAGAGGATCGGGAAGACCAGGACCGCTGCCGTCGCGTAGACGTAGAAGTCGTAGAACTCGATCGTCGTGCCGACCAGGCTCGCCGTGATGACGCGGGAACGGGGGTTTGCCGGGGCTGTGGTGGGGGAGGACACGAGCGATGAGTCTAGCCCGCGTCCTCCGCCTGCCGCGGGAGCGTCAGCGCCAGATGACGGCGAGACCCGCGTTGAGCAGGGTCAGGATGCCGATGCCCCAGAAGATCGCCGGCGGACATGCTCCGCCCTTGCGCTGCCGGGCCAGGCCGATTCCGATGAAGGCGCCGATGATCAGCAGGACGACGAGCTTGACGCCGATCTTCGCGTAGTTCAGGTCGTACGAGATGCCCCACGGCGCGGCCAACGCGAGGCCGGCGACCGCGGCGATCAGCAGGCCGATGTTCATCAGCGGCGTCACGTGCACGCGCTTGTTGTACACCTCGACTGCCCATGCTCCGAAAAGGACCGCGAAGCCGATCAGGTGGATGAAGACGACGATGTGGCGGAGGACTTCGAGGGGTTCCATGCTCAGCACGCTATTGCGCGCCGCGCCCCGCCGCCAGCCGGACACGCCTCACGGCCGCTCGCGAGAGGGCACGAATGCACTCGTCGACTGGCGTGTCGCCCTACAGAACTGCCCTCTCGCGGGGGAGCAGGACCGGGCCGGGGCGCCTCTCGCAGGAGGCGCAGGGTCAGGCCTGGGAGCGAAGGGTGCGGAGCACGAGCGCCGTGCGCACGGCAGCGTCGGCGGCCTCCGCGCCCTTGTCCTCGTGCGAGCCGGGCAGCCCCGCGCGGTCCAGGCCCTGCTGCTCATCGTCGAGCGTGAGGACGCCGAAGCCCACGGGCTTGCCGGCGTCGAGCGCGACGCGCGTGAGCCCGTCGGTGGTGGCCGACGACACGTACTCGAAGTGCGGCGTCCCGCCCCGGATGATCACGCCGAGCGCGACGACCGCGTCGGCGCCCGCGGCGAGGGCCGCTTGCGCCGCGACCGCGAGCTCGAACGAGCCGGGGACGCGGACGAGCTGCCACGTGGCGCCGGCGGCGTCCAGCGTGCGCTGCGCACCCGCGATCAGCCCGTCCGTGATCACGTCATGCCACGTGCCGGCGACGATCACGACCTCGAGTCCGGTGCCGTCCGTGCCGCCGACGATCGGCGCTCCCTTGCCGCTCATGCTTCTGCTCCTCGGGTGGTGGTCGGTTCGTGCATCTGCGCGAGCGCGTCGGCGAGGTCCTCTTCGGCGATCAGGTGCCCCATCCGATCCCGCTTCGTGGAGAGGTACTGGTGGTTGTTCGGCCCCACCCCGACCAGGAGCGGCACCTGCTCGACGATCTCGAGGCCGAGCTCGCGCAGCTGCGCGACCTTGTCGGTGTTGTTGGTGAGCAGGCGCACCTTCTCCACCCCCAGGTCGGCGAGCATGCCGGCCGCGGCGGCGTAGTCGCGGGCGTCCGCCGGCAGACCCAGCGCGAGGTTCGCGTCGACGGTGTCCAGGCCGCGCTCCTGCAGGCTGTAGGCGCGCAGCTTGTTGATGAGGCCGATCCCGCGGCCTTCGTGGCCGCGCATATAGATCACCACGCCGCCGTCCTGCTCGATCGCGTCCAGCGCAGCCTCGAGCTGAGGGCCGCACTCGCACTTGAGCGAGCCGAACGCTTCGCCGGTGAGGCACTCGGAGTGCACGCGCACGAGCGGCGCGTCGCCGAGTTCGCCCGACACGATCGCGAGGTGGTCCGTCCCGGTGATGCGGTCCTTGTACGCCAGGAAGCGAAACTCGCCGTGCGAGGTCGGCACCTTGGCCTCGGCCCGGAGGCTCACCCGACGACGGTGCGCGGCGTGCGCCGGCGCCGCGACGGGGTCGTGCTCGTCCAGGTGCGCGACGAGCTGCTCGATCGTGATGACCGGCACGCCGTCGCGCTCGCCGAGCTCGATGAGCCCGGGTAGCCGCATCATCGAACCGTCCTCGGCCACGACCTCGGCGATCGCTCCGACGGGGGAGAGCCCTGCGAGGCGCATGAGCTCGACCGCGGCCTCCGTGTGACCGCCGCGTTCGCGCACGCCGCCGTCGACCGCGCGCAGCGGCAGGATGTGGCCCGGGCGGATCACGCTCGTCGGCGTGGAGGTCGCATCGGCGAGGACGTTGAGGGTGTGCGCGCGGTCGGAGGCGCTGATCCCCGTCGAGACCCGGTCTGCGGCATCCACGCTCACGGTGTACGCGGTCCCGCGGGCATCCTCGTTCACTTCGACCATGGGCGGGAGGTCGAGCCGGTCCGCCCACTCCGCGGGCATCGGTGCGCAGATGAAGCCGCTTGACCAGCGCACGGTCCAGGCGATCCACTCGGGGGTGGCGAGTTCGGCGGACAGGACGACGTCGCCCTCGTTCTCGCGGTTCTCGTCGTCGGCGACGATGACGGGCTTCCCGGCGCGCAGGGCTTCCAGCGCGTCGGTGATGGATGCAAGGCTCATCGCGAGCCTCCTTCTGTGGTGGGGTCGTGCGGGGCGAAGGCGAGGAGGCGCTGCACGTGTCGCGCCAGGATGTCGGTCTCGAGGTTCACGCGGTCGCCGGGGGAGCGTGCGCCGAGTGTGGTGGCGGCGAGAGTCTCGGGGATCAGCGAGACCTCGAACCAGGCGGACGGTGCGTCGGGGGCGCTCACGGCGCTCACCGTGAGGGAGACGCCGTCCACGGCGATCGAGCCCTTGTCGACGACGAGCGGTGCCAGCGCGGGGGGAAGCGAGATGCGCAGCACCCGCCACTGCTCTCCGGGTCGCACCTCGAGCAGCTCGCCGGTGCCGTCGATGTGGCCCTGGACGATGTGTCCGCCCAGCCGCCCGTGTGCCGCGGTCGCGCGCTCGAGGTTGACCCGGCGCCCTTCCGCGACCCCGTCGAGGGTCGACATCGCGAGCGTCTGCTGCATCACGTCGGCAGTGAACCAATCCGGCCCTTGGTCGATGACGGTGAGGCACACGCCGCTCACGGCGATCGAGTCGCCGTGCCCGGCATCCGACACCGCCTTCGGCGCGCGGACGGTCAGGCGCACGCCGTCACCTGACGGTGCGACGGCGGTGACTTCGCCGATCTCTTCGACGATTCCGGTGAACATCTGTCAGTCCTCTTTCGTGATGGGACGGGCGATCACCAGAAGGTCATCGCCGAGGGTCTGGACGGCGTCGATGTGCAGACGTCGCTGCTGCGTGATCGTGTCGACTCCGACGGAGCGCAGAGCCGGGCGGTCGGCCCCGTCGGATCCGGCACCGAGCAAGGTCGGTGCGATGTAGACCAGCACCTCGTCGGCGAGCCCCTCGCGCAGGAACGCGCTGGCCACCGTGGGGCCGCCCTCGACGAACACGCGCTGCACGCCGCGCTCGCGCAGATCCTTCAGGAGGCCGGAGATGTCCGAGCCCGGGTACTGGACGAAACGGCGCGGATGGCGGACGACCGCGGCGCCCTCGGGCACGGGGCGCGCCCCGAGCACGACGGGGAGCGGCTGATCGTCGTACAACGAGCCGTCGGGCTGCCGCGCGGTCAGTGCGGGGTCATCTGCCAGCACCGTGCCGATGCCGGCGACGATCGCGTCGGCATCCGCCCGGCGACGGTGCACGTCCGCCCGTGCCGCACCGCCCGTGATCCACTTGCTCGTGCCGTCGGCGGCGGCCGCGCGACCGTCCAGGCTCTGGGCCCACTTGACGCTCACGTGAGGGCGCCCCAGGCGCTGCACGGTCAGCCACGACTCGAGGAGCTCTGTCGCCGGCCCTTCGAGCAGCCCCTGCTCCACGTCGACCCCCGCTCTCCGCAGGCGTTCCCCGCCACCGGAAGACTCCGCGTTGGGGTCCGGGAGTGCGTAGACGACGCGCGCGACTCCCGCCGCGAGCAGGGCCTCGGCGCACGGACCGGTCCGGCCGGTGTGGTTGCACGGCTCGAGCGTCACGACGGCCGTCGCGCCTTCGGCGCCGCCCGCGGGCAGCTGCGACAGCGCATCGACCTCGGCGTGCGCGGTCCCGGCACCGCGGTGCCACCCCTCGGCGAGCACATCGCCGTCGGCGGAGAGGATCACGGCACCGACCTGCGGGTTCACCCCGCGCGGTCCGTTCCTCGCGATCCGGAGGGCGCGTTCCATCGCGCCACGCTCCGCAGCATTCACCGACATCCGAATCCTTCGTCCAGGCTCCGGGGATCGCGAACGGCGGCGCATGCCTGCGCCGCTCGTGCTGCCTCCCATCCGGACTCGCAGCGTTCTCACGCCACATCACCGTCGGTTCCGGAATTCCACCGGATCAACCTCGGGGACACCCTGATCGGATGCCGATCCCTCAGCTCGCGGACTGTCACCGCCGGTTCGGATTCTCACCGACCCCGGAGCACGTACTGCACTCGAGTGTAGTCAACGCCTTCGCGCGCGATTCATTCCGTGACCCGGTGTGACGCGGTGCCGGCCAGCTCCCGGGCGGTGGACTCGTCCACGATGAGATCGGTGATCAACCCCGCCCGGAGCGCCCCTCGCAGCCCGGGCACCTTCGCGCGTCCCGCGACGATGCCGACGCGCCGGGGAGTGCGGCGCAGGGTGTCGAAGTCGGGGCCGGTCGCACGATCGTTCACGGGGATGCCGTCGCTGGAGCCGTCCGCGCGGTAGAACACCGTCGCCACATCGCCGACGACTCCGTGCTCGCTGAGCACCCGGTAATCGGCGCGGTCGAGGTAGCCGCCCTGGTAGACGTGGCTGGGCACTTCGGCGAACGGGGATCCGACGCCGAAGACGGCGAGATCCAGGCTCGCCTGCAACTCGAGCACCGGCCGGATCGACCGCTCGCGCCAGAACGCGCGCTTCGTCTCGGGGTCGTCGAAGAACGCCGGCACCGGGAACTGATGGACCGGCGCGTCGAACGCCGCGCCGAATCGGGTCAGCAGCTCGCTGGCGTACATGATGCCCGTGGTGCGCATGTTCCCTGCGCCGTTGAGCTGGACGATCTCGGTGTTGTGAGTGCTGCGCTGAGGGAGGTGCCTGCTCACCGCCCCGATCGTGGAACCCCAGGCGATCCCGATGCGCTGATTGGAGTCCACCCACCCTGACAGCAGTCGCGCCGCGGTCATCGCGACGCGATCGAGCCGCTCGACATCGCTGGTCTGATCGGGGACCGGGACGACATGGGCGGTCACGCCGTGCCGCTCGCGGATCTCCTGTTCGAGCCGGGTGGGCCCCTCCAACGGTGAATGGATCAGGATCTCCACCACTCCGCTCTCGCGTGCGTGACTCAGCAGGCGCGAGACCGAGGATCGGGAGGTCGACAGTTCGTGCGCGATCGCCTCCATCGTGAGGTCCTGCATGTAGTAGAGCTGGGCGGCGCGCAACGCATCCCGGGTGCGGACCGGGAGGGCGTGATCGGCGGGCGGGCGGTTCGGCATCTCGATCGTCCCTCTGCACATATGTGCAATCGAATTGCACCTCCGTTCGGAGGGCGTGAGTATGTATTCATCCACATGGTGCGCCGCCGCGCAAGCGGCACCACGCGCAACACTGCGAAGGGGGACGTCATGACGAGCCACGACACCGGCGCCGCACGCGAGACGGTTCGGGCGATCGCCGCGGATCCGACCGCCGAGGTCGTCATCATCGGAGGCGGCATCAACGGCATCGCGACGTTCCGCGACCTGGCGTTCCAGGGCGTGAAGGTCGTTCTCGTTGAGCGTGACGACTTCGTCGCCGGCGCCTCCAGTGCGTCCTCGCACATGATCCACGGCGGCATCCGCTACCTCGAGAACG
>JASBUD010000304.1 GCA_030148105.1 Microbacterium sp. | reverse complement strand
GATGGCGCCGGCGACGGCGGCGCGCACGTTCGACGCGACCTCCTGGATGGCGGCCGGGTACTCGACGACGATCGTGAGATCGGCGGCGGCCTGCGTCTCGCCCACCTCGACCTTGACGCCCTGCGTCAGATCGGTCGCGTTGATCACGTCGCGGATCGCGCCCAGCGCGCGCGCGCCGCCGCCGCCGAGGGCGTAGACACCCGGGACCTCACGGGCGGCGATCCCGGCGACCTTGGCCACGACGCCGTCGGCGATCGTGGTGCGGCCGGCGGCGTTCGCGTCCGCGGGGATGCGGGTCGAGGCGAAGCTGCGGTCCACGCGCGCCGCGGGCAGACCCTTCTCGGCGGGAGTGGTGACCTTCTCGGTGTTCTGGTTCTCGGAAGCCATTTTCGTTTCCTTATCTCGTTCGATGGACCGGAGGCAACCACCTGCGTGGCCGCATCCGGAAGCGTTACGTTCGCTTTACAGATAAGAGGCACGTGCGCACGAAAACGTCACAAAAAAGTTTCGGGGGAATCTTGGTGGCCGGTGGAGGAACGTGGGAAACCGCGTCTTTGGGCGAGATCTCCGACCAGATCCTGGTCGAGCGGGCGGTGGATCAGGATGCCGATGCCTTCGGCGAGCTCGTGCGGAGGCACTCGCCCCTCATGCGCGCCTACGTCTCGCGGATCGTCGGGTCGCTCTCGGCGGCGGACGACGTGGTGCAGGACGCGTTCCTGGTGGCGTGGAAACAGCTCCCCACCTTGCGCGACGGCTCGGCTGTGAGAGCCTGGTTGATGAGGATCGCCAGCCGAGAGGCGCTCCTGCAGGTGAAGAGAAGGCCCTCGGAGGCCGCGCTGGAAGGTTTCGACGTCGCGGTTTCGGCCGATACGCAGCCCGAATCGCGAGCAGTGCGCAACGCCCAGCTGCACGCGCTGTCGCTCGCACTGGATGAGCTGCCGGAAGGGCAGCGGCGGTGTTGGCTGCTCCGGGAAGTGGCGGACATGAGCTACCACGAGATCGCGGCAGAACTCGATCTCCCGGTCAGCACCGTCCGCGGAAACCTGGCGCGAGCCAGAACGAGCATCATGATCCGAATGGAGGAATGGCGATGAGCGATTTCGACGCCCCGGTCCTCGACTGCGGCAAGACGCTCGAAGAGCTCAGTGACTACCTCGATCGCGGGCGGGTCCCGCGCGATCCGTCGATCGAGGAATGCCCCTCGTGCCTGAACGCCCTCGATGCCCTGACCCGCGTCGGTGTCCTGTCGCGTGACCTCATCAGCGAAGACGCCGCCCAGCTGCCCGCGCCGCCCGAGAGCTGGTTCGCCGCGATCATGGACACCGTGCGCACCGAGCTGCGCGCCGGCCGCGAGTTCCCGATCCGGCATCCCGACCCCCGGGTGCACATCACGGTGACCGAGGGGGCGGTGCGTTCGCTGCTGCGCGCGACGGGCGACACGATCGACGGACTGTACGTCGGCCGCACCGAGATCATCGGCGACGCCGAGGAGCCCGGAGCCCCGGTGGAGATCCGCCTCAGCGCGAGCGTCGCGTGGGGGATGCCGATGCAGGAACTCTCCGCGACGTTGCAGGAACTCGTCCGCCGGGTCCTCGCCCAGCACACCGACCTGAACGTCACTGCCGTCAACGTCACCGTGGAGGACATCCACGGCGTCGAAAGCCTGAAGGACCGAGGATGAGCACGATCGACCCCATTCCCGCCCCGGGTGAGGATTTCACGGACGATGCGGCCGTGCTCGCGGTCGACGGCGTCGCCGGCCTCTTCCCCGCGCAGAGCACGCTGGGCCTCGTCTCCGGCAGAGTCGTCGCCGCGGTGACCGGCACGTCCGCACCGACGCCGAGCGTATCCGTGCGTCCCGAGTCCGGCGGCACGTCCGTGACGGCGCGCATCGCCGCCTCGGCGCAGGACTCCGCGCGCGACGTGGCGGGCCGGGTCGCCGACGCGCTGCTCGCACGGCACCCCGAGGAGGACACGCTCGTCCGCATCCAGGTCGCGCGCATCCAGTAGTCGAGGAGCCGGCGGCGTAGCCTGGAGCGTGTGAGCGCATACGTCTCGGCGTTCGAGCTGTTCTCCATCGGAGTAGGACCCTCGAGCTCCCACACGGTCGGCCCCATGCGGGCGGCCCACGATTTCGCGACCCGTCTGCGCGAGGCGCGACTGCTCGATCGCGTCACACGGGTGACCTGCACCCTGTACGGGTCGCTCGGCGCGACCGGCATCGGACACGGCACCCCCGACGCGGTCGTCGCAGGCCTGCGCGGGCTCTCGCCCGAGACCGTCGAGCCCGCAGAGGTCCGCGCGGCGTGGACCGACTGGACGGCGGGCGAATCGCTCCTGTTGGCCGGCACGCACGCGGTGCCGTTCGAGAAGACCGACATCGCGTTCGCCCCGCGCACCCGCCTGCCCGGGCATCCCAACGCGATGACGCTCGAGGCCTGGGGGGCGGATGCCGCACCCCTGGCGGCGGACACCTACTACTCCGTCGGGGGCGGGTTCATCCGGCGCGAGGGCGAGCCGCCGCGCGTCGCCGCACACGCGTATCCGCTCGCGTTCGACAGTGCGGAAGCGCTCATCGCGCTGTGCGACGAGCGCGGCATCACGATCGCCGAAGCCGCCCGCATGAACGAGGAGGCGCTGCGGTCGGACGAGGAGATCGCCGACGGCCTCGACCGCATCTGGGACACCATGGCCGCGTGCGTGGAGGCGGGCCTGCACTCGGACGGCGTGCTTCCCGGGATGCTGCGCGTCAAACGCCGCGCGGGCGCGATCCGTGCGCAGCTCGAGGACGCGGAGGCCGGCGGCCACCGCGAGCTCCCGGGCGAGTGGCTGGGTGCGTTCGCGCTCGCCGTGAACGAGGAGAATGCCGCCGGGGGGCGGGTCGTCACCGCTCCCACGAACGGAGCGGCCGGCATCCTCCCCGCCGTCGCGATGTACTGGTGGCGTTTCCTCGCCGACTCCGGGCTGGGTGTCGGCAACGCGGTGACGCCGCACGGCGAGCTCGTCGGAAGCGCCCTGCTCGGCTTCACCGCCCGACAGCAGCTCGGGCCGGTGGTTCCCGACGTCGTGGACGAAGAGCTCGTCGCCGAGGCGAACCGCCGGCGCGGCATCCGTCGGTTCCTCCTCACGGCGACCGCGCTGGGGTCGCTGTTCAAGGCGAACGCGTCGATCTCGGGCGCCGAGGGCGGGTGTCAGGCCGAGGTCGGGTCGGCGTGCGCGATGGCGGCGGGCGGGCTCACCGCGGTGATGGGCGGCACGAACCGGCAGATCGAGAACGCCGCCGAGATCGCGATGGAGCATCACCTCGGGCTCACGTGCGATCCGGTCGGCGGACTCGTGCAGATCCCGTGCATCGAGCGCAACGCGATCGCCGCGTCGACGGCCGTGACCGCCGCTCGCCTCGCGCTGCGCGGCGACGGCAGTCACTACGTCTCGCTCGACGCCGTCGTCGAGACGATGCGTCAGACCGGGATCGACATGTCCACGAAGTACAAGGAGACCAGCGAGGGCGGCCTCGCGGTGAACGTCATCGAGTGCTGAGCGATAGACGTTCGGTGGGCCGGATGCGTCGCATCCATCGGGCGGTCGCCTCGGATGGTGTCCACCGAGTTCGCGGTGCAGGGCGCAAGTGGACGCATTGTGCGTTGACGTCGGCGCCGTGTCGACGGATGCCGTCCACCGAGTCAACGCGCGGTGCGCGGCTCCGGTCCGGGGCGCCATCCCGCGCGCACGAGCGCGGCGCGGATCCTCGCGACGGCCGGCTCCGGGGTCGGGTAGACATGCCGGCCGGTGAACCGCAGAACGTTCCAGCCGAGCTCGACGCAGCGGGCGTGCTTCTCGATGTCGCGGTCCCACTGGGCACGACTCACACGATGGTGGTCTCCTTCGAACTCGATGAGGATCATCCATCGGGGATACGCGAGCTCTGTGAAGCCGATCATCGCACCGCTCGGATCGAGGACGTCGAAGTCGAGCGCCGGTTCGGGTAACCCCGCTCGGGTCGCGGCGAGACGGAGCTGCGTCTCCGGCGGTGACATGCTCCCGGCCCGGATGTGGGGAAGCGCCCGGCGGAGCTTCTCCACCCCGGTTCTCCTGCCCGCGGTCGCCGCCGCGGCGAGCTGATCGAGTGTCGCCAGACCCGAACCGGGCGCGCCCTTGATCGCGTTCCTGCCGCGGGGCTGGTGCACGATCGCATCGCCGACGATGATCAGCTCGTCCACGGTCAGCTCCTCCGCGAGCTGGGCCCAGGTGGTGGCCGGACTCGTGACGCGCCGTCCGCCGACCTCGCGCACAGACAGCAGCTCCCCGGCGAGCCGATGTGTCCGGACGCCGGAGACGCGTGGGCCGCGCCGTGGAAGGCGGACGCCCACATCGATCGGCCGCTCACCCCGCGTGCCGGTCGGACTCGATCGGGATTCCATGCGGAGCACGCGCAACGGCAGCGGCAGGCCCCAGATCGCGGCGGCGGTGACGTGGCAGAAGAACGCCTCTTCGGACATCACCGTGCCGTACGCGTGCGCTGTCGATACCAGCCGGGCAGTCGCGATCCGTGCGTACGCTGCCGTCGGGGAGTCGTCGTGGTCCTGCGGAACCTCGTCCGGCGCTCGCAGACGTCGCACTCCGCTGAAGGGCGACTCCAGGTCTCGCGCGCGGAGGCGCGCGCCGGTCACGCCGGCCTCGCGCGCTGCGCGCACCGAGAATGTGTTGCCGAGCGGTGGGGGAAGCGGTGACGGGCGGCGCGGCATCCCCTCACCCTTCCCCTGGGCCGGCCCCATCGGGGCGAGCCGGACGAAGCGGTGCAGAAACCGCAGCGGCACGGGAGTTGGGGAGGAATGGCCCGGAGTTCGGTGGACGCCATGTGCTGCGCACTCGCGACCGAAGGGGCGAATTCCGCCCACCGAAGCCGGAGTGCGGCCGCTCGGTGGACCTGATCTGCGGTCCGTGAAGCGCGGATGCCGCGCATTGTGTCCAGCGAAGGGTCAGCCCCCGGACCTCAGCCGCCGGCGCGCCGCCCCCGTCGTACGCGGGCGACGGTCTCGGCCGCTGCGGTGAGTGCGAGTACCGCGGCGACGGCGAGGGACTCGCCGAGGGCGTCGAGGACGAGGGCGGCCGGGATGAGCAGCAGGATGCCGACCAGGCCCGCGATCTGCGCACGGACCCATCGATGCTCGAGCACCCGGCGGAACAGGAGCGTCCCCACGAGGAACAGGAGAGGTCCGCCGAGGGTGACCACGGTCGCGGGCACATCGTGCTCGTGCGGGTGGCCGAGGGCCTCTTTGTCGCCGACGCTCAGCAGGACGATCCCCGCCACGATCGCGAGGTGGATCCAGGTGTAGGCCGTCCGCACGAGACGACCGGGCGCGGGCGACGCGTCGATCGCCTCCGCGCCGATGCGCTCGCCGTGATCGAAATAGATCCACCACGCGGATGCCGCCGCGACGAATGCCGCGATCATCGCGGCGATGCTCTCGGGCGAGGACTCCGTGGCGACGAACGCGAAGCCGGTGACCAGGAGCCCCTCGCCGAGCGCGATCAGCACGAACAGGGCGGTGCGCTCCGCGATGTGCGGACCCGAGACGTCCCACGCGGCCAGATCCACGCGCCCGCGGCCGGGCACCGGGTACCCCAGCATCGTCCCGACCAGCTCGACGCCGAGCGCTGCGGCCCAGAGCGGCAGCTGCAGCGACAGGGGAGCCAGCGCGCCGCCGATCCACAGCACGGCACCCGCCGAGAGCCAGACGAGGATGCGCGTGAAGTCCTGCGAAACCGCCGCGCCGTGCCGCCGCGTCGCCCAGACCATGAACGCGGTCCGGCCGAGCTGGAGCACGACGTAGGCGACCGCGAACGTCCACGCCCGATCGCCGAAGGCCTCCGCGATCGCGACGCTCATCACGAACGAGACGAACGCGAGGGCGACCACCGCGCCGCGCACCGGGAGTTTGACCGGATCGAGCCAGTTCGTCACCCACGTCGTCGAGACCCATGTCCACCACAGCGCGCACACCATGATCACGCCCTCGAGGGCGCCGAGC
>JASBUD010000286.1 GCA_030148105.1 Microbacterium sp. | reverse complement strand
GTCGCCGCGCGCGAGCTGCGCCTCGCCGGCGCCGAGGCCGTCCTGCCGTTCGCCCTGGCTCTGCGCGGTTAAGGACCGCCGGCCAGCTGTCCATTCGGCGTCGCTGTGTGCCGAAAGACTGCTGGCTGTGACCGATGTCGTCCGCGCCGGCAGGTTCGGACCCCATCGGTACCGCTCAGCAGTCGCCGGGCACGCGCACGGGTCGTGCGCGGCCGGTCAGGCGGGGATCGTCGCGGTGTCGATCACGAACCGGTAGCGCACGTCGCCGCGCACGACCCGGTCGTACGCCTCGGTCACCTCGTCGGCGCTGATCGTCTCGATCACCGAGGCGATGCCGTGCTCGGCGCAGAAGTCGAGCATCTCCTGCGTCTCGCGGATGCCGCCGATGTTGGAGCCGGCGAGTGAGCGCCGACCGCCCACGAGCGAGAACACCCGGAACGTCTGCGGCTTCTCGGGCAGGCCGACGAACACGAGCGCGCCGTTCAGGCGCAGCGTCTGCAGGTAGCGGTCGACGGGGATGTCGGCCGAGACGGTGTTGATGATGAGGTCGAAACGACCGCGCAGCTCCTTCAGCGCGCCGGCGTCGCCGGTGCCCTCGGGGTCGGTCGCGACATAGTCGTCGGCGCCGAGAGCGAGTCCCTCCTCCTTCTTGGCGAGCGTGCGCGAGAGGACGGTCACGTGCGCACCCATCGCGTGGGCGATCTGCACGGCCATGTGGCCGAGGCCGCCCATGCCGATCACGGCGACGCGCTTGCCGGGGCCGGCGCCCCAATGGCGCAGCGGCGAGTACGTCGTGATGCCGGCGCACAGCAGGGGGGCGGCGACATCGAGGGCGATGCCGTCCGGGATGCGGAGCACGTAGTTCTCGTCCGCGACGATCTCGGTGCTGTACCCGCCGTACGTGGGGGTGCCGTCGTACTGACGGCCGTTGTAGGTCGCGACGTTGCCCTTGAGGCAGAACTGCTCCTCGCCGGCCAGGCAGTTCTCGCATTCGCGGCACGAATCGACGAAACAGCCGATGCCGACGCGGTCGCCGACGGCATGCCGGGTCACCTCGGAGCCGACCTCGGTGACGATGCCCGCGATCTCGTGACCCGGGACCATCGGGAAGATGCCCGCACCCCATTCCTCGCGAGCCTGATGGATGTCGGAGTGGCAGATGCCGGCGAACGCGATGTCGAGGCGCACGTCGTGCGGGCCGACCTCGCGGCGCTCGATCGTGCCGCGCTCGAAGGCCTGGCCGGGGGTGGGGACGAGAAGGGCGGGAGTCGTTGAGGGCATCCCCTCATTCTCCCAGACGTACGCTGGGGGGATGCCGCAGCTCGACCATCCCGTCACCGTCATCATCCCGTGGCGACCGGCGCCGTCCCGGGTGCCCGCTTTCGATTTCGTCGTGGACTGGTACGCCCGTCATCTGCCGGAGTTCCGCATCCAGACGATCGACACCGAAGACGATGTCTTCGTGCTCGCCGCGTGCCGCAACCGGGGCATCGCCGCGCACGATCCCGACGAGGTCGTCGTGGTGTGCGATGCCGACACGCTGCCCGAGCCCGAGCCCCTCCGCGCCGCGGTGATCGCCGCGCGGACGAGCGGGCTCGTCCATCTGCCGTACACCGAGTACCACTGGCTCGGACGCGAGGGCGACGCGCAGCTGCGCGCCGGTGTGCCCGCCGCCGAGTGCGACTACGAGCTCGTGATCGGCGCGTGCTCGGGCGTGTACGTGACGACGCCGCGCACATGGGCGTCGCACGGAGGCCAGGACGAACGGTTCCGCGGGTGGGGTTTCGAGGACGCGGCGTGGTTCCTCGCGCACAACGCGCTGCTCGGCGCGGAGCCGGTCCGTCACGAGGGCAACGTGTACGCGCTGCACCACGCGGCCGAGGTTCGCGCCGGCGCACGGTACGACGCGAACGCGGCGCTCATGGAGCGCTACCGCGCCGCGGAGGGCGACCGTGAGGCGATGGCTCAGCTCGTGGCCGGATCGGGCGCGCTCAGCAGCTCGTAGGCGATCGCGGGGCCCGGCATCCGCTGCTGCTCCCGCGCGATCCCGCGCAGGAGGGGCGAACCGGCGAGCTCGCGAACGGTGCGCAGCGCCGTGACGAGGTCGGTGACGGATGCCGCATTCGGGTCGAGCGCCGCTCCCGCACCCGTCCGCTCGATCGCCGCCGCACCGGCGAACTGGTCGGTGGAGAACGGCAGGACCAGAAGCGGCACCCCCTGACCGATCGCTTCGGTGACGGAGTTGTTGCCGCCGTGGGTGACCGCGATCGTCGCCGCCGAGAGGAGTCGCACCTGCGGCAGGTAGTCGCGGACGAGCCAGCCCTCGGGGATCTCGCCGAGCTCGGACACCGGCGTCGATCCGGTGGCGATCGCCGCCGGCATCCCGATCTCGATCAGCGCTTCCGCGACGCGACGCAGGACGTCACCGCGCACCGAGAGGAAGCTCCCGAAGCTCACGTACGCGAACGCCGGGGTCGCCGCGATCCAGCGCTCCACCTCGTCGTCGACCGCTTCGACGCGTCGGGTCGAGCCGAGGAACGCGTGCGGAGGCAGTGCGCGCCCGTCGCCGTCGGCCAGCGCGGCCGGATAGTTGTAGAGCACGAGATCGCCGTGCTCGCCGAAGGCGTCGGCCGTGAGCGGCGCATCGGGGCGCAGGGCGCGCGCCGTGCGGTTCCATTCCGCGGTGAAGCGCGCGGACACTTCCTCGCACAGTGTGCGCAGGTCGCTCAGCTCGGCCTCGTCGGGGTCGAACGCCGTCGGCCAGAACGGCGGATACCCGTAGACCTCTCCGGCGACCGGGAGGGCGCTCGGGTGGCCGAGCACGACGTCGGCGTAACGGATGCCGGCGGTCTGCAGGGCGAGCCGCGCGCTGAAGGCCAGATGGTCCACGATGATCGCGTCGGGCTGCACCGCATCGACCGCGGCGAGCACACGGCGGCCGGCATCCACCGGTTCCCACATGAGGTCGGTGAGCCGCTCGCGGGCCTGGTAGCGCAGCGTCGGCACCATGCCCCGGCGGGTCGCGTCGAAGAACCCGCGCAGCGAGTCGGACTCCTCCGCGGGCTGCTCCTCCGCGCGGATGACCCGCGCATTGCTCCCGCGACCGAGGGGGAGGTCGAGGCGCTCGAAGCCGAACTCGCGCACGATCGGGTCGGTGGCAGGCCCGGTGGCGACCACGACCCGGTGGCCGGCATCCCGCCACGCGGTGGCGATCGTCGCGAGCGGCAGAAGGTGCGAGGCGTAGTCGGGACTGATGACGAGCAGGGTCATCGCGCGCACCTCACGAGAGCGCGACGCCGTCGACCGCGTTCGCCGCGCGGATCAGGGCCTCTTCTTCGGCGGCGACACCGCGGTACACCGGTCCGAGCGCCGTGGCCATCGCCTGGATCGTGAACTTCGTGCGCACCATGTCGTGCGCGGCCCGCACCCGGTCCTCGTCGGGTTGGGAAGCCGCATCGAGGGCGGAGGCGACGCCGGCCTCGAGCCGGACGGGATCCCAGGTCTGGGTGAGGACGCCGGTCACGCCGTCCTGCACGTACGTCGCAGGTCCTCCACCGTCGGGGGCGACCACCATGAGGCCGGTCGCCATCGCCTCGAGCAGCGCGATGCCGAACTCCTCCTTCACGCTCGCGCACACGTACACGCCACCCGCGGGGCTGAGGCCCGGCATCCCGAACCGCGCGGCGGCGAGCCAGAACGCCGCGACGCCGTTCGGGCGGTGGCCGGCGAGGATGAGTCCCGACGACGGGTCCGGGACGGCCGCGTGGATGCGGTCGAGCTGCTCGCGTTCGTCCAGTGACGGGTGCTCGAGCTCGCCGCCGATGATCACCAGGTTCGCGCGATCGCGCAGCGGTCCCGACGCCCACGCCTCGACGAGGGTCGCCATGCCCTTCACACGGTGGAGGCGACCGAGGCTCACGATGAGCGGAAGGCCGCGCCGCTCGGGAGCGAGCTGTTCGACGAGCGCACGAAGCGCGGCGATCGCCTCCGGTGCGACGCCGCCGTCCGCGTGTGCGCGGGCGGCATCCGCGGCGCGGTCGACGACCGCGAGGTCGACGCCCTCGGCCACGATCGTGTGCCGCTCGGGGTGCGCGGTGATGTCGATGCCGACGAGCTGCGCCATGTCCCGCTGCAGATCGGGGCGGGGGAAGAGCACGGTGTGCGCGGCGTTCGACGCGAGGCTCGTGACCAGACGCGCCCGGAACCAGAAGTGCTCGACCAGATCCACCTCTCCGAACCGCTCGCGGGTCAGCGCCCCCGAGCGGTCGAGGGAGCGGATCACGGCGTGCGGGTCGGGCGCGACGGTGAAGACCGTCGGGATGCCGAGCTCGCGGGCGACGTCGGCGGCGGCGAAGCTTCCGACATCGGCCATCCGCAGGTGGAGGAGATCGACGGGCGCCGCGGCGCGGAGGATGCGACGGATGCCGCGCCGCGCGGTGACGCGGAGGGGCCAGGCGGCTGCCGACGGGACCGGCTGCGGCAGCAGCGGAACACGCCCGTACACGTGGCCCGACGTCGCGGAGCCGATCTCGAGCAGGTCCTCGGCGGCCTGCGGAACCGGGCCGCGCGACAGCGTGATCACGCGGTCGACCCCCGTGGTGGGATCGGCCACGAGCGCGTCGCCCAGGCGCACGAGAAGCGTCGCGATGCCGCCGTTGTCCCCGGCGCCGACCGACGCGAGAGCGGGGTCGATGTCGGCGTGCAGGAAGAGCTGCCCGACCGTGAGGCCGTCCGCGCGGGCGACGCGCGGGTGGGGGACGGCATCCAGGTCGATGAGCGCGAGCCGCGCGACTTCGGCGATCCGCCCGTCGCCGCTGACGAGGTCTTCGAGCAGCGCGGGGATCGCCGGCGCCCCGCGGCGCTGTCCGAGCGCGGCGATCGCCGCCACCCGGACCTCTTCGTGTTCGGCGCGGTCGGCGGCGAGTTCCAGCAGCGGCCGCGTGGCGATCGCGTGCCGGACGAGCCCGAGCGTCTCGGTGAGCCGCGCGCGGGTCGAAGGCTCACGCTCGCCCAGCAGCGCCGTCTCGAGCGCGACGGCCAGGGTCTCGGCCGCGGTCGACGACCACTTCTCCAGCGTGCGCTGCGCGAGCATGCCGGTGAAGCCGCCCGCGGCGACCAGGGCGATGAGTCTGCTCATCGCGTCGAAACGGGGCAGGACCGAACCGAGCGCCCACGCCGCGTGCTCGCGGATCGTGGCGCGCTCGTCGGAGAGCAGCGCGGTGAGCATGCGCGCGGCCTGCTCGTCGAAGATCTCCGCGAGCGCGTGCACCGCGGCGATCGCGGCGACCTGATCGTCGCCGTTGAGCGCCGACGCGAGGATCCGCAGGGTGCGCACCCCCGGGTCCCGACCCGCCTCGAAGGCGAGGTCGTCGGCGAGTCGCATCGCCTCGACGATTCCGGGCGCGTCGCGCACCGCATCCAGAGCAGTCTGAACGCCCATTCACGGTCCTGTCCTCCGCGCCGACGACAAGCGGGCGGGCGTTCGATGGTAGCCCGGCGGGAAGACGTCCCGGGTGGACTAGCGTGTACTGGTTCCCCCCGAATAGTCTGAGGAGCTTCTGCGTGCGTGTCGTGACCCTGGGCGATGTCGGTGTGATCGACGACATGATGCACATCGGCGATGAGGCGATGTTCCGCGCCGCGCGCGA
>JASBUD010000283.1 GCA_030148105.1 Microbacterium sp. | reverse complement strand
GACGGTGCAGATCGCCTCGCAGTACGCCGGCGCGCACGAGATCACGACCGAGCTCGGCGAGCAGTTCACAGAGGTCTTCGTCCACGACATCGGCAAGAACCCCGACAAGAAGGTCGGCGCGCTCAACTACGGCTACGCCCTCGTCGAGGGCTACGACTACCTCCTGGGCGTCGACGGCGACACGATCGCCGAAGAGCACGCCGTGGAGTACCTCGAAACCGAGATCATCGGCGACAGCCGCATCGGCGGCATCTCGGCGATCTACTCGATCGACAACAAGCCCTTCAAGGGGCTCGCCTCGTTCCTCATCAGCGGCCAGCGCTCGCAGTTCGCCGCCTTCAACCTGCAGAACCTGCTGCGCGGCCGCAACATGGCCGTGCTCGGCGGACAGTTCTCGGTGTTCTCCACCCATGCCTTGCGCGAGGTCATGGAACAGAACCACCAGTCCACGCCGTGGGTCAAGGACAGCGAGGTGGAGGACTCGCTGCTCTCTCTGCAGATCAAGAGCGCCGGGTACCTGACGAAGATCAGCCCGGCCGCCCGCGCCGACGTCGGTGGGATGACGACGCTGCGGGCGCTGGACGCGCAGCAGGTCAAGTGGACCTACGGCGCGATCGAGCTGATGTGGCCGGGGCAGCGGGGCGACACGAAGGGCCAGCCGCTGCACCCGAACCTGCGGATCCGGTGGGCCGAGAACTTCGGCATGCTCACGAACCTGTTCGTGCGCGTCGCGTTCCTGCTCCTGCTGGCCGCGTCGCTGTCGATCGGCGCGTTCGTGTTCTCGCCGGTCTGGCTCATCCCGATCGGGATGGCGGTGCTGCTGAACCTGCGCATGGCGATGACGATGCAGAGCCGCACCCGCAAGGACATCCTGTTCGCGCTGCTGATCGCGCCTGCCGAGATCTATATGTGGATCCGGCTGTCGCACTTCACCCGCGCCTGGTCGAGCTTCCTCTCCAAGAAGAAGGTCGACAACTGGGCGGCGCAGGCGAAGGCGGAGAAGGGCGGCGGCAACGGCCACTGGGTGCCCCTCATCGTCGCGATCGCCGTCATGGTCGCCGTCGCGGTCATCTGGATGATGCTCGGCCCGGTCGTGCAGTCCACGATCCTCTGGATCGGCTGGCCGATCGTCGGTGTCGTGACCGTCCTGCAGACGCTCCTGATGTTCACCAAGCTCGTCCGTCGCCAGCACGGATACAAGGTCTGAGTCGCCCGAACGGCTCAGGACCCCTCACTCACTCGGATACACAGCTGGGGAGCGCGATCCGAAGGTCACGCCGGGGGAGGAGTGACCTCAGATGTGAGGCGGTACCCGACACCCCGCACGGTCTCGATGAATCGAGGCTGTGCGGGGTTGTCGCCGATTTTGCGGCGGAGGTTCGTCATGTGCGCCTCGACCGCCCGCTTGTCGGCATCCCCGACGAAATACGTCGTGACGTACGACTCGCCGCGCAGGAGCAGCGTGAGGTCGGCCTTGCTGCGCACGCGCCGGCGGGATTCCAGCAGCGCGGCGAGCAGGTCGAACTCGGTGCGGGTCAGATCGACCTCGGTGTCGTCGATCAGCACGATGCGGCTGTCGAGGTCGAGGCGGAGGTTGCGGTGCGCGAGCCACTGGCCCTCGCCGTTGTGCAGCTCGAGCGCGCCCGTGCCGGTGGCGCCCGCCTCGTGCACGATGAGCTCCTGCGGAGCGGCGGGAGCCGCCGCGGGGGCGGGCGCCGCGACGGGTGTCGGGGCGGGGCGCGCCGACGGGAACGACGGACCTGCGCTCTCCTGCGTGCGCACCGGCGCGGCGGGAGCCGCCGCGCGTCCCCGGCGCAGCATCGCGTCGATGCGCGCGCGGAACTCGCGGGGACGGAAGGGCTTCGTGATGTACTCGTCGGCGCCGGCGGTGAGTCCGAGGACGACATCCGCCTCGTCGCCCATCGCCGTGATCATCACGATGTACGTGTCGCTGTGGGCGCGGATGCGCCGCGCCGCCTCGATGCCGTCGATCCCAGGCATGTTGACATCCAGCGTCGTGATCATCGGCTGATACGACAGCACCGCCTGGATGCCGTCGATGCCGTTGCCGACCGAGACGGTGGAGAATCCGGCTGCTTCCAGGACGTCCACCAGCAGGTGCCTGAGCTCGGCATCGTCTTCGACGATGACCGCCGTGCGTCCGCTGTCGGTGGTTTCGGTCATTCACTTACTCCAGTCGTGCCGAGTTCGGTACGGGTGCTCCGGATGCCGTGTGGCGTCGCAGGGAAACGACCGTCCGAAGACGACTGGAGTGGTGCTGGAGAGGCGATTCTTTCACACGCATATGTCACTCAAGCGACGCGCGTGTCAACTCGATCGCACTCTGCGGCCACCACTGTCCGGCGGCGGGTCCGCCGTTGCACTCGCCGTCGCTCTCGCCCGGCGGCTTGATCCACAGGTTCACATCGACCACGTCGTCGCCGAACGTGCCGCCGACATCGCCGACCAGGCGCTTCGGCGGGTTGCACCACTGCCCGTCCGACCCCGCTCCGTTGCGGGACGTGTCGATGACCGCATGCGATCCGCCGAGCGCGTCGGAGAGGCGGTGGGCGTAATCGATCTCGGCATCCGAGTCGTAGTAGTTCGACACATTCGTCGCGAAGCCGCGCGCGTCCTGCACGCCCGCCTGCCGCAGCAGGTCGGCCATCTGGTCGACGGGGAGCCAGTGCGAGTGCCCGGCGTCGAGGTAGACCCATACGCCGTCGGCCTGCAGGTCCTCGATCGCCGTGCGCAGCTGCGCGGTGCGCTCGTCGACGTTGCCGCACTCCGGCGCGAGGGCGAGGGAGTCGGGCTCGAGGACGACGATCGTGTGCACATCGGATGCCGCGCGCAGCGCCTCGCCGATCTCGGTCGTCCAGACCGGGTAGTCCTCGGGCGGCAGCCCGCCCGCCGAGTACTGCCCGCAATCGCGCTCGGGCAGGCCGTAGACCACGAGCGTGAGGATCGCCGACTGCCGCCGCGCCTCGTCGGCGAGGGCGGTGACGGCAGGGCCCACCTCACCGACGCCGAACTCCTCGGGGGTCAGCCACACCGCGGTCGGCTGCGCGGCCAGATACGCGGCCGCCTCGCGGGCGGCGGCGGAGCCGGAATCGGATGCCGCGGCCGCGGCGGTGTCGGCGGCGACGAGCAGCGTCGCCCCGGGTGCCGGGCCTGCGGCCGCGGGCTTAGGCAGGACCGCGATGACGACGGCGACCACCGCGACGATGAGGAGGACCGCCCCCACCGCGATGCCGGCGATGAGCACGCCGCGGCGCCGGTCGGTGCGGGTTCGCGGGCGCGTCGCGGACACGAGGACTCCTCCGGGGGTAGGACGTTGCTGTCATCTCTAGCACGGGCGGGTCCCGGTATCATGCCGTGAATCAGTCCGGTGCCGCTCGGCGCGGACATTCTTCAGCGGCAGTGACGCGGCGTCCGAGGGTGAGGAGTCGCGTGAACGCACAGTCGAACACACCGGCGGGGTCGATCCCGCCGCGCCCGCCGTTGCCCGGCGCTTCGGGTGCGCCCGTGCCCTCGCGCGCTGCCGCCGCGGATGTGCCGGCGCCGGCCGCCGCGGACCGGCACGTCAACAGCGGTCGGCTCGGCGTCGCCGCGGCGCCGGTGGCGCGGCATCCGTCGATCCCGCCCCGCCCCCCGCTGCCCGCGCGTCCGTCGCGGCTGCGCGCCGCGGTGCGGAACCCGCGTGTGC